>CACBOY010000006.1 GCA_902540995.1 uncultured SAR86 cluster bacterium
ATTACTGCAAAATTAAATGAGTCAACAGAGAAAAGTATCGGATAATCTTTTAACTTTTCAAAAATAAATCCTATTCGGTCAAGTTCTTCTTGAGGAGATATTTTGGTAAATCCAGGTTTTGTGCTTTGAGCTCCGATATCAATAAAATCAGCACCATCCTCAATCATTGATTCAATTGAATTAAGTACCATTGATTCATCAAAAGTATTATCTTTTTTTAGAAATTTACCACCATCAAAAAAAGAGTCAGGTGTTAGATTTAATACCCCCATGACTTTTGGGGTAGAAAGGTCTAACTCTTTTTTTGGAAAGAGCATGTTAAGAAACTTTAGACTTGTTCTGCTGGATCCTTAATTGGAGGTTCTTCTCCTTTTTTATTATCTTTATCAGAAGAAATATCGTCGTCATCGTTACTTCTAGGTTTAGCTCCAGCCATAATGTCATCAATCTGATCGCTGGTTAGGGTTTCAAGCTCTACAAGTGATTCAGCCATCATGTGAAGCTTATCCAAATTGTCTTTCAAAACCTTAGTAGCTTTCTTATAACAAGTATCGATGATTTTTTTTGATTCTTCATCAATTAAGTTTGCAGTTTTATCTGAAACAGATGTTGATTTTGAACCTGCGCTTCTTCCAAGAAAAGGCTCATCACCTTCTTCATCATATTTAATAGGGCCCAACTTTTCTGACAAACCCCATTTGGTGACCATATTTCTTGCAAGTTCTGTTGCTCGCTCTATGTCGTTAGACGCTCCGGTCGTTACTCCGCCTTCACCGTAAATCAGTTCTTCAGCAATTCTACCTCCAAATAATCCACAGATTCTGTCTAATATAGATTCTTTGCTGTAACTATATTTGTCTTCTTCCGGAAGAAAAACAGTTACTCCAAGAGCCCTTCCACGCGGAATAATTGAAACTTTGTAAACCGGATCGTGGTGCTCTAAAGCTCTACCAACAATGGTGTGACCTGCCTCGTGATAAGCAGTTTTGGTTTTTTCATCCAAGCTCATTACCATGCTACGTCTTTCGGCACCCATCATTACTTTGTCTTTAGCAAGTTCTAATTCTTCCATGGAGACTTTCTTTTTGCCGGATCGAGCAGCAAACAGAGCAGCCTCATTAACTAAGTTAGCTAAATCGGCACCTGAAAAGCCTGGCGTTCCTCTTGCAATGTAAGAAGTTTCAACATCCTTATCGATTGGGACTTTTCGAACATGCACATTAAGAATTTGTTCTCTACCCTTGATGTCTGGAAGTGGTACAACAACCTGACGGTCAAATCTTCCAGGTCTTAATAAAGCGGGATCTAAAACGTCTGGTCTGTTGGTAGCAGCGATGATAATAATCCCTTCATTAGCTTCAAATCCGTCCATCTCTACTAAGAGCTGGTTAAGTGTTTGCTCTCTTTCATCATGACCACCGCCCAAGCCTGCACCTCTATGACGACCTACTGCATCAATTTCATCAATGAATACAATACAAGGCGCTTGACGTTTAGCCTGTTCGAACATGTCTCTAACTCTAGAAGCTCCAACACCAACAAACATTTCTACGAAATCAGAACCTGAAATTGTAAAAAATGGCACTTTGGCTTCTCCAGCTATTGCTCTTGCAAGCAAGGTCTTACCTGTTCCAGGAGAACCAACCATTAAAATTCCTCGAGGTATTTTCCCACCTAGTTTTTGAAATTTCGAAGGATCTCTTAAAAAATCTACTAGTTCTTGAACTTCTTCTTTTGCTTCTTCTACTCCGGCTACATCTCTAAATGTTGTTTTGACTTTTCCGCCTTCCAACATTCTTGCTTTGCTTTTACCAAATGACATTGGGCCGCCGCGACCTCCCATGCCTCCTTGCATTTGACGCATGAAGAAAAAGAAGATGGCTAAAATTATGAGAATTGGAAAACTTGCAACCAAAAGTTGTGTCCAAATGCTTTCTCTTTGAGGTTCTTCACCTAAAACTTCGACTCTGTGCTCAAATAGATCAGTCATTAACTGATCGTCTTGAACGTATATAGGACGAGTTGTTGTGAAAGAGTTTCCTTCTTGAGTGACCCCTTCGATGGTATAACCATCTCCTTTAAAAGATACCTGGGAAATCTGGTCTTTGTTTACTAAAGAAACAAATTCAGAATAGTTCATATTCTGTGAAGGGCTCTGGTTGTAAATGTTTTGGATAGCAACAAAGGTTATACCTGAAATTGCAAGCCAAACTAAAATATTTCTCATTAATTGCGACATAATTCTTACTTTTTAAATTTTCCTAATAAATAACATTCCTTTGAACTTGTTCTAGATGCTTCTGGTTTAATTCTTACTACCTCTTTGAAATTTTCTTTCATAAATTCTTTTAAATGATCAAAAGAACTACCTTGAAAACATTTTGCTAGAAAAGAACCTCCTTTTACAAGATATTTATTTATTAGATATATCTCTATATTCAAAAGTTCAATCATATTTTCAGAGTCGGTAATACTTATACCACTTATATTGGGGGCAATATCAGATAAAACAAGGTCAAAATGCTCATTTAGGTCATTGTCATTAACTTCCAATAAATCCTTTTGTAGAAAGGTAATTCCCTCAATTTTAGCCATGGAAAGTATATCTATGCCTGTAATTGATGCTTTTCCTTGTGTAAGCTCTTTTACTACTTGAATCCAACTGCCTGGCGCGCAGCCGATATCCAAAATATTTTGATTTTGTTTAATTAGATTGTGCGACTTATTGATTTGCTTTAGTTTATAGGCTGCTCTTGATCGATAGCCGTCTTTTTTTGAAAGCTTATTGAACCTTTCTCCGCCGGTATAGTTGGGATTTTTGCTCAAATCAAATGTGCTTAATAGCTACTATTTCGTATTCTTGAGGACCAGCTGGACTCTCAAACTTAGCAACATCTCCCTCACCCTTACCTATAAGCGCTCTAGCTAAAGGAGAGGAGAAAGAGATTTTGCCCTCATTTACATTTGCTTCATCTTCACCAACAATTTTGAAAATCACTTCTTCATCTTTTCCTAAATCATAAAGATCCAACGTGACGCCAAAAATTACTCTGCCGGAAGGCGCTATAGCGGTTACGTCTATAACTTGTGAATTCGTTAATTTGGACTCTATCTCTCTGATTCTTGCTTCTGTCAGCCCTTGTTGTTCTTTAGCTGCGTGGTATTCAGCATTTTCCTTCAAATCACCAAGCTCTCTGGCTGCAGCGATTTCTTTGGACAATTGGATTCTTACATTTTTTGTAAGGTGTTCGTGTTCTGCGCGTAAGGCTTTCTCACCTTCTACGGTCATTGGGGCTTTGTCAGTCATATCCTCAATGGATATCTTGAAGTTTTTTTACCCTCCAATCAACCTGATTTTCTATTACCTTACATATCGCTCTTGCCCCTTCAATAGTGGTAGAACTACAAATCTTCTGATCCAAAGCGGTCCTTCTAATTGATGCAGAATCGGTAATTGATTCTCTTCCTTCGGTGGTATTGACCACAAGACTGATTTCTTTATTTTTCATCAAATCAACGATGTGTGGCCTGCCTTCCAAAACTTTATTTATTTTCTTTACTTTAAAGCCCATATCTTCTAGATCTCTTGCAGTTCCTCTGGTCGCTACTAACTTAAAGCCTGAATTAGTTAAACTTTTAGCAAGTTCTTTCAAATAAGTTTTGTCTGTATTTCTGACACTCAAGAACGCAGATCCCTTCAAAGGTATCGATACTCCGGCAGCTATTTCAGCCTTTTCAAATGCTTCGACAAATGAAGGTGCTATTCCCATGACCTCGCCAGTTGATCGCATTTCTGGACCTAAAATAGGATCAACTGCTTGGAATTTTTCAAAAGGAAGCACTGCCTCTTTTACCGAATAAAATTTGGGTTTTTTGAATTTAGTGATTCCTAAATTCTTTAAACTTTTACCGGACATTACTTGAGCGGCAATTTTCGCCAATGGAGAGCCAATAGCTTTTGAAACAAAAGGAATGGTTCGGGAGGCTCTAGGATTGACTTCCAATAAATATATTTTTTCATTTGCATAGGCCAGTTGGATATTGACCAAACCAGAAATTTTCATGTTCTTAATGACTTTAATTGCCGTGGCTTCAATTTCTGCAAGCAATTTTTTATCAATGCTGTAAGGGGGAATGGAACAAGCCGAATCTCCGGAATGAACTCCTGCCTGCTCGATGTGTTGAAGTACACCACAGATAATATGTGTTTTGCCATCGCTTATTGCTTCGACATCAAACTCAATTGCTAAATCCAAGAACTTATCTATCAAAACTGGATTTTTTGTATCAACATCCAAAGCTTCGGTTAAGTATTTTTTTAAATCCTCATCATCGTAGACAATTTCCATGGCTCGTCCACCCAAAACATAAGAAGGCCTTACGACGACTGGATAACCAATTCGATTGGCAATTTTAATCGCTTGGGCATTGTTCGATGCCATGCCATTGGCTGGTTGAAGCAATTTGTTTTCTTTTACAAATTTTTGAAACCTAGATCTATCCTCAGATAAATCGATTTGATCAGGAGAAGTGCCTAGAATTGGAACGCCATTTTTTTCCAAGTCTTTGGCAAGTTTGAGTGGCGTTTGTCCGCCGTATTGAATGATCAAACCTTTGGGTTTTTCAACTTCGTAAATTTCTAAGACGTCTTCTAAAGTGATTGGTTCAAAATAAAGCCTATCGGAAGTATCGTAATCGGTTGAAACCGTCTCTGGATTACAATTCACCATGATGGTTTCAAAACCCTCCTCTTTTAAAACTTGAGCCGCATGCACACAACAATAATCAAATTCAATTCCTTGACCAATTCTATTCGGCCCGCCACCAAGAACCATTATTTTTTTCTTCTTGGTAGGATTGGATTCACACTCGTCTTGATAAGTTGAATACATGTATGCCGTTGAAGTTTCAAACTCAGCAGCGCAAGTATCTACTCTTTTGAAGATCGGTTTGATTTTTAATCTTCTTCTTTTCGCTCGAATGTCTTTTTCAGACTTGCCGGATAGCTCCGCAATTCTTTTATCTGAAAAACCAATTTTTTTGGCTTCAAGGAATAAATCTCTAGAAGAAAGGAATTTTTTGGATTTTATGATTTTTTCGTAATTAATGATTTCTTGGACTTCTTTTAGAAACCAGAGATCAATACCAGTAAAAGCTTGGATTTCAATGATATCCATCCCTTTTCTAAAAGCCTCTCCAATAAACCAAAGTCTCTCAGGAGTCGGCGTAATCAATCTCGGTTTAATAGCTTTGATATTTTTAGCTTGTTCAGGCGATTCGAAACCTGAGGAGCCAATTTCTAGACCACGCATGGCTTTTTGTAACGATTCTTTAAAGTTGGAACCAATGGCCATGACCTCTCCAACCGATTTCATTTGTGAGGTCAGAGTAGGATTGGCACCTGCAAATTTTTCAAAATTAAATCTTGGAATTTTTGTGACTACATAATCAATCGTTGGCTCGAAAGAGGCAGGTATGGAATCTTTGCTGATATCGTTTTGCAATTCATCCAAGGTGAAACCAACGGCAAGTTTTGCCGCTATCTTGGCAATCGGAAAACCTGTTGCTTTGGATGCCAAAGCAGAAGATCTGGAAACTCTGGGATTCATTTCAATCACAACCATCTCTCCGTCTTCTGGATTAATGGCAAACTGAACGTTGGATCCTCCGGTCTCTACTCCAATTTCTCTTAGGATAGCCATTGAGGCATTTCGCATCATTTGGTATTCCTTGTCGGTCAGTGTTTGTGCTGGCGCTACAGTAATCGAATCCCCAGTGTGAACTCCCATGGGATCGAAATTTTCAATGGAACAAATAATGATGCAGTTATCGGCCTTATCTCTAACAACTTCCATCTCATATTCTTTCCAGCCCGCAAGGTACTTATCGATATAAAGCTCTGAAGTTGGTGATAGATCCAAGCCTCTGTGACAAATCTCTTCAAACTCATCACTGTTGTAGGCAATTCCTCCACCAGAACCACCCAAAGTAAAGTTGGGTCTAATGATGCATGGATAGCCAACCAGTTGTTGCACTTCCCAACACTCTTCAATGTTGTGAGCCAGTTTAGCTAGAGGTACATTAAGGCCAATTTTTTCCATTGCTGCAGCAAAGAGTTCTCGATCTTCGGCTTTATCGATCGCTTCTTTGGTAGCACCAATCAATTCAATGTTGTATTTTTTGAGAATTCCTTTTTTATTGAGATCCAGAGCTACGTTCAGTCCGGTTTGACCGCCCATGGTCGGTAAAATCGCATCGGGTTTTTCGATTTTAATAATCTTTTCTAAGGATTGCCATGTAATGGGTTCAATGTAGGTAGCTTCTGCCAAGCCAGGATCGGTCATAATTGTTGCTGGATTGGAATTGACCAAGATGACTTTGTAACCTTCTTCTCTTAAAGCTTTGCAGGCCTGAACTCCAGAATAATCAAATTCACAAGCTTGACCAATGATTATTGGCCCTGCGCCAATGATCAAAACGGATTTGATATCAGTTCTTTTTGGCATATTTGTTTACCTGAGCGATGAAAGTATCAAAGAGCGATCGCAACTCTTGCGGTCCTGGACTTGCTTCTGGATGACCTTGAAAACCAAACACGCGATTTTTCTGAAAAGAAATTCCTTGAATGGAACCATCGAATAAAGATCGGTGGGTAATAGAAATATCTTTTGATAAGGACTTTTCTGAAATCGTAAAACCATGGTTTTGACTGGTTATTGCCACTTCGTTGGTGATGAGATTTTTTACCGGATGATTAGCACCGTGGTGACCGAATTTCATTTTTTCAGTTTTCATGCCCAACGCTAAGCCTAAAAGTTGGTGACCCAAACAAATACCAAACAAAGGTATTTTTGTTTCTCTAATTAATCTGGAAATCGTTTCTATTGGTTGATGACATGGTTCAGGATCTCCTGGACCATTGGATAAAAAAACGCCATCTGGTTTTTTACTAAGAATGGTTTCAAAGTCGGTGTTGGCCGGCATAACCTCTACCTCACATTCGCGATCCACCAACAGACGAAGAATATTGTGTTTGACACCAAAATCAAGCGCGATGATTTTGTATTTTAGTTTTGGCTTCTTTGTGCCATAACTTGGTTTTTTCCATAAGTAAGATTTTGCGGTCGTTACCTTGGAAGCCAAATCTTTCCCTTTGAGGCTGCCAAATCTTTCAAACAATTTTTCAATGTCTTTTTTTGGTTTTTTCTTATAGGAAATAAAGGCCGGTTGAGAACCTTTATTTCTCAAAACTCTGGTTAACTTTCTAGTATCGATATTTTTTATGCCTGGCACTTTATTGGCCTTTAAAAAATCAGCTAAAGAGAGTTCATTTCTCCAATTGCTCTCCACTCGCGTTAGGTCTCTGATTACCACACCACTTGCACCGCCAACGGCAGATTCATGATCATCGATATTGGTCCCAACGTTTCCAATATGCGGATAAGTAAAACAAATGAGTTGATCGGTATAAGACAAATCGGTGATGATTTCTTGATAGCCCGTCATTGAAGTATTGAAAACCAGTTCACCTACTTTTTCTTTGGTGTAACCAAAAGCTTCACCATCGAAGACTTCACCTGATTTTAGGATGAGCTGAGCAGGTTTAGCTCTCATGAAACACCTGCTTCAAATGGGTAAAAAAAAACGCGAACAAAGTAGAAACTATGGATCGCGTTTTAAAATCTAATGCCGTTTGCATTAGAATGTGACTCTAATGAAATAACTCTGTAAAGTCCATTAAAAATTTAACTTATGATTAAAAATTCGGAAGATATAAAAGGCATGAGAGTCGCAGGCAAGCTTGCTGCTCAGACTTTGGAGATGATCGGTGAACATGTAAAACCAGGAATTTCCACCGGTGAACTAGACAAAATTTGTCACGACTACATCGTAGATGAGATCGATTGCATTCCAGCACCTTTAAACTACAAAGGTTTTCCAAAATCAATTTGCACCTCAATCAATCAAGTGGTTTGTCATGGCATTCCCACTGAAAATAGAATTCTAAAAAGTAACGACATCATAAATATCGATGTCACCGTCATCAAAGACGGCTATCACGGCGATACCAGCAAAATGTTTATGGTTGGCAAAGCCCAACCGCATGCACAACGCCTCGTTGATATCACTCAAGAATGCCTTTATCGCGGTATTGAACAAGTTAAGCCAGGAGCTAGATTGGGTGACATTGGTCATGCCATTCAAGTCCATGCCGAGGGCAATCATTATTCAGTGGTAAGAGAATACTGCGGACATGGCATTGGTAAAGTCTTCCATGAAGATCCACAAGTTTTGCATTACGGCCAACCCAATACCGGCATGTCATTGCAAGAAGGCATGTGCTTTACCATCGAGCCCATGATCAACTTAGGTACTTACAAAACCAAGCTTTCCAAAACCGATGGTTGGACGGTCGAGACTGCAGATGGCAGATTATCTGCCCAATGGGAACATACCATCCTGGTGACTCAAGACGGCTTTGAAGTTCTTACCCAAAGAAGCGAAGAAAGTTTTTAGGCTATGAATAATTTAATTGCTGAGATTCAATCTTATCCCTTTGAAAGATTGAGAAAACTCATTAGCCCGAAAAGATCGCCAGCAGAGATCAATTTATCCATTGGCGAGCCAAAGCATCCTGCCAGTCCAAAAATTTTAGACGCCGTCAATCAGAACAAAGAATTATTCAGTCACTACCCTCCGATGGCAATGGTGCCTGAACTGAAAAAAAGCTACCAAAATTACTTAGCCAATAATTTCAATCTGAAAAATATAAAAGATGAAGAAATCTTTTTGGTTGGTGGCACCAGAGAAGGCACCTTTTCTGCCATTCAAACCATGGTCAATAGAGAAGCAGTTACTGAGAAACCTTATGTTTGTATGCCGAACCCTTATTATCAAATTTACGGTGGCGCGACTTTGTTTGCCGGAGCCAAACCTCATTTTTTAAATTGTTTTGAAGAAAATAATTTCCTAATGGATTTGGAAAATGTCGCACAAGAAATTTGGGAGAAATGTCAGTTGCTTGTGCTCTGCTCGCCTTCCAATCCTACCGGTAAAGTAATGACTAAAGACGAACTTTGTAAGGTGGTAAAGCTCTCCAAAGAATTCGGTTTTAAAGTTTTAAGCGATGAATGCTATATAGATATCTATTTTGGTGAAAAACCCACTTCCCTCTTGGAAGCTGCCATGGAAGTTAACGGCAGCTTGGAAAATGTTTTAGCGCTGCACAGTCTTTCAAAGCGTTCCAACTTACCTGGCTTTAGGTCCGGTTGTGCTACGGGAGATGCCAGTATCATTGCCGCCTTCTCAAAATATCGTATGTTTCATGGTGTCAGTGTGCCCTTGCCCATTCAAAATGCGAGTACTTTGGCTTGGGCAGACGACAAAACCGTTGAAGACAATCGAGCCGCCTATGCAGAAAAATTTAAATTGGCTGAAGAAATTTTAGCCAAAGACTCTTTGACCCCAGATGGAGCTTTCTATCTTTGGTTGAAAGTTAAGGATGCAGAAGCTTTTACCAAAAAACTTTACGACGAAGAGCAAGTCATAGTATTACCAGGTAAATATTTAGGCGCAGAAGATGAAGGACAAAATCCTGCAGAGCAATATTTAAGAATTGCTTTGGTGCATGATATAGAATCAACAACAAAAGCATTAACGAGCATAAAAAAGGTTTTAGATAATGAGTAATTGGACTGGTTTAGGCATTGGCACAAAAAACAGTGACGGTGACTGGATCGAAATGTTTTTTGCGGAAGAAAATATTTCTTCTGATGATCTTGAGTCATCCGATGCTGCTTTTGAAAAAGTCTCTGTCAGTGATGACAAAGCCCCTACTTCTTTACCCGAAGCCTATTTGAAACTGCATTTGCTTTCTTATCGCTTAGTCAAACCAAATGAAACTAATCTCGATGGTATTTTTGGAATTTTACAAAACGTCGTTTGGACTTCTGAGGGTCCATTCTCGATTGCTGATTTCAAAAAAGCACAACTTGAGGCAAGAAAAGAGAACCGACATATCTTGGTCCACAGCGTTGATAAATTTCCGCGTATGACCGATTACGTAACTTTATCCGATGTTCGAATTGCCGATGCCAACCGCGTGAGATTGGGAGCTTATCTCGGAACCGGAACAACGATCATGCACGAGGGCTTTGTGAACTTTAATGCCGGTTCTTTAGGCGAAGCGATGATCGAAGGCAGAATTTCTCAAGGTGTCGTCATTGGCGATAAAACCGATATTGGCGGGGGCGCTTCCACCATGGGGACTTTATCCGGTGGTAACGATGTCAGAATTTCTCTTGGGAAAAATTGTCTGCTTGGTGCTAATTCTGGTTTAGGAATTCCTCTGGGTGATAGATGCACAGTCGAGGCTGGACTTTATCTGACAGCATCTTCCAAAGTAGAAGTTATAAATGATAAGGGTGAGATTTCTGAAACGGTGAAAGCGTCTGAACTTGCTTCGAAATCTGATCTTTTATTCATAAGAAATTCTTTAACGGGTTCCATTCAATGTCGCCCGAATAAAAAAATCATAGAACTTAACGAAGAATTGCACTCCAACGATTAACTTAATCGTATAGTCATCAATGAAGGAAGCTTCTAATCCAATTCCTGCGGGTCGACTGCAAAGAGCAGCTTCAAGCCAAGAAACTTATATCTCTAAGTTTCGTCAGGTACTAGCTAGACATGGCCTTACCATGGCTTCGATAGCGATTATTTGTCTTTTGCTGCCGTCCATTCAAACTGCCTTATTTTCTTCACTGGATAATTTAATTAGAAATCCTCCTAAATATCTTCTTTGGAGTTTAATAGTTGCTACTTTTATATTTGGATTTCTGAAATATACGAAAAGAGAAATCGATCTTCGTCAATTAATCTGGGTTGGATATCTCTTCATGATTTCTTTGGTTGAAGAAATTGCATTCAGGCTTTCTCTGCCCCTTCTGATCACATCAGAAATTACTGGTATAAGTTTCTATTGGATTGGAGCTCTCATTAGCAATCTTATTTTTGCAACCACTCACTATTTCACTTTGCGCTGGAAACTCAATGCTTGTATCTTTACTTTTCTTGGCGGTATGGGTTTTAGCAGAATGTTAGATACAACCGGAGATCTTACTGCGGTTATTCTTCTACATTGGGCGGTAACTTTTTTAAATACCCCAACACCGCCAAGAAATAGTCAATAAATCTAAATTTTAATTTAATGCAAAGTGCTGAATCTTAATTTGATCCGTTGTGCTATCAAATTCGACCATATCAAGGTTTCTATCTCCATTGCTTACCTCAACAATGTAATTCATAAATGCTGTAGTTCCCTCTCGATGCCATCTTCCTGAAAATATTCCTGCAAGGAAATTACCATCTGCTGTTGATCCTCTTCCTGAGCCAAAACATGATCCGGAATTTCTTTCACCGCTGGATTGAACATTTATTGAAAATCTTACTTTTCCATAGGACGGCATATCAGCCTTTGCGCTAATCACCATTCCATCTGCTTTTACTTCAATTGAAGTTACTTCAGCAAGGGTGTCATCTTGTCTTTTTTTAAGTTCCATAATATCTCCTTATTTTTCAATTAATCTTAAAACTTAATATTTCTGTTCGCAATATATAGCAGCTTACGAACTTACTTTTCCTTTTATAAAAAAAGAAAGAGCTATTAAGACCGCTGCCAAGATCAAATAGTAATAGATCAATTCAGAAAATATCGGGGTCATGCTACTCAAACCGGATTCGGTTGCTTCTCCGCCAAACAATCCAGCAAGCACTCCTCCTAAGGATGAAGCCAAGAACCACAAACCCATCATCTGGCCAAGATATTTTTTAGGCGAGTATCTGGAAAAAGCAGACAAACCAACTGGCGATAAAGCCAATTCACCAAAGGTATGCAATAGATAAGTTAAGAGCAGCCATTGGACTCCTACCGGTGCCTCAACCATGGCGTATTGCACTGCATAAAGCATCACAATAAAACCCAGTCCCATAAAAATTAACCCAATGGCAAATTTAATAGGCGTATTGGGATTTAAATTTCTTTTCCCTAAAAAGACCCAGAGATAAGCAAAGAAAGGCGCAAACATCACCACAAAAAGCGGATTTAAAAATTGCGTCCAACTGACAGGCGCTTGAAAAGAACCAAAAGTAAGATTCACATAATCTCTGGTAAAGATTGATAACGAACCTGCTGACTGATCAAAACCAGACCAAAAGGCAGCAGCTCCCACAAATAACAGTAAAAGCATCAAAACGTTTTTCTTTTCAAAGCTAGTAAGGCCTGCAAAGAAAAACAAATAACCAAAATAGATAAACGAGATGACAACTAGAAAGTCTCGAAAACGTTCTGCAAAAAATACTGGATCGATACTCCAAAACCCAAGAACTCCTGAGATGACTACTGCTGCAAAAAATAAAACCGTAATGATGGTCCAAAGTCGCAAAGTGCTTCTGCGCCCTTCTGCCATTTCATTTGGATTTAAGCCGGCAGTTCCAAGCTGACTTCGAAAATAAACAAATTGAATTACGCCAAAAAGCATACCAATGCCTGCAGCACCAAAACCCCAATGCCAACCAATACGCTCACCCAAGTAACCACAGACGGCAAACCCAAGCATGCTCCCGATATTGATCGACATGTAAAAAATGGTGAAGCCAGAATCTCTGCGTTCGTCGTGATCCGCATAAAGCTGTCCTACGATGGAAGATATATTGGGTTTTAAAAGACCGGTACCGATGGCAACAAAGGCCAAGCCCAAGATAAAAGTCTCTTCCAAAGGAATGGCCAAGGTAAAGTGGCCCAACATGATGATGAGCGCACCATAAAGTACGGCCTTTTGATAGCCCAATAAATTGTCTGCGAGCCAACCGCCCGGTAAAGCCAAGAAATAAACCATCCCAGCATAAATGCCATAAATGGCATTGGCTTCAACGTTTGACCAACCCAGTCCAGGATTACCAACCACGCCAATGGTCATGTAGAGAACCAGTAACCCACGCATGCCGTAATAAGACATTCGCTCCCAGAGCTCAGTAAAGAATAAGGTTCTTAAGCCAATGGGATGACCGAAGAAATTGCTTTGTGATAGATTAGCTTCTTGTTCAGACATAATATGAATTCTACTTTAGATTATAAACCAGCGGGCTTCTTCAGGAGAATGGTTGCCTTATTTTATGACTTGATTTTAATCATTGCCCTTTGTGTGGGTCTCACCCTGCTCATTACCTACGCATTAAATACTGAAGTGGAAAGCCCTTTGATGTATTTGGTATTTTTAGCTTTGGGGGTTGGTTTTTACTGTTACTTTTGGAAAAAAAATAAAGGTCAAACTTTAGGCATGCAAGTTTGGAAAGTTCGCTTGGCTCAAGATGACTCTTCTGAGGTTAGTTTTGGGAGAATGGTTTATCGATGTCTATTGGGGCTGATCTTTACTTTGTTATTTGGCTTGAATTATCTGCCGATGCTTTTTCGAAAGGATAAGAAAACCTTAAACGATATTTTGTCAAAAACGTTTTTAGTAAAAGTCTAAACGCGTCGAATAATTCTTATGCCAAAGTAGAGCAGAATCAAAGAAGACAACAGAATTCCCCAAAAAGCACTCCAACCTAGAATCAAAGAAATGTTGCCAAAGATTTTAATTAAAAGGTTAAAGCCGAAGGCAATTAAAATTCCCAAAACGAAACGATCTACGCTTTTGTTTCTGCCTATGGCTCTAAGTGAAATAGCTAAAGCAAAAATTATGAGACAGAGCAAAGAAATAGGCTCAAGCATTTTCTTCCAAAATTCATAACCTACTTTGTTACGATCAGCCACCTCGTTGATGGATTGCCAGTAATAATAGTTATCTGTTAAGGACATGTGTTTTAGACCTTTCATGGAATAATTCATAGCGAGCTTTGGCGCATCCTCCCAGATGAAATCAGACTTACTGATATCTTCCTTATAGTCTCTTACCTCTTTGATAACCCATTCACTTTCAGCAATTTCAATGTCTTTGGAAACGACAATGGTATCGACATTTCCTTTTTCATCGAGATCGTAAATTTTTACTTCCTTGCTGGTGCCTTTATCGGTAACTTTTGAGAATCGGTCATTTTTAAATACCCACTGCTCTTTTTGCTCGGAGAGATTTGATGTGGGTTCAAATTTTAAATTATTGGCAGCCTCTTGAAGATTGGGGATAAAAAATTGCCATGAAACGAGCATTAGTAAAATTCCAAAAATTACTGGTTTCAAAACCGCAAAGATAATTCTTGATAATTTTTTTCCAGATACCCTTGCTGCTATCAATTCTCCTGAATCTGAAATTGCACCCATACAAATGATTGTCGAGACAATTGCGCTTAATGGAAAAATGTCAAAAACCGCATCAACCGAAGTAAAAGCCAGAAAGAGCAGAATCTTATTGAATGAATAAAATTCGCTTAAATCCTCAAATTCATTTAAGAATGAAAGAATCAAATCCAATAAAAAAAATATCCCAACCGTTAGAAAAAGAAAGCGCCAGGCATATCTCGTGAAAAGATTGTCTAAAGTATCGCCAAAAATAAGACTATAAAAAGACATAAAAAACCAAATAGGAAAATACCGTTGCAATTAAAAACAACACAAAGAGATTGATCATGAAGTTTCTTGAATATTTTAAGCCACCAAGATTGAAACTAAGGTTTTGATAGCTTTGATCGAGTGCCAACATGATAGCGGCGATCAAATAAATACCGTGAATACTAAAAAACACAATTGTGGAATTAAGAGAAAAATTACTAAAGACCTCCTGGGAAAGCGAAAGTCCATAGTAAGACATAAATATGATTAGACCGGAAAGAAAAATATAAAAACGTCCCGAGTCTTTCAACCTCATGGTCAAGGATGCAGCTATTAAGGCTGAAATGATAAGGATCAACGGCATGGAAGAACGTTTGAGTAATTCGATTCGCTCTAAATCTTTAGCAAAAAACAATTCGTGAAAATATTTTCTCTTCAAGTCTTCAACATTGAGAATTGGTTTTTTCGGCAAAATTAAAAAGAATTCATCAAAGCTAAAATCCAGTGGCATGGCTTCGGACAAAATAGAAAATTTACCTGACTCGAAAGATATCCGGTTTTCTTTTTCGTTTAAGGGTTTGGAGATCAATTCGTCAGCAGTTAAGACAAACTCTGAGTCGTTGGTTTCAAAACTTGAAAAAACATCTTGAAAACCCCTGTCTGAAGCTTCCTTGGCATAAAAAATTGCGTTGAGATCATCAAGGACATTGATCTTTTCGGCTCCCATTAATTTAAATCTGTCTGAAAATCTTTCTACATCGTTTAAAAAAGCAAGTTTGTTATTTGAAAGCGGAGTGAGATAAAAAGACACTAATGCCACAAAAAGTGCAAAAAATATCGCTGGGATACAAGAGATTAAAACGACCTTGCGTTTGCCAAGGCCCATTTTGGAAAAAGCCAATAGCTCGTTGTTTTGATCCAGGCGATAAATGGCAATGATGGTCCCGATAAAAACACTCAACGGAAGCACGACCTCAACAATTTCAGACATGCTGTAAATCGAAACCAGTATTAGGAGTTCAGGATAAAGTTCACCACTTGAGACTTTTTCAAGATAGACCGTAAACTCATTTAGAAAAAAAACACTAAATAAAACGATTAAGGTTAAAAAACTAATCTTAGTTACTTGGCCTATTAAATATAATGTAATAATTCTTGGCATTGCTATTATATTCTTAGGGTATTATCCCACATGTTTAACAGTAAATTTTGTATGGAGAAGAAATGAAGAAATTATTAAATCAATCAATATCATCAAATAAAAAGTTAAATTTCAAAAAAGACAAATTTCAGACTTTGATAATAGGTGTAAGCGAAGCCAAAACTCTCGATGGCGATTTAAAAGTAATCAATGAAGCCAGCAATGGCACAATAAAAAAACTTATTTCCAGGGAAGAAATTACCGGAAAAATTGGCAATAGCGTTTATCTACCTGCCATCAGTGGGGTCAATGCGGAAAAATCTTATTTCGTTGGAACCGGTAAAAAAAATAAAAAGATTTCAGAAGTAGACTATTTCAAAATTTGCCAATCAATTTCAAGTGCTGCGTTGGCTTCGAAATCTGCTTCGGTAAAAATTATCATTCCTGAAGTTTCTGTAGAAAATAGAGATACCAGTTGGACGGTTGAAGTTTTGGGTAGACATCTTGAAGCTTCAAGCTATCAATACTTTTTTAAAGGCAAAAAGAATCAACCTAAAAATGTCTTAAAAAAAGTAGAAATATTTATGGATTCAAAAAAAGCAGGTCTGTCTGCAGCTCTTAAAAAAGGTCAAATCATTGGTGCGGGCAGCAATTTCAGCAAAGAGCTTGCGAATACCCCTGCCAACATTTGCACCCCGACACACCTTGCAAATCAAGCACGAGCCTTGTCTAGAACTTTTTCTGCAGTGAAAACCAAAGTTCTCGGTGAAAAAGAAATGAAAAAATTAGGTATGGACTGCCTCTTGTCGGTTGGTAACGGTAGCGTACAAGAATCAAAGCTAATCATCATGAACTATGCTGGTGGTAAAAAAGATGAACAGCCGCATGTAATTGTTGGAAAAGGAATTACCTTTGATACTGGAGGGATTAGCATCAAACCTTCGCGTGCAATGGACGAAATGAAATACGACATGTCTGGAGCTGCTAGTGTCTTGGGTACGATGCGAGCGATAGCAGAAATAAAACCGAAGAAAAATATTATCGGTGTCATTGCCTCAGCTGAAAACATGCCAAGTGGGACTGCAACTAAGCCAGGCGATGTTGTCAGCACCATGTCAGGTCAAACCGTGGAAATACTCAATACCGATGCCGAAGGTAGATTGGTATTGTGTGACGCACTTACTTATGTAGAAAGATTTAAGCCAGCCAGTGTTATAGATATTGCTACCCTAACGGGTGCTGTAATCGTAGCCCTTGGGCACGAAGCTACCGGCGTCATGTCAAACGATCAAAAATTGGCTGATAAGATTCTTAGCTCGGGAATTGCCAGTGGCGATAAGGCTTGGCAATTGCCTCTCTGGGATGAGTACCAAGGCGGTTTAAAAAGTAGGTATGCCGATATCGCTAATATAGGTGGTTCAGCCGGCACAATTACGGCTGCTTGTTTTCTTTCAAGATTCACCGAAAAGTACAAGTGGGCACATTTAGATATAGCGGGAACGGCTTATGGAATTGGAGGACAAAAGGTATCCTCCGGAAGACCTGTCCCCCTCTTGTCTGAATATTTACTCACTGCATGACCCAAGAAATAAGTTTTATTTCTGCAGGAGAAGATGAAAAAGAAGCCATAAGTTTCTTACTTAAGTTTGTTGAAGAAAAATTTCTAGAACTTGGCTCTTCTCCTCAGAATAAAATTAATCTGAGGTGCAATGACGCTGCGCAAGCCAATGAACTTGATCAGAAGCTTTGGGAAGACCTTAATGAGGTTTTTTTAGCTCATAAGATTTCTAACGATGCAAAAATACCCCCTTGTCCTGTAGAAATATCTTACCCAGGCATTAAGGTAAAAAACGATTTTTCAACTTTGATCAATCTAAACCCAAAGTTACCTCCAGACTATCAGGACTACGATACCGTGTTTCAAATTGTCATTAAAGATAATGCTTCTTTGCAAAATCAAGCAAGAGAAAGCTTCAAACAATGTAAAATTGATGGATTGGATCCCACTTACATCAACTAAAAGTGAAAAAGACTTACAACCCAAAAAATTTAGAAAAAAAATGGTATCGGTTTTGGGAAAAATCTGGTTTTTTTAAACCCACTTATAAATCTAAAAAAACATTTTCCATTATGATTCCGCCGCCAAATGTGACGGGTAGCTTGCATATGGGTCATGGGTTTCAAAATACCTTAATGGATATTATGACGCGGTTAAAAAGAATGCAGCAGTATGATGTCCTATGGCAAGTCGGAACGGACCATGCAGGCATCGCAACACAATTGGTTGTCGAAAGAAAACTTGAAGGTGAAGGCAAGACAAGAGAATCTCTGGGCAGAAGTAAGTTTGAGAAAGAAATCTGGAAATGGAAAAAGTACTCTGGCAATACCATTACCAAGCAACTTAGAAGACTGGGTTCTTCAGTGGATTGGTCTTCTGAAAAATTTACTATGGATGCTGACTTCAGCGATGCAGTATCGGAAGTATTTTGTAAGCTCTACGATGAAGGTCTTATTTACAAAGGATACAGACTCGTTAATTGGGATCCCTCTTTGCAAACTGCATTATCAGATCTTGAAGTTTCCAATGAAGAAGAAAGTTCTTTCATCTGGAACATCAAGTACGAACACGATTCAGGCTACCTAACAGTAGCAACCACTCGGCCAGAAACTTTATTGGGAGATATGGCTGTTGCCGTAAATCCCAATGACAAAAGATATAAAAAACTTATCGGTAAAACAGTTAAATTGCCTCTAACGGATAGAGAGATACCTGTAATTGCTGATGACTATGTTGACATGTCGTTTGGTACCGGTTGTTTGAAAGTAACTCCAGCTCATGACTTCAATGATTTTGAAATAGGCAAACGTCATAAACTCGAGTTTCTAAATATTTTAAACAAAGACGGAACTTTGAACGAAAACGCTCCTAAGAAATATCAGAATTTAAAAATGCTAGAAGCTAGAAAAATTATCATCGAAGATTTAGATCAAGCAAATTTACTGGCAGGAAGTGAAAAGCACAAACTTGCAATTCCTCGTGGCGAAAGAACCGGAGAAATTTTAGAACCCTATTTAACCGAACAATGGTATTTGAAAACAAAAAATTTAGCTCAAGAAGCTTCGAAATTGGTTAGAAATGGGAAAGTTCAATTCGTACCAAAAAATTGGGAAAAGACTTTCTTCAATTGGATGAAGGATATTGAAGATTGGTGCATCAGTCGTCAATTATGGTGGGGACATAGAATTCCGGCTTGGTACGATGAAAATAAAAAAGTTTATGTTGGAAAGTCCGAAGCAGAAGTAAGAAAGAGAAATAAAGTTTCTGGAACCCTAATGAGGGATGAGGATGTATTGGATACCTGGTTTTCTTCGCAATTGTGGACTTTTGCGACCTTAGGTTGGCCGAAAAAAACCAAACAACTTGCAAAATTCCACCCCACTTCCATTTTGGTTACAGGTTTTGACATCATATTTTTTTGGGTTGCCAGAATGATTATGATTTCCCAAAAATTTCTCAAAGAGCCGCCTTTTAAAAAGGTTTTTATTCACGGATTGGTGAGAGATTCAGAAGGTCAAAAGATGTCAAAGTCAAAAGGAAACATAATTGATCCAATTGACGTAATTGATGGAATCCCTCTGAAAACTTTAATAGCAAAAAGAACTGAAAACTTAATCGTGCCAAGTTTGAGAGAGAAAATTGAAAGAGCAACCAAGAAAGAGTTCCCCTCCGGTATACCTTCTTTCGGAACTGATGCGCTTAGGCTTACTTTTGCATCTCTGGCATCGGGAAGTAGAGACATAAACTTTGATGTCAAACGAGTCGAAGGCTATAGAAACTTCTGTAACAAGTTATGGAATGCCTCAAGATTTATCAAGCTGCAATGCAAAGGATATAAAAAATCAAAGAAATTTAGTGATGATCCAATTGATAAATGGATCAGATCTGAATTTAATAAAAGTCTAGAAAGTTATGTTGATCATATCGATAACTCTAGATTCGACTTGGCAACGCAAGTTCTCTACGAATTCATTTGGGAAAAGTTATGCGATTGGTACATAGAGTTCTGCAAAATTAGACTAAATGATCAGAGCATTTCCAATGTTGAGAAAGCCCAAATAAAAAATTCGTTGTTAGATATTTTTGAAAAGACACTCAAATTAGCCCATCCCATGATGCCTTTCATTACAGAAGAAATTTGGCAATCTTTCAAAGAGACATTCAAAGCAAAAGAAAAGAGCATTATGATTTCGGAGCTTCCGACAAAATATTTAGGAACCTCTAACCTGAAAAATATTGAATCTTTGAGATCAGTAATCTCAGGCATTAGAAACATAAGATCCGAAATGCTTATCTCTCCTAAGAAAGATATCACTATCATTGTCGAAAAAAATAAAAGCATCAAGAAATTACTGGAGCAAAACAAAAACTACTTGCTCAACTTAACAAAAGTTAAAAAAATTGAGTTTTTAAGCAAAAACCTTCCGCCTTCAGCAATTTCTCTTGTTGACGGCACGAAAATTCATATTCCTCTACAAGGTCTTATTGACCCTCAGTCTGAAATTGAAAGGAATCATAAAAACCTAGAAAAATTCACTAAGTCTTTTCAAGGCTTAAAAAATCAACTCGATAATAAAAAATTTCTTTTGAATGCTCCAAAAACACTCGTTCAAGAAAGAAAACAAAATTTAAAAGAAATTTCCCAAAAAATTGTTACTACCGAAAAACACATCAAAATTCTTGAAAAACTAAAGTAATTTTTAGCTTCATAACAATAAAGATATAATACTTTTATGTGGTTAAGAGGAGCGACTTCATCTTTGCTGGTTTCTTTTTTATTTGCTTTTGCATACTTTTGGTTCGTTGAAAATCAATCTTTTAGCCAAGCTTTTCAAGAAAACCTTGTATTTTTAACTCTCTTCTTTTTTCTTGGTATCTACACATCCAGCATGATTATTGTTTATGGCAAGCAAATAAAGAGAAGAATTAGAAGAGAAAAAGGTCAAATCAAGTGGTTTGATCCAAGTAAAGGTTATGGGTTTGTGGAGAGAGATAAAGGCGGAGATTTATTTATTCACTTCGCCTCGGTAGAAATCAAAGATAGAAAGCTTCTCAAAGAAAGCACCAGAGTCAGTTACGTAGTAACCAATGGTCTCAAGGGACCTCAAGCAAAAGACATAAGAATCATCTAAAAGACTAAAAAAGATCTCTCGATGATGAGATTTAAGCTGTAGCCAAAAATTGATGCGGTAATGGCTACAGTGGCAAAGTTTCTTAGCTTTCCTAAATTATAAAATTTTAAAAAGTAGGCAAATAAAGCAAAAACTCCAAAAATTAAAATTTGACCAATTTCAATGCCTAAGTTGAAAGCTAGAAGGATTTTTAACATGTCTTCTTTTGGTAAATAAATCTCATTTATGGCTCCTGCAAAACCCAGGCCGTGGATAAAGCCAAACACAATGGTTATAAAAATAAGATTCAAACTGCTTTGGTAGTTATCAGATAATCTCAAATAGCAAAACATCATAAGACCTAAAGCTAAAAAGAAGAGAGACTGCTTGGGGATAAAGATATATATAGTGAAAGTTAAAATTGCCCAAGCAACTAATAGAAGATTTGAAAACATCCCAAGCTGAGCCGTCTTTTTCCCCAAGACCTCTATCGAGCAGACTAAGATGGAAAATCCAATCATGATCTCAACCAAATTTGTTGAAGATACAATTAGACCCTGAACACTTGAAAAAAGGCTAGCTGAATGTCCTAGGGTAAAACCTGAAATTGCAAAAAAAAGGGTTTTTAAGTTTGCACACAAAAAAATTATGAGCAACAAAAAAGCAATGTGATCCAAACCACTCAAAATGTGCTTGAAACCGAAAGATAAGAAGTTTAAGAAGGATAAATTGAGCTCAGCACTTTGATTCTCATCAAAAATATAAATCTGTCGATTGTCCGAGGAAATAATAAAATCAGGGAAGAGCTGACCTGCCTTTTCTTGAGAAGAAAAATCCAGGTGGGTAAGATTCAAGTCAAAAAACAAGTTGAAGTTAAATCTAGGCTGCTCTACAGAACAGAAAAATTTATTCAGATATTTAACAAAGTCACCCTGATCTTGGATTAGCGGATTTTGCGAAAAACAGTCTTCAGAGCTTATTTTATTTTTAAAATAATTCTCAAGCTGATCTATTCGATAGCCGTTGTTTTGAAGTTGATTAAATAAAACTCCTTTACTGATTTTTGTCGAAACAGAAACAACGAAGTCTGTTCCAACCACTTCGCCCTTCCAGGAGGTATAAGACTGGCTTTTTTGATGAGATAAAATATTTCCTGAAAAAAAAAGTATTAAAAAAAAGCTAAAAAGAATATTTTTCAATTTCATAAAAATTTCTTAAGTTTTCAATATACTCTTTGACGAGACTGTCTTCTCGATCTCTGATGAATTTATTCTTGATCTGTTCGGCAATTTCTTCGAATTTTGGATTGTTGTCCAACAAAATATCAATACAAATAACGATGCTAGGTACTTCGTTTATTTCAAAAATATTAGAAAAGCCTCCTTTTTCAAGACTCGGTAATTCATCTAAAACTTTGGGTCCTAAATAATCTCTTATTTTTTGCGGCGTAAGGAAAACGTTTGGTAAATCAATAGCACTTTCAGTTTCTACAAGTTTTAAGAAACTTTCCAAATCGCTTTGGTTAAGCAAATTTATTGCCGTTTTTGCATCATCCAAATTACGAAAAGTATAATTCTTGAGTTTGTAACGCCTACCTGAAGAGAAGTAATTCTTTTCTTTGCTGAAATACTCTCTTAACTCAGCCTCTGAAGGTTCAACCAATTCGTTTGAGTTGATGATGTGTTGAAACATTGTTTGAATTACATTCCCTTTTACCAAAGAGTCATTTCTTACCAAATCAAGCTCTATTGCTCTTTGAATTAAAAGTTCCTCATCAATTAGCCTTTCCCGGATCAAATTTTTCTTTTCCAAAGTTAATTCTGAATTGCTTTGATCGTCCAAAACTTTGATTATTTCTTCAAATCTTTGTCGGCTTATCTCTTTTTCGCCTACGCGGGCAATTGCCTGGTCGAGTTGAAAATTGGTCTCAAAAATAACTGAATTTAAAGAAATGAATAAGGAAACAAAAAAAACAACAGTTAACGCAATGTTGACGTATTTTTTATCAATCATTTTTCAATAAAATAAAATGCTCAACTCCAGCTTCGTCAATGACCTTTTTATCTTCAATGAAATTATGTTTTTTATAAAAACTTAAGGTAGAAGCCAAGCTTGATACTTTTGTTATTTTATTGGAGAACAAGGCTTTTGATTTTTTACTCAGCTCATTAACTAAAGCTTTACCAAATCCTTTTTTTCTGAATTTTTCGGCAACGATGATTCTGCTGAGGTAAGGATTGATAAATTCACCATGAGGTGGAATCACTCTACCATATGCCACCAAGTCAGAATTCATCAGCCCTAAAAGATGAAAACTCATTACATCGTATTCGTCCTTTACCGGATCTTGTTGATCAGCCTCAAAAAAAGATTTTCTTAGCTCTGAAATATCTCGTAACTGCGAGTCATCCAAATCATTATATTTAAGCCATATCCATTTCATCAAATTAAGGACATGGATTAGGGCAAGCAGCGTGTACTTGATCCAAATAGGTCAAATTTTCTTCGCTCAGTTCAACTTCAAAACTATCAATTGCTAATTTTAGTTGTTCCATTGTTGTAGCTCCGATGATGTTGGATGTAACAAAATCTCTGGAATTAACAAAAGCGTTGGCCATTACTGAAGGATCGATATTTATTTCTTTTGCGTAGTCGACGTACTTTTGAATTGAATTTTCGGCAGATTCTGTTTCATATCTTTGACCTCTGCCAAATAATTGAGTTCTAGAACCCTCAGGTCTTGCACCATTTAAATATTTTCCAGATAAATACCCTTGAGCAAGTGGAGAGTATGCCAATAAACCTACTTCGGATCTGAAATAAAATTCAGACATGCCATATTCGTATGTCCTGTTTAAAAGATTGTAAGCATTTTGAACTGACTGAACCCTTGGTAAATTCATTTCATCTGCAATTCTTAAAAATTCTGAAAGTCCCCAAGGGGTCTCATTAGATAAACCGATATATCTCACCTTGCCAGAATCGACTAGAGACTTTAGAACTTCCAATGTTTCAGAAATTGCGATGTTTTCCATATCGTAATGCTTGTAAAGACCTGCTCCTCCGCCAAACATAGGCATTGGTCTATCCGGCCAATGCAGTTGATACAAATCTACATAATCGGTTTGCAGTCTTTTCAGACTCCCTTCTATCGCAGCCTCTATATTTTTTTTATCGAGTCGAGTCTCTCCTCCTCTAAACCAATCCATACCGCTTCTACCTGCAACTTTTGTAGCCAAAATAATTTTGTCTCGATTCTTATTTTTCTTAAACCAAGTTCCAATAATTGTTTCGGTGCTTCCTTGTGTTTCTGCTTTTGGAGGAATTGAATAAAGTTCTGCGGTATCAAAAAAATTAACTCCCCTATCAACAGCATAGTCCATTTGCTCATGACCTTCTTCTTCAGTATTTTGTTGGCCCCAAGTCATTGTCCCTAAACAAATAAGGCTTACGTCTAAGTCGGTGTTACCTAGTTTTTTGTATTTCATGATTGCTCTCCCCGTTGATTAAAGTATTTATATTTTTTCTGATAAAATGAATTTTATGAGCCAAACATTATATGACTTTTCAGTAAATGATAATGCAAATAATTCAGTATCATTGGAAAAATATAGAGGAAAAACCCTTCTAATTGTAAATACAGCCAGTAAATGTGGGTTTACACCGCAATACGACGGCTTAGAAGAGCTGCAAAAAAAATACTCAGAAAAAGACTTTTCTGTCTTAGCTTTTCCTTGTAATCAATTTGGCAATCAAGAGCCTGGAAGCAATGAAGAGATCCAAGAATTTTGCTCAATAAATTTCCAAACCAGTTTTCCTGTTATGGGAAAAATAGACGTCAATGGAAAAAATGCGGATCCTTTGTATGATTTTCTCAAATCGGAAAAGAAAGGCTTACTTGGAAGCAAGGCAATAAAATGGAATTTTACAAAGTTTTTGGTCAATAAAGATGGCGAGGTGATTAAACGTTACTCACCGAATACGGAACCTAAAGATATTGCTCAAGACATAGAAAATCTGCTTTAAAGAAAAAGAATCATCTGTCAACTTCTTTGAAAATATGAGGGCATCTTCTCTTCCATCATATAGTTTGTAGTAGTTTTTTCTCAACCCAATCTCTTTAAATTCATTAGTTTTGTAAAAAGAAATAGCTTCTTCGTTTGATTCTCTAACTTCTAAAAATATTTCTTTTATTCCAAACTTATTAGCAATGGATTCAACTTTCTCTAAAAGTTCGTTACCTATTCCTTGTCTTTTCATATTAGGTGCAACAGAAATATTCAGTAAGTGTCCTTCCAACAAACTGAAACTAGCTATAAAAAAACCTTGAACCTTTTCGTTTTCGAGACATACATAAAATTCATAATCTTTTCTCATACAATCTAGAAAGCTGGAGTAGCTCCAAGGTGTAGAATTAGAAAGCTGTTCTATTCCAAAGACTTGCTCAAGATAACGTTTTTTTATTTTTTCAATTTTTCTCAATGTTTATCAAAAGCTCTTTTTTTTCTTGGGTGGACATAGTTTTTAAAATATCTAGGCTATCAATTTCGATTTTATTTGCAGACAAATAATCAATTATTTGCTCTGGATAATTCTCAGAAAACTCTTGTCTAAGGGAAATGCTTAAAGACTTCAAAAATTTTAAATCTGCTGGTGAGATATTTTTAATATCTTTTTTGGTGATATGTTTGCCGTCGAACAAAAAATTTTTTTTCAAAGTCCAAGAAGAAATTCCCATTTCTCTCAAAAGCTTTTCCCCTGATTTCATTGTAAATATCTTATATGATAAGCACACTTAAGTTAATTTATAACCATGAAGAAAATAGATAACAGCGCTATTTCCAAGTACTCATCTTTTGAGAAAATTAAACTTAAAAATAGAAGCTGGCCTACTAACCAAATCACCAATGCCCCCATCTGGTGTAGCGTTGACTTGCGAGATGGAAATCAAGCTCTGATTGAGCCAATGGGGATAGAAAAAAAACTTAGATTTTTTGCAATGTTGATTGAATTGGATTTTAAGGAAATAGAAATAGGATTTCCATCAGCATCTGAGACGGAATTCAGCTTCGTAAGAAAATTAATCGATGATAATTTAATTCCTTCTGATGTAAAAATCCAAGTTTTATCCCAAGCTCGAGAACACTTAATAAAAAGAACTTTTGAGGCTACAGAAGGTGCAAAAAATGTAATTTTTCATTTGTATAACTCTACTTCGACTCTTCAAAGAGAAGTTGTTTTCAAAAAGGATAAGGCAGGAATTACAAAAATCGCTACGGAAGGAGCTGAGCTTGTGCAAAAACTTTCTGAAGAATACAGCAAGACGAATTGGCAATTTGAGTACAGTCCAGAAAGTTTTACTGGAACAGAACTAGACTACGCAGCCGAGGTTTGCAACGAGGTCAATAATATCTGGCACAAAGGTAACAAAAATAAAACAATTATTAACCTCCCCGCAACAGTAGAACTCTCCACGCCAAATATTTATGCCGATCAAATTCAATGGATGAACGAAAATTTAAAGAACAGAGACAAGATCATTCTTAGTCTGCATCCTCATAATGATAGAGGAACAGCAGTTGCTGCGGCTGAACTTGGGTTGATGGCAGGTGCAGATAGAATTGAAGGTACTCTTTTCGGAAACGGTGAAAGAACAGGTAACGTAGATATTGTGACTTTGGGATTAAATTTATTTACTCAAGGAATCGATCCTCAGCTAGATTTCTCAGATATCAACAAGACAATGCGTGAGGTTGAATATTGCAATCAACTTCCGGTTCATCCTCGACACCCGTATGCGGGAGACTTGGTATTTACAGCTTTCTCTGGATCCCATCAAGATGCCATCAAAAAAGGATTTGATGAAATGCGAAATTCAAACGATTCAAAGTGGCGAGTCCCTTATCTGCCTATAGATCCTGAAGATGTTGGCAGAACCTATGAAGCCGTGATTAGAATAAATAGCCAATCAGGGAAGGGAGGCATTTCCTACATTCTAGAGCAAGACTATGGAGTTACCCTGCCAAGAAGAATGCAGATTGATTTCAGTCAAGTAATTCAAAAGCAAGCCGATGAAACAGGAAAAGAATTAGACTCTAAAGAAATTTGGGAGAGTTTTGAAAATTACTATTTAAAAAATAATTCCAAAAAGATTTCTTACAATTCCCATGAAATTCAATCGTCAAAAGAAAAAGACGTCATTAAGCTTTCATTGATAGAGAACAAAAAAGAAATCCAAATTGAGGGAACTGGAAATGGACCTATAGACGCTTTCATTAATGCATTGAATGACCACTTGTCCTCAGACTTCAAAGTTTCTGATTATCATCAGCATTCAATCTCATCCGGTTCAGATGCCTCAGCTGCCGCATACATTGAAATACAAAATAAAAACTCTTCGGATTGGGGTGCAGGCATAGATCAAAACACTACAGTAGCTTCTTACAAAGCAATTCTTAATTGCATCAATAAAATTTTAAGCTGATAGTTCTGAAATTCTTAACTCATTTGTATTTTTAGTAATACAAACTGAACCTTTTTTAGATGTAGTTCCCCACATGTATTTTGCTTTGGGCGTCTTTTCATCTTTAAGAAATTTGCTAAAGAAAAGATTTATCACTCTAGCGCTAGGTTGATTTAAACCATTAAGTTTGATCCAAAAAATAAGGACATTTTTTTGGCGAATTTTTGAAAGGTTAAGAAATTTTTTTAAAGAAATAAGATTTTTTTTTACTTTCACCTGATTAAAGTCTTTTTCCGCATGAGTAATAAGTAAGTCACTTGATTCTTTTAGGTTTTCAATCAGCTGATTTAAATTTTTTCTGTATGACGGCCATCTTTTTTCTATCTTAGGCAATATCTCGTTTCTCAAATAGTTTCTATCAAAAGAGATATCTTTATTTGATGGATCACTAATAAATTTCAATTTATCTTTTTTTGCTTTAGTTAAAATTTCACTTTTTGAAATATTCAAGAAGGGTCTTATGAGCTTTCCTTTTCCCAAAGTCCTTTCTTTGGGAATTGAGCTTAAGCCCTCAATTCCACTGCCTCGCAATGCTCTTAAAAAGAAAGTCTCAATAAGATCATCTAGATGATGGCCCATAAAAAGAATTGAGTTTCTTTCTAAAGTTTTTTCGAAAAATCTATATCTTTCGTCTCTTAGTTTTTTTTCAAGATTAGAAAATATATTCTTTTTCGGTTTCAAGGAATGAGCGATAAATTTAATTTTGTTTTTTTTACAAAAATTTTCACAAATGATTTTCCATTTTTCGGAATCTTTTTGAACGTTGTGATTGATATGAATTGCAATTAGATTGAAATCATTTTCATTTTGTAGTTTCTTTAGTTCATTCAGAAGTACTAGTGAATCTGCTCCGCCACTTAAAGCAACATAATAAGTTTTGGTTTTTTTATTTAAATAAGGTTTAAGGTAGTCAGAAAAGTCCATTCACTTCTGAATTGACCCATAAGACATGATTTTTTGATATCTCTTTTCGATCAACTCATCGATTTCAATTTCTCTTAGACGCTTTAAATTGTCATCAATTTCTTGAGCAATTAGGGAAGAGGTTTTTTTTGCATCTCTGTGGGCCCCGCCTAAAGGCTCATCAATTATGTTATCTATCAAGCCGAAATCCAGTAAATTTTTAGCGTCAAGTTTCATTGCTTCTGCAGCTTCTTGAGCTTTAGAATTGTCCCTCCAAACAATAGACGCACAAGCTTCTGGAGATGCTACCGAATAAATTGAATATTGCAGCATGGAAATATGATCTCCTACTCCAATCGCCAATGCTCCTCCTGAGCCGCCCTCGCCTGTAATAATTACAATTATTGGAACTTTAAGACCTGACATAATGCTTAAATTTTTAGCAATAGCTTCACTCATACCACGTTCTTCGCTCTCAATTCCAGGATAAGCTCCTGGTGTATCAATAAAACTTATTATTGGAAGAGAAAAATCTTCAGCTAATTTCATTAATCTGGAAGCTTTCCGATAGCCTTCAGGCTGGGACATACCAAAGTTTCTCGAAATTTTGTCTTCAGTAGATTTGCCTTTTTCGTGACCAATGATTATAACTGGACTTCCTTTAAATTTTGCTAATCCACCAATGATTGCTTGATCATCGCCAAACAATCGATCGCCATGCAACTCGTCAAAATCGGTAAAAATATTTTCTATGTAGTCAGAAAAATGAGGTCTGTGAGGATGGCGAGCTACTTGAACTTTTTGCCAAATCGAAAGGCCCTCGTAAATTTCTTTAGTGAGATTCTCAATTCTATCGCTCAAGGAAGAAATTTCTTGATGAACGCTTTCATCGTTATCTTTGTTATCTCTAAGAGATTCAATCTTGTTTTCAAGATCGCTTATCGGTTTTTCAAATTCTAAATAGGTATAGGCCATCTTTATCTCGCACGATACTGGAAATCGATATTTTCTTTCCCGCAATTTTCAACAAGTTTATCCATATTATCGTCATTTAAAAGAATTCTAAAATCTTTATCCAACTCAATATTAGCTGAACCTGAATTGAGGTTGTATTGCATTTCAATTTGACTACCTTGAGTATTATTTTCTATCAGAGCTATTGCCTTTAAATTTTCCACAATATCCAAAACGTCTTTTTTTTCTTGGCCTTCAATATTTATTTTTAACTTTGTTACTGATTTCATTCTTGCTTCTTCAAGAGACTTTATATCTGTAACTCTCATCTTCTTTTGCAAACCAATATTTTTCTTTTGCGTATCTTTTTCAAAAGTAACGTCTCCACTTGCAATATATATTGTTTGTGGATTTAAACTACCTTCGAAACTGTCAAGAACGTCAGAGGAAATAACGAGCTCTATCCTATCTGTTCCATCATCTAAAGTTGCAAAAACTAGAGGGCCTCTTCTGGTTTGAATTCTATTTTGCCGAATTATGACTCCTGAAATTGTATTCACCTTTTCTTCCATAACATTCTCAATAGAACCAGTTCCTAGTTTTTTTAATTCCCAGTAATGCTCTTTAACTGGATGGGCCTCTAAATAAAAGCCAAGAGCAGAAAATTCAAATTTAGAATTAGCAAAGTCATCATACCTATCTTTCCTAACAGGAATGAAATCATTACTTTCACTAATCCCGCCAAATAGATCTGAAATACCACTTTCTTGAGTCATGGTATTTTGTTTTGCGTATTTCATTGCGTCTTCTAAACTCTCCAACATCTCTTTTCGAGACAAATTGAAAGAGTCCATTGCTCCACATTTAATCAATGGCTCTATACCTCTTTTATCAACCTTGCTCAAATCTACCCTTGCACAAAAGTCGTATAAATTTTCGAAAGGTTTTTGTTCCCTTTCACTTATGATGTTTTCAATGGCTGCTTTACCGAGACCTTTCACTGCTCCCAAGCCATATAAAATTTCATTATCGCCCTGATTTACAAAGTTTAATTGACTTTTATTTACATCAGGTTTGAGAATATCTATTTCAAAATTCTTGCAATCATCCAATAGCAGCCTGACTCTATCTGAGTCATCCATATCTGAGGATAAGGCCGCACTCAAAAACTCTACAGGGTAATGAGCCTTTAGCCATGCCGTTTGAAATGCAATAAGCCCGTAACCTGCTGAATGTGCTTTGTTGAAACCATATCCTGCAAAAGTTTGAATCTGATCAAATAGTCCTTCGGCAGCTCTTTCTATTTTTCCTTTTTTCAAAGCTCCTTTTATAAATTCAGGTCTTTGTCTTTCCATTTCTTCAGGAATTTTTTTACCCATAGCCCTTCTAAGCAGATCTGCTTGCCCTAAAGAAAAGCCTGAATATTCTTGAGCTAGTTGCATAACTTGCTCCTGATAAACTATTACTCCGTAAGTATTTTTTAAGACCTTTTCAATATCCTTATCTCCTAGATAATCTGTTTTTTCAGATCCATGCTTTCTCTTAATAAAGGTATCTACCATTCCTGCATCCAAAGGCCCAGGACGATATAAAGCAACAACTGAAATAATGTCTTCAAAAGATGACGGTTTTATCTTTACCAGATATTCTTTTAAGCCCCTAGATTCTAATTGAAATACTGCAGTCGTAAGGCCATTTTGTAAAAGATCAAAAGTCAATCTGTCTTCAAGATCTATTTCTTCTAAATCGATTGCATCTAAATTTAGCTTTTCTCTTTTTGTATTAATAAGATCTAGAGCGTCTTTTATAATGGTAAGAGTCCTCAAACCTAGAAAATCAAATTTTTGTAAGCCTACTGATTCTATATCTTTCATGTCGAATTGCGTTGCTAAAGTATTTGTTGCCTCATCAAGATAAAGAGGAGAAAAATCATTTATCTCTGACGGAGCTATAACTACTCCTGCTGCATGTTTTCCAACATTCCTAATGATGCCTTCCAGTTTCCTTGCCATATCAAATATTTCTTCTGCCTGTTCATCCGTTTTTAATGCTCTTTTTAAATCATTACTATCTAAAGCCTTTTCAAGAGTCATATCTGGAGAAAAAGGAATCATTTTTGCTAACCTATCTGCTAAGCCATAGGATTTTCCTTGAGCCCTTGCAACATCTCTAACTACTGCTCGAGCAGCCATAGTTCCAAAAGTACAAATTTGCGCGACAGCATCTTTACCGTACTTTTGAGTGACATAATCAATTACTTTATCTCTTCCGTCTTTGCAAAAATCTATATCAAAATCAGGATTACTTATCCTATCGGGATTTAAAAATCTCTCAAAAAGCAAACCATATTTCAAAGGATCTATACCTGTAATACCTAAACAATAAGCTACCAATGAAGCTGCTCCCGATCCTCTACCTGGTCCAACAGGTACATTGTTTTCTTGCGCCCAATTAACAAAATCAGATACTACTAAGAAATAGCCAGAATAGCCCATCTTAGAAATAACATCTAATTCAAAATCCAGTCTGTCAGCATATTTAACTTTGTCATCTTCGGACAGATCTTTAGTTTTTTCCTTAAGATTATTTTTAGAAATTTCAATCAAGTGATCTGCAGCTGACTTATTTAATGGAGTTTTGAAATCAGGTAATACGTAAATACCAGTTTCTATCTCCAAATTGCATTTTTTTCCTAATTCGTAAGCATTTGAAAGAACTTCTGGAATATCTTTGAACTTTTCATACATCTCTTCAGGAGAAAGAAAATATTGATCTTCAAAATAACTTCTTGTTCTTCTAGCATCGCTTAATACTTCGCCTTTTTGAATGCAGACTCTAGTCTCATGCGCTTCATAGTCCTCTTTATCTATAAATCTAACTTCGTTTGATGCAACCACGGGCAATCCCATTTCTCCTGCTTTAGAAAGTATGTACTCGTTATATATATCTTCTTGCGGCCTATTGATTCGTGAGATTTCTAGAATGAAATCTTCTTTAAATATTTTTTGAAAGTACTTAATTCTTTTTAAAAAAAGATCATGATTTGTATCTAAAACAGCCTTTCCTATATGCCCCCTAAAACCTCCAGAAAGAGCAATAAGTCCATCGGAATGTTCAGCTAGCCACTCAGTTTCTATAACTGGAATACCTGATATCTTTCCAACTATTTGAGATTTTGAAATTAGCTTTATTAAATTTTTATAACCTAATTGATTTTTGGCAATAAGTGTCAAATTAGCGTGTTCGTTATGAGAAGAACTATCTCTTACGTGATTTATCTCTGCCCCTGCAATGGGTTTGATTCCTTTAGATCTAACCGACTTATAAAATTTTAAAAACCCAAAGAGATTTGAAGAATCAGTAATAGCTATACTCTCATAATTGTACTGTTGTGCTTTTTCAGATAGTTGATCAATTTTGATAATACTGTCAGCGATAGAATATTCGCTATGAATATTTAAGTGAGTAAATTTTTTATCTAGCATCTAAAACCGGTTTAAAACTCTTCCTATGATACTCAGTCGGACCTAAAGATTTTAAAATATTTAAGTGCTCTTTTGTTGGATATCCTTTGTTTTTTTCTAGTGAAAAATCAGGATATTTTTTGCTTATTGCAATCATTAAATTATCTCTATGAACTTTTGCAACAATAGAAGCCGCCATTACCTCAGGAATTTTATCGTCAGCTTTAATGATTGCTTTACAAGGATAATTTATTTTGGGGATGTCTATGCCATCGACAATGATTTCTATATTTTTAACCTTTAATCCTAGGATTGCCCTTTTCATGGCTAGAAGACTAGCTTCTTTTATATTTAAGGAATCTATTTCCTTAACAGATGCTTGACCAATAGAAATTTTGATTGCATTTTTTTTTATTTCATTGAGTAGTATGATTCTTTTTTTTTCAGAAAGCTTTTTTGAATCCTTCAATTCAAAAATATTGTTTTTTCCTAAAATAACAGCTGCAGCCACTACAGGGCCAAACAAACAGCCTCTTCCAGCCTCATCAGCCCCGACAAGGTATTTTTTCATTTTGCGAGAATTTCTTTTAGAGCGATTGAAAACTTATTTGAATCTTTAACCAATAAACTATCTCTTATTAAACTCAACTTTTTTGCAATAACTTCTTGATTTTTAAAAGTAAGTTCAACTTTTTCACTGATTTCTTTTTCAGAGACTTGATTTTGTCTTAGTTCAAAAACAATCATCTCTTGAGAAAGAATATTTGGAAGAGAAATGAATTTTGTTTTTAGAAAAAAATTGGACAAGATAAAGTTACTTAATTTATTGCTCTTATAAATTACTACCATCGGCTTAGCTAAAATTGCGGCCTCTAATGTTGCTGTTCCGGATGCCACAATAGCTATGTTGCAAGAGGCTAAAACCTTTTGAGTGGAATCATAAATAACGGTTATTTTTTTTGATAATTGTTTTAACTCACCTGAAAGATCAGACTCTTTATTCAAGGCCAATATAATTTCTACATCAGCATTTTGATTTTTATATGTATTGATGAAGTCTGCTAATGGTTTTGAATGATGATATATTTCAGATTTTCTACTGCCAGGTAAAATCGCGATTACCTTCTTATCTAATGGGATACCTAGGTTTTTTTTCAATTCCTCTTCATTTGAGTCTACTGATAAATTTTTAGCAAGGGGGTGGCCTACATAAGAAAAATTAACACCATGTTTCTTTAATAATTGAGATTCAAAGGGAAATAGTGATAAAACTCTATGATACAAAGAATTGAACTTATGCACTCTTCCATATCGCCATGCCCAAAACTGTGGACATACATATTGAACAGTTTTGATACTTGTATCTCTTCTTAAAGCTTTACAAATGCCGCTATTAAAAGATGGGCTGTCTATTCCAATAAAAACATCAGGATTCTCTTCTTTTAGAAAATTTATAAAATTGTTTCTTAATTTTAAAATTTTTCTTAAATTTAATAATGGATCAATTAAACCCATATATGAGATTTCTTTAATAGGGAAAATACTTTTTAATCCCTCACTTTCCATAAGTGGTCCGCCAACACCAATAATCTCTAAGTTTTCGATATTTTCCTTTAAATCAACAAGGAGTTCATGTCCGAGAGCATCTCCAGATTTTTCGCCTGCACAAACTGCGATTTTCAAAATTTCTTACCTTTAACGAACTATGCTTCTATCAGTATTTGAAATACTTTTAATAAAAAGATCCATTTCTTGGATATCTTTAAATTTCGAGATAATCTCTTGTTTTGCTTCTTTAAGTTTGTTTTTCCTGAGATACAAAATTTTATAAGACTCCTTTAATGCATCACTAGCTTCTTTAGAAAGATCTTGTCTTTGAATACCAACAGTGTTCAAACCCCTTGGAATTGCAGGATTGCCGCTTACTCTTACATAAGCAGGCACGTCTTTAGTAATAATAGTTCCTAGTGCGCTAAAACTATAACTTCCTATATTGCAGAATTGGTGAACTAGAGTAAAACCGCTTAATCTTGCTCCCTTACCAACATTAACAACTCCAGCTACGCCTGCATTATTTGTCATAACTATATCGTCTTCTAAAGTACAATCATGAGCTACGTGAGTATAAGCCATCAATAAATTATTATTACCAATTATGGTTTTTCCATTTTCTTGAACAGTACCTCTATTGATCGTTGATCCTTCTCTAATTTCATTATGATCACCAATTTCAAGAAAAGTATCTTCTCCTTTGTATTTAAGATCTTGAGGATCTCCGCCAACACTTGCAAAGGGGTAAATGAGATTATCTTTGCCGATGAGTGTATTCTTATGAACAAACGCATTACCCTCAATGACGGTTCCAGATTTTATTTTTACATTGGGGCCTATTACAGTATAAGGACCTATAGAAACACCATCATCTATTTCAGCAGATGAATCAATTTGAGCTGAAGAATGAATCATTTAGGACGATCGGCACAAAGAACAATTGCCGAACAAATAAACTTGTCTCCAACAGTTGCCTTACAGTCAAACTTCCAAATGCCTGCCTTTTCTGAAATTTTAGTTGATTCTAGGGTCAATTTATCTCCTGGTATCACTGGATTTTTGAACCGTAATTTATCTGCGCCTACAAAATAGTACATTGAGCCCTCTTCAGGAGTTTTATTCATAGAGACAAAACCTAAAACACCTGAAGCTTGGGCAAGAGCTTCAAGAATTAAAACGCCCGGCATTACTGATCTATTTGGAAAGTGACCAAGAAAGAAGGGTTCGCTATTAGTGACATTCTTATAAGCCTTTATGTATTTATGCTCGTCTAATTCTTCAACTCTATCCACAAGCAAAAAAGGATAACGGTGAGGTAATAACGTTTTAATTTTCTCTATATCAATCATCGAATTGTTTTTTTTGAATTGTAATATGTTTCAACCATTTTGCGTGTTCTAAAACTATAGAGCCACCCGAATAAATGCCAGATTTTTTAATGGATTTAGTTAAATAAGTCATTGGATTTATTCTTACGTTATTTTCTACTTTTATATTGTCGACAATCCCACATCCCCCACCAATTAAACAGTCATCACCAATATTTGTACTTCCTGCAATTGCCGTTTTAGCCCCAATCATTGTGTTTTTTCCAATACTACAATTATGGGCAATATGTACTTGATTATCTAACTTTACACCTTTATCGATCAAGGTAACTCCCAGAGAGGCCCTGTCAATGGTACAGGCAGCACCTATTTCAACATCATCTTTAAGTTCAACGTACCCCAAATGCTCTATCTTTTCCCATGAATCTTTCTTTTTAGCGAAGCCAAGCCCATCAGAACCTATGACAGAGTTTGCGTGGATAATATTATTTCTTCCAATAACGGTTAATGGATAGATACATACATTAGGGTGTAGATAAGTATCATTTCCTATAATTGAATTATCGCCTATAAAACATCCTGAATTTATTCTCACTCCTTTTCCTAATTTTACATTTTCACCTATAAAAACATTCTTACCTATTTGAATATCTTTGTTTTCTGAAAATTTATGAGACTGGTCATGTGAAAGATTTTTTCTCTTATCTTCAAAAAAGAGTTGAGTTAATTTTGCATAAGCTGCGTGTACGTTAGAGACAACGATATAGTTAGTGTTGCAATTATCTGTAAAGTCCTTTGAAACCAGGATTGCGCCAGCGGAGGTATTTTTAAGATCTTTTAAAAATTTTTTATTGTAAAAGAAAGAAACACTTTCTATTGTTGCGTCCTTTAAGGAACTGATCTCAGAAATTTTTAATGAGCCATCGCCTACTAACTTTCCGTCAAGGAAATTTGAAATCTCCGACAGTTTGAAGGTTTTTTTTGACAAGCTTATTTATTTCTTTTGATCTTTATTAATTAGATCTACAACTTCGGGCGTAATGTTAATTTTTTCGTCAGATCTATCAAAAGCCAAAAGAGCTTGAGAATTTAAAAGCATTTTAATTTTTTTTGCCTTTATAAGTTCATTAACTACTTTTTGAACAGATTCAGCTTGATCCGCCTGAAGCTTTTGAGTGACCTCTTGCTCTTTAGCTTGAATTTGTTGAGAAAGAAGTTGAATGCTCTGATATAGAGTTTGAATTTTTTTTAGAATTTCTTCTTTTTCATTATCCGATAAAGTTGACTCTTCCTTTTTTAACTTTTCCGCAAGTTTAATTCTTTCACTGTCTTTCGATTGAGCTTCATCTGTTAAGTCTTTGTAGTCAGAGGAATCTCTTAAGTCATCGATACGCTCTCTAGCAAGATCTGTACCTAAAAATATTGCGTTGTAATCTATTACAGCTATGCCTTCTAAAAGAAATGCAAAATTTGTAAAACTAATCAGAGCTGAGAAAATAAATATTTTTCTTATATAGTTCATCTTTAAAATCTCCCTTTTCAGTAAAAATAATTATAAAGGAATTGAAGTTTACCTTTTTGACAAAGAAAATTCCTATTTTTTTTTAAAATTGTGTTCCTATTTCAAACTGAAAGGTTTCTGTTCTGTCTGCTGGTGAGTCATTAAAAACTGAAGCTAATGCAAATGACAATGGTCCCAAAGCGGTAATCCACGTAACTCCAACTCCTATAGAATATCTTAGTTCAGACAGATCGAATTCGTAGCAGTTGGTTTCATAAGCACGACATCCGTCACTAAAAACGTTTCCATAATCTAAGAAAACAGAGCCTCTCAACGATCTTGGATCTGGGACAAAATCCAGAGGAATTATTAGATCAAAACCTCCTGAAATACTATAAGGTCCCCCTATAGGTCTGGCATACCTTGGACTATATCCCGAAGAATAAATTGCCTTTGGCCCAAGATAATTCTGTTTAAATCCTCTTACTGACCTCATACCCCCTGCATAGAAGTGCTGATATGGAGGAGCAGTTTCTGTATCGTCATAGGTAAATAAAATCCCAATTCTTGATCGATAACTAAAGATTAAATTTAGTGGAAGAGGCCTGAAAATTTTAAAGTCATGATTAAATCGTCCATAATTTATATTACTACCAGGAAGAGTCACAGTTAAAGATAATTGGTTACTCATTCCATTTGTAGGAAATAGCCCTCTATCTAGAGTTATTTGAGACCAGGTAACTCCAGCAGAATAAGTATTAAACTCAAATCCTTCAGAATTATAAAAATCAACTAATTGCCTTGAGCTAAATGCATTTGTTTTGATTTGTGTATTGTCAAAAGATAAATTCAAGCCCAGTCGCTCTATTTCACTAATTGGAAGCTGGAAAGAAACATTACCTCCATAAGAATCAGTATTGTATGCTGCAATATTAAAGTTACCGTAATCTGTTTTTCTGTAAAAAGCTCCATATCCAAGACCTATCCCATCAATTGTGAAATATGGGTCAAAAAAGTTAAACGATACATCTTGTCTCCATTCGCTATAGTTAATACCTACAGAAACAGAGTTACCTGTTCCAAATGCATTTTTTTCAGAATAATTAGCTCCCAAACTAAGTCCATAAGCTCCATAACCAATGGAACCGCCAATAGAACCTGAGTATTGCTCTTCTACTTTAAAAATTACATCGACTTCATCTGGTGAACCAGGTACAGCTTTCTTCTCATAATCAACATTTTTGAAAAAACCAAGTCTATCAAGTCTCAACTTTGATGTTTCAAGTAAATTATTTGAAACCCAACTTTTTTCCATCTGTCTCATTTCTCGTCTAAGCACAACGTCATGAGTTCTTTCATTTCCCTCAAATGAGATACGATTGAGCATCGTCCTTTGACCCGGATCAACATAGATTGTTAGGGCAACCGATTTTTCTTCTTCGTTGACCTCCTTCGATGTAGAGACATCAACATTTGTGTAACCGAAGTTTTCTAGAAAGTTACTTATTGAATCCTCTGTAAACTTAAGCAAGCCTTCAACATATGTTTCTTGAACAGGAATATTAATAAAGCTTCTTATAAAAACTTCCTCTTCATCCAAATCCCCAGCAAGCTTCACTTCACTTACTTTATAAACATCTCCCTCATTTATTTTAATTGTTATGTATATGTCCTTCTTATTTTCTGAAATCGAAACCATTGTTGAGACAACATCAAATTTCAAATAGCCATTGTTTTTGTACATTGACTCTAAAGTTTCTAAATCTCCTTTTAGATTTTCTCTTGAGTAAGATGATCCTCTACTGAAAACCGACAACCAGTTTTTTTCTTTCAGTTTGAAACCATCCAGAATCTCCTGATCAGAATATAGTTTATTTCCAACGATATTTATTTTTTTTAGTGAAGCAGATTCTCCTTCATCTATTTCTACTGATAGCTTTACTCTATTTTTAGGAAGATCATCTGTTCTGACTTCTACCTCTGCGGAATATTTGCCTTGAGAAGAATACTGTCTCTCTAGCTCAACGCTTAAACTTTCAAAAACAGACCTTTTGTATAATGCACCTTCAAAGATTCCTGATTTTTTTAAACCATCTAGTAAAGCATCGGTTTTTATTTGCTTATTTCCTTCAATTGAGATTTCATCAATAGTTGGTCTTTCTTCTAAATCTATTAATAAAGCGTTTCCATCCCTACCTAACTTAACATCATCAAATTTTCCAGTTTGAAAAATTGAGGAAGCAATTTCTTTAAATAATTCTTGATCAATCTCTTCTCCCAGGCCAACTGGCATTACAGCAAAAACACTTCCTGCAGAGACTCTTTGTAACCCTGAAATTCTAATATCATCAATTATCCAGGAGTCCTTCTCTTGTAACACAAGAAAACTAGGGAAAAAAATAAAACTTATGAGCAATAAGCGAATCATTAATTTCTTAGCCTAAGATCCTAAAAATATCGTTAAAAAAAACAAAAACAAAAAGAAAGATCAAAAAGGCAGTTCCTAGTCTATAAAAGAAATTGAGCATTTTATCAGGTAATTCTCTCCCAATTATTTTTTCTATGGTGAGGATAAGTGCTTGTCCTCCATCTAAAACTGGCAGAGGAAATAAATTGACAATACCAAGACTTATACTTATCAAAGCAATAAGATAAAAGAAAGAATACAAGCCTCCATAAATTACAGACTCTCCAGCATATTGACCTATCATGACTGGTCCGCCTAAGTTTTTTGCTGAAATTTGTCCTAAAATAATTTTACCTATAAAAAATATTGAATTTTCAATAACTTTATAAGTTTGCAAAATAGAGTTTTTTAATGAGTCTGTTACAGAAAATTTTTCCAAAACTCTAGCATTATCACTTAGTTCAAATGAAGAACTTATTCCAATTTGCCAATTAAAAGTATTTTCAGAAAGATTTGGTTTAATGAGTAATGTTTTAATTTTATTTTCTCTGAAGATTTTTACTGACATTTCATCCCCGCTGGACTTATTTATTTCCTGTCTGATGTCCCCCCAGTAAAGAATTGATTTACCTTCAATTTCAAGAATTTTATCTCCGGGTTCCATTCCTCCAACTTCTGCAGGACTTGCCTTAGAAACTGAACCGATGACTGGTTTTAAGGGTGGAAAAATTCCTAATTCGTATAAGAGGTTTGAAGGCTCTTTAGTACTTAGCCAATTATTAATTGGCAAAAAAAACTCATAAAAATTTTCATCTCTGAGAATCTGGATTTCTAGATATCCGGATTCGCCTAATCTTTTGGAAAGAGCAAGTTGAGCATCGGAAAAAGAAGATATTTCAGCATTATCAATTTTTGTAATTAAATCTCCTTTCTCGATACCCTTTTCGTTTGAAATTGAATTTAAAAGGACATCACCTACTATTGGTATAGTTTTATAAGTTCCAAAAAGATTAATAATAAAAAAAATTGCAACAGCCAGAATAAAGTTAAAGATTGGCCCTCCTAAAGTTATCAATAATTTTTGGTAATACTTTTTAGAAGAATAGGAGTCACTGGATGGAGACTTCTCTGAGATTTCTTCTCCGTTCATTTTTACGTACCCTCCAAAGGGTAGTAATCTAAGATTAAAAATAGTTTTAGATTTTGTTTCCCAACTTTTAATTGATCGACCAAACCCTATAGAAAAGTCCAATACTCTTACTCCAAAAAGTCGGGCGAAAGAAAAATGCCCTAGTTCATGGATGAATACAATTATCGAAATAAGTATTAAAAAAGAAAAAATATATATAAGAAAAGTCATTTAATATTCTCGGCTGCAAAATTCAATGCAATTTCTTTTGCCTTTTCGTTAAATTCTAGAATTGACTCTAATGATACAGAAGTTAGATGCATATTACTCTTATATGCATAATTAAGAGTAGTTGAAATTAGCTTATATATGTTTAAAAAGCTTATTTTGTTTTTCATAAATAATTCCACTGCTACCTCATTTGCTGCATTTAAAATAATTGGCATCCCTTTTTCATGATTTAAGGCAAAGTATGCAAAATCTATAGAAGGAAACTTAAGAGGATCTATTGTTTTGAAACTAAGATTTTTTAATTGTTGCAAATTAATTTTATTTGTATGACTTTCGACTATATCGGGATAACTTAAACCGTAAGAAATTGGAATTTTCATATCTGGTATAGCCATGGCTGCTAGAATTGTTCCATCACAAAACTCAACAAAGGAGTGAATAAGTCCTTCAGGATGAATAATAGCCTCAATCTTGTCAGGGTCTTCATTAAATAAATATTTTGCTTCTATTATTTCTAGCGCCTTATTCATTAGAGTTGAAGAATCAATGGTGATTTTTTGTCCCATCTGCCAAATTGGATGTTTCAAAGCTTGCTTTAATGAAATGTTTTTAAATTTTGACTTAGATAATTTGTAGAAAGGACCACCAGAACAAGTAAGTGTAATTTTTGATATAGAATTTTCTTTTTTACCTTGAATACTTTGATGAACTGAGCAATGTTCAGAATCAATTGGAATGATTTGAGCTCCATGTTCTTTTGCTTTATTGACTAAAAGTTCACCAGCCATTACCAATGGTTCTTTATTAGCTATTAATACTTTCTTTCCCGATAAGATGGAATGATGAATTAGATCTAAACCATCCGAGCCTGATATCGCTGCTATTACTGTATCAACATCATTACTCGAAATTAATTTTAGAAGTTCATTTCTATTAATGAATCTTTTAGAAGCAATTTTGTTTCCAAATTTTTCTATGTATATTTTTGCTTTCTTATGTCTTTTTGATTGCGCCTTTATCGAATCTAAATTGGAAAAAGCAACTAAGCAGGCAACTTCATATTTTTCTTTATTTTTTTCAATAACTTCTAGAGAGGACTTTCCAACCGATCCTGTGGATCCAAGTAATACTACTTTTTGCATTAAATAAAACTATAAAAGATAAAAAAAACAGGTATGCACATGATGTGACTGTCTATTCTGTCAAGAATACCGCCATGTCCAGGTAATAAATTTCCAAAATCTTTAATGACCATTAATCTTTTTGATTTACTTGCTAATAGATCTCCAGAAATACTTGCTAAAGAAGAAATCAGTATTATAAAAAAAGTTATCAGATAACCAAATGAATCTATAAATTGGGATATCACTAGAAATTCTGAGAAAACCTCTGATCCTGATATTTCTAGCTCGATGAACAAATATCCTAAGAAAAGAAATAAAAAACTTGGAATCACCAATCCTAAGAAAGTTCCCTCTAAGGTTTTATTTGGACTAATTGAAGGATAGATAAACCTTTTGCCTAAAAGTTTTCCAAATACCAAAGCAAAAATATCCGTAAATACGGAAATTAATAATGCGGTAAAAAAAAAGCTTCTACCAGATGAGTTCGTTATAGGAAAGATTAAACACAGATTTATAAGAACTAAAATAAAAATCAACCAGACATAGAAATTTTTTTTTCCTTTTATTTTAAACAATTCAAATAAGGAATATCCTAATATGCCAACCAAGATTATTTGAAAGAGAGAATCGCTGGAGAAAAAAACAAAAAAAAGCGCAAATAGGCCTAAAATCAGTCCTGTTATAATTCTTTTCATATTTATCCTGTTTCAACTCCAAATTTTCTTTTTCTGGATCGAAAGTCCTCGAGTGCAATATCAAAATCCTTTACATTGAAATCAGGCCAGAGCTTGTCTGAAAAAAATAGCTCAGAATAGGATGATTGCCAAAGGTAGAAATTACTTAGTCTTTTTTCCCCTCCTGACCTTATTATTAAATCTGGATTAGGAAAGCTTTTTGTTTCTAAATAATTTTCAAGAGAATTTTCATTTAATTCTTTATTGTTTTTGTCTGCATGAAATTTTTTGATCGCATTTATTATGTCCCATTTTCCTCCGTAGCTAGCAGCAATTATTAAATTAAGCTTCGGATCATATTCTTCAGTAAGTTTTTTTGATTTTTCAATTTGTTTTATCAATTTTTTATTAAACCTTGAAATATCTCCAATAAAATTTAGCTTAACTTTTTCCTCCCTGAGTTCAGGAGTCTGTTCTTCTAATGCATCGAAGAATAAACTAATTAAATCTCTTACTTCTCCTTCCTCTCTCAGCCAATTTTCTGTGCTGAAAGCAAACAAAGTAAGATAATCAATTTTTTTTTCTAAGGCATACTCAACTGCTAATCTAGCTTTTTTTACGCCTTCTTTATGCCCAGCTTTTGAAGGAAGGTTTCTGTTTGACGCCCACCTACTATTTCCATCCATAATTACTGCAAGATGGTTGAGATTTTTCATTTTTAAATTTCTAAAAGATCTTTTTCTTTTTTCTCCAAAAGCAAGTCTATCTTGGTTACATAGTTGTCAGTGAGGTTTTGTATAATTTCTTCGCCACGTCTTAAATCATCTTGTGAGATTTCCTTTTCATTGTGGAATTCTTTTAACATAGCATTTGCATCTCTTCTTTGATTTCTTATTGCAACTTTCGAGTTTTCTGCTTCAGATTTAGCGACCTTAATTAAATCTTTTCTGGTCTCTTCAGTTAGCTCAGGAACAATAACTCTAATGACGTCTCCAGAAGTAGCAGGTTGAAGTCCAATATCTGAGGACTGGATAGCTTTTTCAATGTTTTGTACCTGATCTTTTTCCCATGGAACTATTGATAAAGTTCTAGCGTCTTCGACTGAAATATTACTCATCTGGCTTATTGGAGTGCTTGATCCATAGTAATCTACTTCAACTGACTCCAGAAGCGATGGATTAGCTCTTCCTGTTCTTATTCTTTGGAGTTTTTTTTCTAAAGATAAAATGGTTTTATCCATTTGCCCTTCAGTTTCAGATTTAGTTTCATCAATCATTACAATTATCTACAAAAAAGATTATTAGCCCTCAAGTTGAGACTGAACCTCTTCTGCGAAATCCTTCTTTTCAACTTCTATACCCTCGCCAACTTCAATTCTTATGAAGGAAGAAACTTTTGTATTTGACTCAGAAAGAAATGCTTCCACACTCTTAGAAGGGTCTTTGACAAAAGGTTGCTTTAGTAAACTAACATCAGCAAGTTGTTTATTTAATTTACCCTGAATCATTTTTTCTTTTATTTCTTCTGGCTTGTCTTCCTTTTCAACTTGCGACCTAAAAATTTCTCGTTCCGAATTTATATAAGATTCATCTAAATCTTCTGGAGACAAAACAATTGGGTTGCTTGCAGCAATATGCATGGCAACTTCTTTTGCAATCTCTGGACTTCCTTGATCTAAAGAAACTCCAGCTGCTATTTTTTTATTTGAATGGATATATGATTCTAGAACTTCTCCAGTGATTTTTTTTACTTTTCTGATAATTATATTTTCACCAATTTTTTGAACCAAAGACATTCTTTGCTTTTCCATACTTTCAGAAACTTTATCTAACAAATTTTCATCAGAAGAAGTTTCAACGGCGACTTTCAGAGCTTCTTCACAAAAATTTATAAAATTTTCATCTTTAGCAACAAAGTCAGTTTCACAATTAACTTCTACGAAAGTAATTTCTTTGTCGGATATTTTAGATGTTATTATCCCTTCAACAGCAGTTCTTGAAGCTTTTTTTTCAGCTTTCAAAGCGCTACTCTTTCTTAAATTTTTTATTGCCTCCTCTAAATTTCCATTTGCTTCTTCAAGAGCTTTTTTACATTCCATCATACCCAGGCCTGTTTTCTCCCTCAGCTCTTTCACATCTTGTGCTTTTATTGTCATTTATTCTTCCTTAGATTTATTAGTTTCTTCTTGATTGCCGCTTTCGGTTTGCATTTCCTGTTCTTCTTGAGAAGCTTTTTTGACAACTACAGGGCCATCTTTTGAGGTTCTTGTTGCTCCTGACATCTCAGCTCCTTCAAGGCATGCGTTTGAAATTATTCTTGAAATCAAAGAAATAGATCTAATGGCATCGTCATTACCTGGAATAATAAAATCCACATCATCTGGGTTTGAATTAGTATCAACTATCCCAATTATAGGAATACCCATTTTCTTTGCTTCAGCTATTGCTATCTTTTCATTTTCTACATCAACAACAAAAAGGGCTTCAGGAAGGCCTCCAATATTTTTTATTCCGCCGATTGAACGATCTAGCTTTTCCATTTCTCTTCTGATGCCTAAAACTTCTTTCTTGGTTAAATCAGCAAACTTTCCTTCTTCTTCTTGAGTATTTAAAATTTCAAGCCTTCTGATTGAGGATCTTACAGTTTTATAGTTTGTGAGCATTCCACCAAGCCATCTGTAATTAATAAAGGGCATATTGCATCTTTCAGCTTCCTCTTTTATCACTCTTCTGGCAGCTCTTTTGGTTCCAACGAATAGAATTCTATTATTTGAGGCTGAGAGCTTTTTACAAAACTCAACAGCAGGACTTAGGCACTCTAAAGTTTTTTCTAGATTGATAATGTGAACTTTATTTCTGTCTCCAAAGATGAACTTTTCCATTTTAGGATTCCAAAATCTAGTTTGATGGCCGAAATGAACACCGGCTTTTAACATTTGTTCTATGGAAATATCCATAAATTGCTCCTTTTTTTATAGCCTTTTGGCTGGGTTATTCCTCCTCGAGGCTAAGTATTAAACTGGCATTGAGCAATGACAGCACCCTAATACTCTATCCATACGAGTGTGTAATTTTTTCTCTATTTCACAGAGAAAGCGAATTAGAACATATTCCAAAATAAGAATAAAGAAATTAATTATCTTCCTTTAAGAGATCCTCCACGCTATAAAAACCTGGTTTTTTTTGGCGCAAAATATGACTGAGCCTAGCGCCTTCTCCAAAAATATCTCTACTAAGGGCGTTGTGAGTAACAAGAATTTCTTCATTATCAAATCCAAATATGACTTCATGCCTACCTACAGAAGATTTATCTCGGAGAGATTCAATATTTATATTCACATCTTTATCAAGATGAAATTCTATGAATTTCTTTATATCTAGAGCTGTACCAGAAGGAGCATCTTTCTTTTTTTTGTGGTGAGTTTCTATAATCTTTATAGAAACTTTAGTTTGGGAATTATTAATAAGGTTTTTATTAACATCTTCAATAATTGTTTTAAGAATCTTCAACTTGAAAAAAGCTATTCCTCTACTTAAGTTTGGGGCATGAAGTATAGCTACATCTTCAGACAAACTTTTTAAGTTTTCTATTTGTTCAGAGCTATGTCCTGTAGAAGCTAGCACCAAAGGAGTTTTGTTAGAAAGACAAAATTCATGAACATTTGAAAGATTTTCTGGATATGAAGCATCAATTACTACAGGGTTCTTTAATTTATCTTTTGGTATTTCTAAAAGAGATCCTAATAATGGATAAGACAAGTTATCTATTTTTTTTCCTTGAAGAGGATTTTCTGAGGAACAAATGCCATAAGATATTGAGTTGGTTTTCAAAATAGATGAACCTAATCTTCCAGTTGCGCCAACAAGAATCAAATCGTTTTGTAAGTTGGTCATAAATTTTTAAAAAATGCTTTAGCCGAATTTAGCCAGGTACTCATTAACGGAGAGTTATGTTCATGAGACATGTTTTCTTTAAATTTATTCAAAAGATTTTTTTGTTCTGTATTCAAGTTTACTGGAACTTCAACTATTACCCTAACTAGAATATCTCCAACAGATCCACCTCTCAGAGGTTTTATGCCTTTACCATTCAACCTAAAAATTTTGTGGCTCTGAGTTCCTGATGGTATTTTTATCTTAGCCTTGCCTACAAGAGTAGGAACTTCTATTGAACCACCGAGTGCTGCGTCTACAAAGTCTAAAGGAACTTCACAATAGAGATGTCTTCCATCTCTCTCAAAAATAGAATGCTCTTTAACGTTTATGGAAATATAAAGATCGCCTCGATTACCTCCCCGGCCTAACTCTCCTTCTCCGGAAAGCCTAATTCTATCTCCATCATCTACTCCCGCCGGAATCTTAACTGATAGTTTTTTATTATTACTTGTAAAGCCAGATCCGTTACATTTAGAACAATTTTTATCATGAATTTCCCCTTCCCCTCTACAATGAGGACAAGTTTGCTGCATGGAGAAAAAACCTTGTTGCTGTTTTATTACGCCAGCTCCTCCACAATAGGGACATCGATTCCAGAGTCCACCACATCTCTCCTTTGAGGGAATTTCTATATTTAGTGATTTGCCAAAAACTGCTTCCTCAAGGGAAACTTCAAGGTTATAACTTAAGTCAGCGCCCCTAGATGAGGTCCTTCCTCCTGAGGATCCTCCAAAAATATCCGAGAATATGTCACCAAAAATATCGCTAAAAGCATCTGCAGCTCCTTGAGAACTTGAAAAGGATGAATTTACTCCTTCGTGACCAAAATTGTCGTAAGTTTGTCTTTTTTGGTCATCAGATAAGATTTCATAAGCTTCGGAGAGTTCTTTAAATTTCTCAGCAGCCTGTGAATCATCTGGATTTCTATCCGGATGATATTTCATCGCTAATTTTCTATAAGCCTTTTTTAATTCATCCTTGCTGGCAGATTTGCTAACTCCAAGAACATCATAATAATCTTTCTTGCTCATGATGTTTTAGGGAGGAACTAACTTTTCTCTTCTTTTACTTCTTCAAAGTCAGCATCTACGACCTCATCACTGGAAGTCGCATTCTCAGATTCAGAATTATTTTGATTTTCTTGTTGGGCTTGCTGTTGCTCAGCGTAAAGTCTTTGTGCTAACGAGGAAGAGGCATCAGCAAGAGCTTTTGTTTTTTCTTCAATATCACTCTTATCTTCGCCTTTCAAAGCCTCTTCAAGAACGGATATGGCACTCTCTATACTTTCTTTTTCACTAGCCTCAACTTTATCTGCTGACTCATCTAGGGTTTTTTTACAACCATGTATTAAAGTATCTGCAGCATTTTTAGCTTGGACAAGTTCTTCAAATTTCTTATCGTCTTCAGCATTTGCTTCCGCATCCTGAACCATTTTTTCAATTTCCTCATCTGACAAACCACTTGAAGCTTGAATGGTTATGGATTGTTCTTTATTGGTAGCCTTGTCTTTCGCTGATACATTAAGTATTCCATTTGCATCTATGTCGAAGGAGACTTCAATTTGTGGCATTCCTCTTGGTGCCGCAGGTATCCCATCAAGATTAAATAAACCTAGTTGCTTATTATCTTTGGCTTGTTTTCTTTCTCCTTGAACAACATTCACAGTAACTGCTGTCTGATTATCTTCGGCAGTTGAGAAAATTTGGGATTTGTTTGTAGGAATAGTTGTATTTTTTTCAATTAAAGGAGTCATTACTCCTCCCATTGTTTCAATTCCAAGAGTTAAAGGAGTTACGTCTAGCAGAAGAATGTCAGTTACATCACCCGCAAGAACTGCTCCTTGAATTGCTGCTCCGGCAGCGACAGCCTCATCAGGATTGATATCTTTTCTGGGATCTTTTCCAAAAAATTCTTTAACTTTTTCTTGAACAAGAGGCATTCTAGTTTGACCCCCTACCAAAATAACATCACTAATTTCTGATGTTGAGAGCTTGGCATCATTAAGCGCAGTCTTAACTGGCTCTAAAGTTTTTGAGACCAGATCAGCAACCAAAGACTCTAATTTTGCTCTAGTAAGTTTTAAAAGTAAGTGTTTTGGTCCAGATGAATCTGCAGTGATATAAGGGAGATTAATCTCGGTCTGTTGATTAGAAGAAAGCTCTATTTTTGCTTTTTCAGCTGCTTCTTTTAGTCTTTGTATAGCTGAGGAGTCTTGAGTTAAGTCAAAATTCTGTTCTTTTTTAAATTCCGAAACCAGATGATCTATCAAAACGTTATCGAAATCTTCTCCTCCTAAAGAGGTATCTCCATTTGTGGATAGAACTTCGAACTGTTTTTCTCCATCAATTTCCGCTAATTCAATGATAGAAATATCAAAAGTTCCTCCGCCTAAGTCATAGACTGCAACTTTTTGGTCTCCGGTTTTTTTATCCATGCCAAATGCTAAAGCTGCTGCGGTAGGTTCATTTATTATTCTTTTAACTTCAAGGCCGGCAATTTTTCCTGCATCTTTTGTAGCTTGCCTTTGAGAATCATTAAAATATGCTGGAACTGTTATGACAGCCTCCTTGATCTCGTGGCCCAAATAATCTTCTGCAGATTTCTTCATTTTTGTGAGGACTTGAGCTGAAATTTGCTGAGGTGCTAGTTTTTCTCCTTTAACTTCAACCCATGCATCACCATTTTCTGCCTTAATTATTTTGAAGGGGGTAGACTCTGCCTCTTTTTTTATTTCTCCATCAAACTTTCTTCCGATTAATCTTTTGATTGCATAAAGAGTATTTTCTGGATTAGTTACTGCTTGACGCTTAGCACTTTGTCCGACAATGGTTTCGTTTTCGGTATAAGCCACTACAGAGGGTGTAGTCCTGTCCCCTTCAGAATTTTCAATTATTTTAGGCTTTCCACTTTCTAAAATAGCTACACAAGAGTTTGTTGTACCTAAGTCTATTCCTATAATTTTTGACATTTTTCACTCCTTCGCACTTTCTATCCCTTTTAATGGGGATAAAGAGTAAAAAAACAAGGAAAAAACTAAATTTTATTAACTATTACTAGTGCCGGTCGGATGACCCTTTCTTGAATTTTATAACCTTTTTGAACTACTTCTAAGATTTCCTCAGGTTGCTTGGACTTATCTTCTTTTATTGACAAAGCCTCATGAAAATTAGGATCAAATTTATCCCCCAAAGGATCAATTTCTTCAACATTATTATTTGAAAGGGCTTGTAAAATTTCTTTTAAAACAAGTTCTGTCAGACTTCTTGGAATTTCCTCTTCGGAATGCTGTAAAGCCCTAGTCAAATTATCAATTGGTGAAAGAAGGTCTTTCGCAATTAGTTCTGCTGAAAACACTCTTGCTTTAAGAATTTCTTTTTGAGAAGTTCTTCTAACATTTTCAACTTCTGCATGTGCTCTTAAAACCTTCTCCTCAAGAGCCGTTATCATTTCTGAAGAAATTTTACTTTCAACTTCATTTTCAGATGATTTTTCCTCCGAAAGCTGTTCTTCTTTTTCAAAAGACTTTTCTTGAGAATTCTTATCGGCTAACTTTGTATTTGTATTCTTTTTTTTATTTTTCGCCATCTATTGGTTTCACATAAAGGACTAGCTTATGGTCGACAATTTCATATCCATGTTCTTTTGCTATTTTTTCCTGTTCATCTTCAATCAAGTCATTTTTAAATTCAATTACTGCTCCCGAATCAATACACACCATATGATCATGGTGATCTTCTGAAACAAGCTCATAAACAGAGTAATTATCTTCAAAATTTTGCTTCATGAGAATTCCTGCAGATTCAAATTGAGTCAGTACCCTGTATACGGTTGCTAGTCCTACTTCGTCACCTGCTTCCCTAATTTTATTGTAAATGTCTTCAGCACTAAGATGTCTTTCTGAGGACTGTTCAAAAATTTCCAATATCCTGACTCTTGGTAAGGTAACTTTCAGACCGGCCTTTCTTAAATTTTTATCTTCGCTCATCTTTAAAAAATATGGTTAAATCTCGTTGTGAAAATCACGTTTATCCTCACTATTATAACTATTTTTTTTCTTAATACTTGCGCGAGTAACTTTTATCAAGTTCCAGTTGCTCAAGGAAATATCATAAGTGTAAGCATGCTCTCTAAACTTGAGACTGGTTTAAGTAAAGCTCAGGTTCAATACATTATGGGAACTCCATCAATTAATGATCCTTTTGATTCAAATAAGTGGGATTATGTGGGCTTTGAAATAGTAGGTGATGAGGTTTTCAGAGAAGTTCACCACTCCTTAATTTTTAAAGATGATAAGTTAGTTTCTTGGATGAAAAAAAAGGGTGAGGAAGCTAACCAAAGCTTTGAAGAAGAAGCTAAAAAATTGAATAAAGAAAAATCAGAACAATTGAACTAGTACAAACATACCTTAAAAAGAAATAAAAAATCTTAAAACTAAATTCATTAAAATTTAAATTTTGCTTTAAAAAGTCATAAGGCATAAACCATCCAATTAATAAGACAACAAAAAAACCACCTAAAGGCAACATAAGATTGTTAGTCAGGTAATCCAATAACTCTAAAAAGTTTAATCCAAATAATTTTACATCCGACCAGATATTGAACGAAAGGATGCTGGCAAGCCCTAAAAACCAAATTAGTGAGCCTAAAAAAACAACAATTATCGATCTTGTATATTTTTTTGTCTCTTCCATCCAAGCGGTAAAAGGTTCTAAAAGCGATATTGAAGAACTTAATGCTGCAATTGATATTAATAAAAAAAAGATAATGGAAAATAAGTTTCCATAAGGGAGAGAATAAAATGCAACTGGTAGAGTCTCAAATAAAAGTCCTGGACCTGCAGTTACTTCTAATGAGGCATTGCTAAATACAATTGGAAAAATAGCTATTCCAGCAGCAAGTGCAACAAAAGTATCTAATAAGATAATTGTTAGGACAGTTTTGCCTATGAGCTGTTTTTCCGGCATGTAGGCCCCGTAAGCCATAATTGCTCCCATTCCAATAGATAAGGAAAAAAAAGCTTGACCCATAGCACTTATGACTACGTCGGGCGTAATGGCGGAAAAATCTGGATTAAATAAAAACCTTAAAGTGCTTTTTAAGTCTCCAACATAAGATGAATATAATGAAATCAAAATAATGAATATAAATAAGAAAGGCATTAAAAAATTGACAGATTTACCTATTCCTTTGATAACGCCAAGCCCTACGATTAAACATGTAGTAATGAGAAAAAGAGAATGCCAAAAAATTAATTTTCCGGGAGAGGAAGTAAAATCTAAAAAGTATTTAGATGAATAATTAGAAGGATTTTCAAGTCCTGATGGAAACAAGTTAAAAATGTAAGAAAAGGCCATTCCAGCAAAAACACTATAATAAGAAAGTATGAGAATCCCTGCTAAAGCTCCTAATACTCCTAAATATTTCCAATTAATATTGAGTTCATATTCTTGTGATATTTTTTTTAATGAATTCACAGGGCTTTTTCGGCCGTATTTTCCAATTATTATTTCAGAAACCATGACTGGCAATCCGATAGCAAATATACAAATCAGATAAATTAGGACAAACGCACTTCCTCCATTCGAACCAACCATATAAGGAAATTTCCAAATATTACCCAATCCAACAGCGGATCCTGCTGCGGCTAAGATGAATGTTGAATTTCCTTGCCAAATTTTTGAAGTACTCATGTCAAATAATTTTATAGGACTTTTAACAAGTTATACTAATCCAATGGGCCAAGATAAAAAAATTAATAGAAAACCTATCATTGAAAATAGACAAGCTAAGTTCAATTATGAATTGGGTGAAAATTTTGAAGCTGGGATATCCTTGTTAGGTTGGGAAGTTAAGTCTATTAGATCATCAAGAGTGGATATCAAGGATAGTTACATTTTGATGAAAAAGGGAGAAGCATGGATTATTGGTATGTCGATTTCTCCCTTACAAGAAGTCACTCATGAAGTTGACCCTTTGAGGACAAGAAAATTATTACTTACCAAGTCAGAATTATCGAAAATTTTTAAAGGAACACAAGAAAAAGGACTTACTTGTTTACCGATAAGAATTTTTTGGAAAGAAAATTTAGTAAAATTAAAAATTAGTTTAGGGAAAGGAAAATCAAAGTTTGATAAAAGAGAAAGCATCAAGCAAAAAGAATGGAAAAAGGAAAAAGCTAAAAATTTAAAACTTAATAGCAAGTTTTAAAAATTTGATTAAAATGGTCGTCCATTTGGGGGCGAAATGGATTAGACATCTGTTTTTGAACTTAATGTGCATGTCGAGAATGTAACTAGCTCGTTAAATGAAGTTACAAAAAAATTAGTTGGCAATAAAGCAAACTACGCTCTAGCCGCATAATTTGGCTAGCTTTCTTTATCTAATACCTATTAGGGTAAAAGAAAGTCAATTAATAGGTTGCTCAGAAAATTATTTCTGTGATTTTTCTGATAAGTTTTAACAGAATACTTTTTATCTATCCTGCTCATCGGAGAGTTAAAAAAGGAATTTAAAAGATGAATCTAAGCATGTAGAGCTGATAGGGATAAATTGATGGACGCGGGTTCGATACCCGCCGCCTCCACCAATGTATAATTGTGAATGTGATTGCCTACTTAATAAATTTAAAAAGAGCAAACGATAGACTGATTTCCGCAAAAGAAGTATTTGATAAAGTAGGTATAAATTTTAATCTTGAGATTGCTGTAGATGGGAAAGAATTATTACTTCCTCATAAAAATTATTCAGAAGTAAAATATAACTTGTTGCATGGCAAAAGAACGAATCTTGGAGAATTAGGCTGTTATTTTAGTCACTTAAATGTTCTAAAAAAATTTCTTAGTACAAATGAAGACTTTGCTCTCGTCTGCGAAGATGATATTGAGTTCAATAAGGACATAATTCAGATTATCAATGGAGCTCTTAATTCCAGCATACATTTTGATTTATTAAGGTTGAGTGGAGGAAGTGATAGAAATAAAGAAAAAGGCACCCCAATAAAATTACAAAAAATCTATAAGGACTTCTATTTGTCCTTGAACTTAGGATTTAAATCTGGAACAGGATGTTATTTGATCAACAGACATGCAGCTAAGAATATACTGAACAAACTTAATAAAATGAGTCTTCCTATCGATCATGCAATGGATAGAGATTGGCTTTTGTCTTTACGATCCTTAAGTATTTCACCAGCGCCTGTATATCTTAAAGAAGAGTTACATGAAGGAAACTCATACATCCAAGCAAAAAGTGAATTCAAATATTCTTTTTATAGAAGATATTGGATAATGATTCCTTATAGATTAGTCAACGAATTTACAAGATTAATTTACAAGTTATGTTTATTTATAAAAATTAAAATAGAAAGTTGACATTAATCCAAATTCTCTTCATCATCGCCACCTATGGCAAATATTCAATCAGCGAAAAAAAGGTCTAGACAAGCTAATTCTAGAAATTCTTTAAAGAGTTCTCAAAGGGCTTCAATGAGAACAATGATAAGAAATGTTGAAGACGCCATCAAAGAAAACGATGCAACTAAGGCTAAGGACTTGTTTATTTCAACTCAAAAAGTCCTAGATAAATTGGCTAACAAGAAAGTTCTTCCTAAAAATGCGGTTGCTCGTCAAAAGTCTAGATTAATTAAATCTATTAAAAAATTAGGCTAAATATATTTTTGTTCCGATAGGTTTTTTTAGAATTGCCTTTTCTAAGATTCCTTTTTGATTGCCATTAAGAATCCAAACTTCATTAGTCTTGTTGAGAAAGTCTCTTGCAGCTTTTATCTTAGTTGTCATCCCCCCTCTCCCCAAAATACCTGAGTTTCCAAAAGATACTTTCTTAAAGTCAAACTTATTGAGGTTAATTTTACCAATAAGTCTTGCGTCGGAATTTTGATCAGGATTTTTATCATATAGTCCATTTTGATCTGTCAAAATAAATAGTTTTTTTGAGCTTAATAATGTTGCAACTTTTCCACTCAGCCTATCATTATCCCCATTTAAAATTTCTTCTGTGGATATTGAATCGTTTTCATTGATGATCGGGATGGCGCCAAGTTTTATAAGATTAGAAATACTATTTTTAGCATTTTCAGAACGGTTTTTAACACCAAAATCAGAATGGCTTAATAAAACTTGTGCGGCGATTAAATTAAATCTTTTAAACTCTTTTTGATAGTTATTTATAAGTCCAATCTGACCGGATGCAGATAAGGCTTGGAGAAAGTCAACTGACTTAGGCTTAGAAGTTAAATTCCATATTTTCATTCCTTGAGCAATTGCACCTGAAGAAACCAAAACGATATGAAATCCCTTTTTATAAAGTCTAAAAATTTGCTCAGAAATTGACTTTATAAATTTCAAATTAGGCATCCCTGATGACAAAGTTGTTAGACTTGAACCTGCTTTGATAACAATAAGTTTTTTAGGATTAATTTTTTTCATTTGCCAATCTACTTCCAATACTTTGAGTTATTTTCTCTAAACCTGATCCAGAAATTGATGATACATAAAAGACATTTTTGTTGCTGAAAAGTTTTTTTGATTCCTTTTCTACTTGCTTTCTTTTGTCTTCAGAGATTTTATCTATTTTACTTATAACAACCCATTGTTCTTTTTGTTTCAGCTCTTCACTAAATTCTTCTAATTCTTTATTTATGTCATCAAAATCCTTTCTAATCCTCTCAGAATCCCCTTCCTCAACATCAATAAGGTGTAAAAGTATTTCGACCCTAGAAAGATGCTTCAAAAATTCTATTCCAAGTCCAATACCTTCTGAAGCTCCCGGAATCAATCCTGGAATATCTGCTACAACAAAACTTGAGTAACTATTTATCTTAACTACACCTAAATTAGGGCTTAATGTTGTAAAAGGATAATCAGCAATTTTGGGTTTGGCAGAAGATATTTTTGAGATTAAAGTTGATTTTCCTGCATTAGGCTTACCTAAAAGCCCAACATCTGCTAAAACCTTTAGCTCTAGTCTTATTTTTACTATTTCCCCTAATTTTCCTTCAGTTGTTTTTCTTGGAGCCCTATTGGTTGATGTCTTAAACCTTGCATTACCAAGGCCTCCTTTACCTCCTGTTACGGCTGTATATACCTGATTTGATTTAGTTAGATCACAAAGAAGTTCATCTGTTTCATCGTTAATCAAAATGGTTCCCAAGGGTACCTCTAGGATAGTATCTTCACCATCCTTTCCATGCATATTTTTGCCCTTTCCTTGCCGGCCATTTTGAGCTTTGTATTTTCTTTTGAGTTTAAAATCTTGCAAAGTATGCAAAGATTCTTTCGCGATAAAATTTATATTGCCACCTTTTCCGCCATCGCCACCATCAGGTCCTCCTTTAGGAATAAATTTTTCACGTCGGAAACTGAGACAGCCGTTACCGCCGTCTCCCGAAGATATTTCAATTATTGCTTCATCTATGAAGCGCATGACATTATGAAATAGATTCTATATTGACAAATTGCTTGAGGTTTTTTCCTTTTTTGTTAAAGAAAACTTTTCCATCACATTTTGCAAAAAGCGTATGATCTTTTCCGATACCTACGTTCTGTCCAGGATGAAATTTTGTTCCTCTTTGTCTTACGAGTATTTCTCCAGCAGAAACTGCTTGGCCACCATACCTTTTGACACCAAGTCTTTTTGACTCAGAATCTCTTCCATTTCTGGAACTTCCGCCTGCTTTTTTATGCGCCATAACTTATAGATTCAATTTTTACTTTTGTTAAATTCTGCCTATGTCCTTGTTTTTTTCTGTAATCTTTTCTTCTTTTCATTTTAATAACAGTAATTTTTTTTGTCTTGAGATGATTCAAAACCTTACCTTTTACGACAGCTCCCTCTAAGAGAGGTTTACCAACGTTTAAATTACCGTCTTTGTTTACAGCTAAAACTTCAGAGAACTCTATGACATCTCCTTCATCAAGAGAAATCTTTTCAAGAAGAATTTCCTCTCCTTCTGAAACTTTATGTTGCTTTCCTCCGCTTTTTATTACTGCGTACATCTTTAAAATTACAAAATAGAAGCGAATAGTATAGGATAAAGTCTTTCCTCGCAATCTTTAAGAAAGGTAAGGAAGTTGTTAAGAAATGGATTTAAAAAATAAAAATAATTTTTCTAAAGACGAGCTAATAGCTTGCTCAAATGGTGAATTGTTTGGAACGGGAAATGGAAGATTGCCTAATAATGAAATGTTGATGATGGATAGGATTGTTGAGATAAATGATTCTAAAGGTGATTACAACATTGGTGAAATTCAAGGTGAGTTGGATATAACTCCTGAGCTATGGTTTTTTGACTGTCACTTTTCAACAGATCCAGTGATGCCAGGTTGCCTTGGACTTGACGCAATGTGGCAATTATTGGGTTTTTATCTTTTGTGGGAAGGTAATAGCGGTATTGGAAGAGCCTTGGGTTCAGGACAAGTAAAATTTTATGGACAAGTACTGCCAAAAGCCAAACTGGTTGAATATAAAATTAGTATCAAAAGGATTAGGAAACAAAAGCTTGTTATTGGATTTGCTGATGGATTAATGTTTGTTGATGGAAAAGAAATCTATTCTGCCAAAGATTTAAGAGTTGGTTTATTCGAAGATCCACAAAATTTCTAAAATGACAAAAAAAAGAGCAGTTATTACAGGAATGGGTTCAATTTCCTGCATTGGAAATAACTTAGAAGAAATATCCAATTCCTTAAGACAAGGTATTTCGGGAATATCGAAAAATGACGAATACAATGATTTGGGATTTAGAAGTAAAGTTTCTGGATCAATTTCAATTGACCTTAAAGATTTAATAGACAGAAAATTATTTAGATTCATGGGAGAAGCTGCAGCTTATTCCTATATAAGCGCTCTAGATGCATTAAGAGATTCAGAATTACCGGAAAGTATCTTTGAAACAGATAGAATTGGAGTCATCGCTGGTTCTGGTGGAGCATCTTCCCGAAGTCAAGTTGATGCAGCAGATATTTTAAGAGAAAAAGGAGTCAAAAGAGTTGGTCCTTACCGTGTCACGCAAACCATGGGAAGTACTGTTTCGGCTTGTCTAGCTACTTCTTTAAAAATAAAAGGAGTAAATTTCTCGATCTCTTCAGCTTGCTCAACCAGTGCTCATTGTATAGGTTCGGCTTGGGAGCAAATCCAACTTGGTAATCAAGATGTAATTATTGCAGGTGGAGCAGAAGATGAGCATTGGACTCAATCTGGATTATTCGATGCTATGGGAGCTTTATCAAGTAATTACAATGAAAGCCCTACAGCGGCCTCAAGACCTTTTGATGAAAATAGAGATGGTTTTGTAATTTCGGGAGGAGGAGGAATTCTGATAGTTGAAGAGTTGGAACATGCCCTATCAAGAAAAGCGAAAATATATGCTGAAATAAAGGGATACTCAGCAACATCCGATGGGGATGACATGGTTGCCCCATCTGGTGAAGGAGCAAAAAATTGCATGAAAAAATCCCTAGAAATGAGCGGTTTAAAATCTGTTGACTATCTTAATGCCCATGGAACTTCAACTCCTGCTGGAGATCCTATTGAGTTGAATGCTATAAAAACAGTATTCAAAGATGATATTCCAATAGTAAGCTCAACAAAATCTCTTACTGGACATACGTTAGGGGCCGCAGGTGTACAAGAATGCATTTACAGCATACTAATGATGAATGGAAATTTCATTGCTGGAAATAAAAATTTGACTGATCCGATTCCTGAAGCAGATGGTATAAATATTCCCGAAAAATCTTTAGAAAAAGAATTTGATTCTTTTATGAGTAACAGTTTTGGTTTTGGTGGAACCAATGTAAGTTTGGTTCTTTCAAAATTTAAGAATTAAAAAGGTATATCTTCATCATCCCAAGGCACGCTTTCTTCTTGAGAATTTTGCGAGGACTGATCAAATCCTGAATCCTGGTTCTGTTGGCTCATCTCTCCTCTAGAACTAAGCATTTGCATTTCTCTTGCAACAATTTCAGTTCTAAATTTTTTTTCTCCAGTATTTTTATCTTCCCAGGAGTTGGTTCTTAATTGCCCTTCTACGTATATTTTTGAACCTTTTTTAAGATATTGCTCAACGATTTCTGCAAGACGATTAAAAAAAACAATTCTATGCCATTCTGTTTGTTCAACAGTCTCTCCAGAGTTTTTGTCCTTCCAACTGTTTGAAGTAGCGATAGATACATTTGCTATAGGCACGCCTCCAGCGGTGTATCTTACTTCAGGATCCTGTCCTAAATTTCCAAGTAATATAACCTTATTTATTCCGCTTTGAGCCATAATTGTTATCTGATAAGTTAGTCTAATCTAAAAGAAAAATTAAATAAATGAAATTTATCCATGTCAAAGGAGCTAAGCAGCATAATCTTAAGAATATCGATTTAGATATACCTAGAGATAAATTGACAGTAATAACTGGCCTTTCTGGCTCAGGAAAATCCTCACTTGCATTTGATACCTTATATGCTGAGGGTCAAAGAAGGTACGTAGAATCCCTTTCTGCTTATGCTAGACAATTTCTTTCAGTCATGGATAAACCTGAGGTTGATACCATAGAAGGACTGTCTCCTGCGATATCCATTGAGCAAAAATCAACTTCTCATAATCCAAGGTCAACAGTTGGGACTGTGACAGAAATTTATGATTATCTTAGATTACTTTATGCACGATCAGGAACTGCAAAATGCTTGGACCACAATATTTCTCTTGAAGGTCAAACCATTGATCAAATAGGTAAAAAAATACTAAAAACTTTTAACAAAAAAAGAGTTTTCATTTTAGCTCCTGTAATTAAAGAGCAAAAAGGAGAGCATTTGAACTTATTTAATGATCTCCTCATGAAAGGATATGTGAGAGTAACTGTAAATGGTGCAGTTTATGATTTAAGCGATCAAATCAAATTAGATAAAAATAAAAAACATTCAATATCTATTGTGATTGACAGACTAACTATTGACTCAAAAAACAATAGTCGACTTATACAGTCTTTAGAGACTTGTGTATCTGAATCTAATGGGTTGGTAGAAATTCAAGATATGGATGATGAAGAAAGTTTTGATGCATTTTCAACGAAAATGGCCTGCCCTAAATGTGGCTTTAGTATTCAAGAATTAGAGCCGAGATTGTTTTCATTTAATAGTCCATCTGGTGCTTGTCCATCTTGTGATGGTTTGGGATATAAATCAAAAATAGATTTATCAAAATTAATTGTCAGACCCGAGCTTAGTCTTAATCAGGGAGCTATTAAGGACTGGGATGCTAGTCACACTTATCACAATAGATATTTGTTAAATAGAGTTAGTCAAACTTTTGGTTTTTCTCTAGATACACCTTTTGAAGATTTATTACAAAAAGAAAAAGATATCGTCTTATATGGAAGCGCAGATGAAATTGACTTTAGTTATGTTTCTAAAAGAGGTTTTAAGAGAGAGATCTTCAAGCCTTTTGAAGGTGTTGTAAGAAATATTGAAAGGAGACTTGGAGATACTGATTCGAATTTTAGACGAGAATATTATGCAAAGTTTATGACGAATACCCTCTGTGATGAGTGCAACGGAACTAGATTAAACTTAGAAGCAAGAAGTGTATTTATAAATAAATTTTCATTACCTGAAATTGTAGGCATGACAATCGGTGATGCTCTTAGTTTTTTTAAAAAACTAACTCTGACAGGGGTCAAGGGAGAAATTGCAATAAAAATTATTAAAGAAATAAAAGAGCGCTTAACATTCCTATCTGATGTTGGTCTTAACTACCTTACTCTTTCTAGAAGTGCAGAAACTTTGAGTGGGGGTGAAGCCCAAAGAATAAGGCTTGCTTCACAAATTGGTGCCGGCTTGGTGGGAGTAACATACATACTTGATGAACCTTCTATAGGCTTACATCAAAGAGATAACAAAAAACTTTTATCTACGTTAAAAAGACTCAAAGAACTAGGTAATACCGTAATCGTTGTAGAACATGATCAAGAAACAATTGAAGAAGCTGACCACATTATAGATATAGGTCCAAAAGCAGGAATCCATGGAGGAGAAGTTTGTTTCTCTGGAAATATTGAATCTCTTAAGAAAGCCAAAAATTCTCTTACTTCTCAATATGTTTTTGGAAAAAAAAGAATTCAAATAGAAAAAAAGAAAAAAATAACAGATAAAGGAAAAATCAAGTTATCCGGATGTACAGGAAATAACCTAAAAAATGTAGATTTGGAAATTCCTCTCGGAAATATAATTTCTATTACAGGTGTCTCCGGTTCTGGAAAGTCTACCTTGATAAATCAAACGCTCTATCCCGCCCTGTCGAATATTTTAAGTAAAAGCTCCATGAAAACTGAGGCTTTTGAGAAAATAGAAGGAACGGAACTTGTCGATAAAGTTATTGAAATAAGTCAAAGCCCCATCGGCAGAACCCCGCGATCTAACCCAGTAACTTATACAGGTATTTTCACTCCAATAAGAGAACTTTTTGCTGGAACGCAAGAGGCTAGAGCCAAAGGGTACAAACCCGGTAGGTTTAGTTTCAATGTCAGAGGAGGAAGATGTGAAGCCTGTGAAGGAGATGGAATGATAAAAGTAGAAATGCACTTTCTTCCAGATGTTTATGTTAAATGCGATGTATGTAATGGAAAGAGATACAACAACGAAACCTTAACAGTTAAATATAAAGGTAAAAATATCTCAGAAGTTTTAAATATGACTGTTGAACAAGCTTCTATATTTTTTGAAGCCGTCCCAAAAATCAAGAAAAAACTCGATACTTTAAACCAAGTAGGACTTGGTTATTTGAGGTTAGGACAGCCAGCTACCACTTTATCTGGGGGAGAGGCTCAAAGAGTTAAGCTAGCTAAAGAACTTTCTAAAACTTCCACAGGTAAAACAATCTATTTATTAGACGAACCCACAACAGGTTTACACTTTCATGATGTCCAGCTACTAATGGACGTTTTACAAAAATTAAACTCTCAAGGAAACACAATTGTTGTGATTGAACATAACTTAGATGTAATCAGAAACTCTGATTGGATTATTGATATTGGACCTGAAGGTGGAAATGGTGGAGGAGAAATAGTTGCTGCTGGAGATACTAATCAGCTAGCTAAATGCAAAAAGTCCTATACTGGAAAATTTTTATAAAAATTGTGGTTTAGGCTTTTTCTGACTCTGCTGGAGTATCGACTACAATTTCGTCTTCGATAGTTCTGTCTACGAGTTCAATAAAAGCAATCGGAGCAGCATCTCCTTTTCTAAAACCGATCTTAATAATTCTGGAATAGCCTCCAGGCCTATCTTTAAACCTTGGACCTAAGTCAGAAAAAAGTTTCCCTACTGCAGACTTATTTCTTATCTTTGAAAAAGCTAGTCTTCGATTGCTGACAGAATCGTCTTTAGCAAGAGTTATTAATGGCTCAATGAATGCCCTTAATTCTTTAGCTTTAGGTAAAGTTGTTTTAATCCCTTCATGTTCTATTAAAGAAATAGCTAAAGCTTGAAACAACGCCTTTCTTCTGGAGCTATTTCTTCCAAAGGTTCTGCCTCTTTTTAAATTACTCATTAACTTTCTATATTTGAAGGCGGCCAGTTATCTAGTTCCAATCCCAAAGATAATCCTCTAGCTGCTAATACATCTTTAATTTCATTCAAAGACTTTCTTCCAAGGTTTGGTGTTTTTAATAAATCTGATTCTTTTCTAGTAACAAGATCACCAATGTAATAAATTTTTTCTACTTTCAAACAATTTGCCGATCTAACAGTAAGCTCTAATTCATCAACAGGGCGAAGCATAATTGGATCAACTGGAGGAATCTCTTCTTCCTCTTCCTCTTCGGTTTCAAACCCTAGTTCAGCAAATGCAATCAGTTGTCTTTGTAAAATAGTTGCGGCTAATCTCAAAATTTCTTCTGGGTCAATTGTGCCATTAGTGTGAACATCTAAAATAAGCTTATCGAGATCTGTTCTGTTTTCAACCCTTGTGTTTTCAACTTGATAAGCAACCTTTTCTATTGGTGAATAAGATGCATCTAGTCTTAACAATCCAACTTCTTTACTTTCACCTTCCTCAGTAGCACTGATTATTACTGGATCGTAACCTCTACCTTTTTTAACTTTGATAGACATTTTTATACTGCCGTTATCAGCAAGAGTTGCAATCTGATGATCTGGGTTAATGATTTCTACACCAGCAGGAAGTTCAAAATCTCCTGCAGTTAACTTACCTGTTCCGGATTTCTCAACAGATAGTTCTGCTTCTTCAACATCCATCATTCGTACGGCTATACCCTTTAAATTTAAAAGTATGTTTATCACGTCTTCTGCAACCCCATCAATTGTTGAGAATTCATGCAAGACCCCATCAATTTTTGCTTCAGCAACACATGAGCCGGGTATAGAAGATAGAATAATTCTTCTTAAAGCATTTCCTAATGTATGGCCAAATCCTCTTTCCAAAGGCTCTAATATAATTTTTGAATGATTAGGATTAACTTCCTCAACGATAATTTCTTTTGGAGTTAAGAAATCCTTGATAATGTCAAAATTGTCTGTCATATGATCCTCAAATTTAGATTTTTTACCTTGAGTAAAGCTCTACTATGTAGTTCTCGTTTATTTCACTACTTAGCAACTCTCTCGTAGGTAAATTTTTAAAAGTACCGGTAAATTTAGATTTATCTACTGATACCCATTCACATTCTTCTCTTTGTTCGCTTAAAGATATAGCCTGTGTAATTCTTTTTTGCGACTGCGATTTTTCCGCTATTGAGATCTCATCGCCTTCAGCAACCTGATAAGACGGAATATTTACTGTTTTTCCATTCACTAAGACAGATTTATGACTGACTAGTTGTCTTGCCTCGGCTCTAGTTGATGCAAAACCAAGTCTGTAAAGAACGTTATCAAGTCTTTTCTCTAAAAAAAGCAATAAATTAGTACCGGTTTCGCCCTTCTGACGAGCTGCTCTTTTGTAATAATTTCTAAACTGTTTTTCAAGGACGCCATACATTCTTTTAACTTTCTGCTTTTCTCTTAATTGCATACCATAATCTGAAAGCCTACCTCTTCTTAATCCATGGACACCAGGAGGATTTTCTGACCTAGCCTTAGATTCATAAGATCTATATCCGCTTTTAAGTTGAAGATCGGTACCTTCTCTTCTAGAAAGCTTAATTTTAGGTCCTCTATATCTTGCCATGATTACACTCTTCTCTTTTTAGGTGGTCTACAACCATTGTGAGGAATAGGTGTAACGTCTGAAATTTTTGTAATTTTCAGACCACAACCATTTAAAGCTCTTACCGCTGACTCTCTACCAGATCCTGGGCCTGAAACTTCCACTTCCACTTCCGACAAGCCTAAATTCATAGCTTGTTCTCCTGCTTTAGTTGCTGCAATTTGAGCAGCAAAAGGAGTACTTTTTCTTGAGCCTTTAAATCCATTTGCGCCTGAACTTGACCAGGAGATCGTATTACCTTTTTTATCTGTAATATTAATAATCGTATTGTTAAAGGTTGCAAGAATGTGAGCTACCCCTTCGCTTGCAACTGACTTAGAATTTTTCGTTTTCTTTCCTTTCTCTTTTGCCATAATTATCTTCTAATTGGTTTTCTAGGCCCTTTTCGAGTCCTAGCATTTGTCTTTGTCCTTTGACCTCTTACAGGTAGTCTTTTTCTATGCCTGATGCCCCTTAAAGTACCCAGGTCCATTAATCTTTTGATGTTGGTGCTAACCTCTCTTCTTAGGTCTCCTTCTACGAGAAAGTTACCTACTTCTTTTCTCAACTTCTCTAATTCTTGTTCGTTTAATGCAGAAATCTTTGTATCAAACTTAATACCTGTCGTTTCACAAATTTTCAAGGCAGTGGTTCTACCTATTCCGAAAATATGTGTTAAAGATATCCAAGCCTGCTTTTTGTCAGGTATGTTTACTCCAGCTACCCTTGCCATTATCCTTGCCTCTGTTTGTGTTTTTGATCAGTTTTACAGATTACATAAACTGTGCCTCTTCTCTTAACAAGCTTGCAATCTTTGCATATTTTTTTTACTGATGCTCTTACTTTCATTTTATCTTTTAAACCCTTTCAAGTTAGCTTTCTTCATCAAAGACTGATACTGACTCGATAAAAGGTGTGATTGTACCTGAGCCATGAAGTCCATTACCACTACTACTGCAATTAAAAGTGAAGTTCCTCCCAAGTAAAAAGGAACGTTTGCAGAAACAATTAAAAATTGGGGTAATAAACAAATCATTATCATATAAATGGACCCCCAGACTGTTAGTCTAGACATAACATTATCAATGTATTCTTCCGTATGACCTCCCGGTCTAATTCCTGGAAGGAAGCCACCAGACCTTTTCAAATTATCTGAAATATCTTTTGCTGGAAACTGTATTGCAGTGTAAAAAAAGCAAAAATAAGCTATCAAAATAGAAAACACAACTACATATAAAGGTTGTCCGGGACTTAATGCCAAAGATACCTCTTGTAGCCACTCCATCCCTTCACTTTGTCCAAACCAAGAACTAATTGACGCTGGAAAAAGGACTATACTGCTTGCAAAAATAGCGGGAATCACTCCTGACATATTAACTTTTAATGGAACATGCGAAGCTTGTCCCATTGCCATTTGATTAGGATTTCTTCTTGCATAATTTACAGTAACTCTTCTCTGAGCTCTTTCTACCCAAACTATGAAAGAAATGGCAAGTATCGCCATAAAGGCAACTGTAAGGAGCAAGATGAGACTTATTTCTCCTTGTCTTGCCCCTTCAAAAGATTGTCCAATCGCACTTGGTAAACCAGATACAATACTTGCAAAAATAATTAGTGAAATACCATTTCCAATTCCTCTTTCATTTACTTGCTCTCCAAGCCAAACTAAAAACATTGTGCCTGTAACGAAAGAGACCACGGCAGTAAAAATGAACATGGTACCAGGGTCTATTGCCATTCCTTGAGAAGAAAGAGCAATCGCAAATCCCATAGATTGAAATATTGCTAGAAGCAAAGTTCCTAAACGCACATAATGTGTTCTTTTTCTCCTGCCTTGTTCTCCTTCTTGCCTGAACATTTTCTTTAAACTTGGAGTAGTTGCTTCTAGAAGATTCATGACAATAGCCGCAGTAATATAAGGAACGACGTTAAGAGCCATGATGCTCATTCTTTCCAAAGCACCCCCGGAAAACATATTGAACAAGCCAAGCAAAGTTCCTTGATTTTGGTCGAATAAGGAAGAAATTTTTACAGGGTCTATTCCAGGAACAGGTATGTGAGTTCCAATCCTGTAAATGATAAGTGCTAGTAAGACAAATCTCAGTCTTGACCAAAGTTCTGAAAGGCCAGATGATTTTGGATTAATAGCCGCCATTAACCTACCTCGCCTCCAGATTTTTTAACTTCTTCTGAAGCAGTTTTTGAAATTTTTAGACCTTTTATTTTGATGGCTTTTTTTAACTCACCAGAATTAATTACCTTAACTTCTTTTGTAATTCTTGAAATCAGTTTATTTGCCTTTAAAACATCTAAATCAATAATGTCTTCAGATAAATTGTTTAGATCCCCAAGCTTGATATGTGTTTTGTATTTTGATGATCTAGAAGTAAAACCAAATTTAGGTAATCTTTGTTGAATTGGCATTTGTCCGCCTTCAAATCCAGGACGAACCTTTCCACCAGATCTTGCTTTTTGACCTTTATGTCCTTTACCAGAAGTTTTGCCTAGGCCAGAACCTGCTCCTCGACCAACTCTTTTAGTGGGTTTATTTTTTAAATTAGGATTTAATTCATTAAGCTTCATTATTCTTCAATTACCTCTATTAAATGCCTACATTTGTTTATCATGCCAAGATTTTCTTTTGTGTTTTTTACTTGCACAACATGATTGATTTTTTTTAAGCCCAATCCCTTTAAAGAAAGTCTTTGGTTTCTTTTAGAACCAGTAACGCTTTTAATTTGTTTTACGGAAATTGTTTTTTCTTCAGCCATAATTATTTTGATCTTCTTAATGCAACTTTTTCTGGTGATTCTATTTCCGACAAGCCTTTGAATGTAGCTCTTACAACATTAATTTGATTTGTCGAGCCATATGATTTTGCTAATACGTCTTTTACGCCAGCAAGCTCTAAGACTGCTCGCATTGCTCCTCCAGCGATAATTCCTGTACCGGGTGAAGCAGGCTGCATGTAAACAGTTGCCGATCCATGTTTAGCTTTTACTGCGTAATGAATAGTTGATCCATTAAGGTCGACATTAACCATATTTCTTCTAGCACTTTCTAATGCTTTTTGAATTGCTATAGGCACTTCCCTTGCTTTTCCTCTACCAAATCCAACTTTTCCTTTTCCGTCACCTACTACAGTTAAGGCAGTAAAACCAAATAGTCTTCCTCCTTTAACAACTTTGGCAACTCTGTTTACGCCAACTAGTTTTTCTTCTAAAACTTCTGTTGTTTGTTCAAAATTTTCTTCCATATTCTTCTCTAAAATTCTAATCCCTGAGACCTAGCACCATCAGCAAGCGACTTCACTCTTCCATGATATTTATAGCCAGACCTATCAAAAGTAACTTTTTTTATCCCTTGCTCAATTGCCCTTTTTGCAACTAACTCTCCAACCTTCTCAGCTGCCTCAACGTTTCCTCCGTTGGTAGCTTTTAACTCTTTATCTAGTGAGGAAGCCTGTGCAAGTATTTGTTTTCCATCAACTGAAAAAACTTGTGCATATATATGTTTTGCAGATCTAAATATAGCTAGCCTATTAACATTAAGGCCTTCAGATAGACTTCTTAGTTTTCTTGCTCTTCTATTTCTTGCTTCAATCTTTTTCATCTTAGGCAGTTTTCTTAGATTCTTTTCTTTTTATATGTTCATCGGAATATTTAACTCCTTTTCCTTTGTAAGGTTCCGGAGGTCTAAAGGCTCTTATCTCTGAGGCCGTATCACCTAGAAGTTGTTTGTTAGTAGATGTCAATACTAATTCTGTATTGGTAGGAGCTTCAGCAGTAACTCCATCAGGCAGTTTGTAATTAATTGGATGTGAATAGCCAAGTGAGAGTTCAAGATTTGCTCCTGATACTTTTACCCTGTAACCGACGCCATTAATTTCAAGTTTTTTTTCAAAACCTTTAGTGACACCTTCTATCATATTCAAGGTAAGAGATCTCATGGTACTTGTCATTGAAACAGAGGTTTTGTCCTCCAAGTCTTTTGGGTTAAAGAGAATTGAATCCTCTTCTAAAGAAACTTTTACAGTATCATGCACATTTAGAGAAAGCTCTCCCTTTGCTCCAGAAATCGATAGAACGTCTTCAGCTATTGACGCTTTTGCGCCATCAGAAAGAAGTAATTTTCTATTTATATTTCTTGCCATTTTAAAATACCGTACAGATTAGTTCGCCACCCACTTTTTCTTTTTTTGCTTGTTCGCTGGTAATGATTCCCTTACTGGTTGTCATGATGGCCGTACCCAAACCTCCTTTAACAGGAGGAATTTGATCAGAGGAAAAGTACTTACGGAGCCCTGGTTTGCTTGCTCTGTCAAATTCTTTGATAACAGGTAAATCTTCAAAATATTTAAGAGTAATTTTAATTTCCTGCTTGGGCTGTTCTCCTACTAGCTCGACTTTTTTAATATAACCTTCTGATTCGAGAACCTTGCATATACCGAACTTAATTTTAGAGGAATCAAGAAGTACTTCTTTATGACCTCTAGATTGAGCATTTTTAACTCTTGCTATCATGTCTGAAATTGGATCTTGCATACTCATAATTCTTACCAGCTTGATTTTACTAATCCTGGGACATCTCCTCTCATAGCTAATTCTCTTAATTTATTTCTTGAAAGACCAAATTTTCTGTATACAGCATGAGGTCTTCCTGTTATCTGACATCTTCTTTGAAGACGAATTGGATTTGCATCTCTTGGAAGTTTTTGCAATTTCTCTCTAGCAGCAAACTTATCTTCATCAGAAGATTGAGAATCTGCAATTATCTTTTTTAGCTCTGCCCTTTTAGCAGCAAAGCGTTCAACTGTTTTTTGTCTCTTTATTTCTCTTGCAATCATTGATTTTTTTGCCATTTTTATACCTCAGCTAACAAATGGAAAATTTAGTTCTTTAAGTAAGGACAAGCCTTCTTCATCGTTTCTTGCAGAAGTAGTAATACTTATATCCATACCTCTAATTTTTTGGACTTTGTCATAATCAATTTCCGGGAAAATAATATGCTCTTTTATTCCCATGGTGTAATTACCTTGTCCATCAAAAGACTTGATGCTAAGTCCTCTGAAATCTCTTTCTCTTGGAATTGCGATATTCAAGAGTCTATCTAGAAAATCGTACATTCTTTCCCCTCTTAGGGTTACTTTGCAACCTATAGGATAGCCATCTCTAATTTTAAAACTTGCTACTGACTTTCTTACAAGCGTTTTTACTGGCTGCTGACCAGAAATGAGTCTTAAATCTTCGATAGCAGTATCAATAACTTTTCTGTCGTTTACTGCATCGGGCCCTAAACCCATGTTAAGAGTTACTTTAGTAATTTTAGGTACTGCCATATTAGACTTAAAACCTAAAGATTCCTTTAAGTTTGGAACTGCCTTTTCAAGATAAGTTTTCTTTAAAATTGAAGTGCTCATTTGATTTCTTTTCCATCCGATTTAAATACTCTTATTTTTTTATCTTTTTTAATTTCAATATTAATTTTGTCTGCTTTTTTTGATTTCTTGTTGTAGATAGCTAAATTAGAAACATCAATTGGTGATTCTTTTTCAAGAATTCCCCCTTGAATATTGAGTTGAGGATTAGGCTTCTGATGTTTTTTAACGATTTTAACTCCAGAAACAATGCATTTTGTTTCTGAGATAAATTTAGAAAGAGTTCCAGTTTTTCCTGAATCTTTTCCAGATATCACAATAACCTCATCTCCAGTTCTAAGTTTTTTCATAATTAAATGACCTCCGGAGCAAGAGAAATAATTCTCATGAAATCTTTACTTCTAAGCTCTCTAGATACTGGCCCGAAAATTCTAGTGCCAATTGGCTGTTTTTGAGTATTAACTAAGACTGCTGCATTATCATCAAATCTTATGCTCGAACCATCTTCTCTTTTAATATCTTTTTTAGTTCTAACTACTACTGCTTCAGCAACCTGTCCTTTTTTTACTCTTCCAGTTGGAATAGCCTCTTTTATAGCGACTTTGATAATGTCTCCAACTCGAGCGTATCTTCTTTTCGAGCCGCCAAGAACTTTTATACACATAACTTTCCTTGCTCCACTGTTATCTGCAATTTCTAAAATGGTCTGAGTTTGAATCATTTTTATTCAACCCCCTCGAATACTTTAAGCACTTCAATAAGTTTCCAAGATTTGGATTTTGAGTAAGGCTTGCATTCCATAATTTTTACCTTATCTCCTAAATTGCTAGAATTATCTTCATCATGGAAGCTAATTTTTGACGAGCGTTTTATAATTTTTCCTAAGGTCTTATGTTTAACGCTTCTCTGAATTAGAGCTACCCTAGACTTATCTCCAGAAATACTTACAACAGACCCAACCAAAGTTCTTTCAATTACTTCACTCATTTTTCTATTCCCATTCTTTCCTTGGTTTTTAATCTAGCTATGTCTTTTCTTAATTCCGATAGTTTGTGAGTCTCTTTGAGCGAGCCCGAACTATTTTTTAATTTCAAATCTAAATACTCCATATTGAGTTTTTCAATTTCAGATAAGTTTGCTTTTTTCTTGGCCATTAAACCGATCTCCTTTGAACAAATTTTGTTCCTACAGGTAATTTTGCGGCTGCTAAAGTTAAAGCTTCTCTTGCAATTGATTCATCAACACCTTCCATCTCATAGAGAATTCTTCCAGGTTTTATAGGACAAACCCAATACTCAACATTTCCTTTACCTTTACCTTGTCTAACTTCAAGAGGTTTTTTTGTAATTGGCTTGTCGGGAAAGATTCGTATCCAAATTTTTGCTCCCCTCTTAACATGTCTTGTCATAGCTCTTCTTGCAGCCTCAATTTGTCTTGAAGTAATTTGTCCTCGAGAAGTGGCTTTAAGACCGAAAGCACCGAAATCCAAGGAATTACCCTTCTGGGCAAGACCTCTATTGCGGCCCTTCATTTGTTTTCTATATTTTGTTCTTTTAGGTTGAAACATAATTTTTAGTTATCGGTTTTTTTAGGTTTCGTAGATATTTCACCTCTACAAATCCAAACTTTTACTCCAATGATTCCATAAGTTGTTTTTGCTTCTGCAAGACCATAGTCTATATCTGCTCTAAGAGTATGAAGAGGTACTCTTCCTTCTTTATGCCATTCGGCTCTTGCAATTTCTGCGCCCCCTAATCTTCCTGCAACTCTAACTTTTACTCCTTGAGCACCTTGACGCATAGTATTTTGTGCAGCTCTTTTAATAACCCTTCTAAACATTGCACGTCTTTCAAGTTGAACCGCAATATTTGCAGCAACCAGTTGAGCATCTAAATCAGGTTTTCTTATCTCTTGTATATTTAGGCTGACTGGAACTTCCATTAACTTTGTAAGCTCATCCCTTAAACGATCTATGTCCTCACCTTTTTTTCCAATGATCATTCCTGGTCTTGAAGTATGGATGGTTACTTTTCCACTTTGTGAAGGACGTTCGATTTCAATTTTGCTTACAAAAGAATTATCAAGTTCTTTTTTTAGAAACTCTCTCACAGCAAAATCATTAAGCAAAAGTTCTTGATACTTGTCTTTTTCAGCATACCAAGTTGAGTTGTGTTTTCGCGAAATTCCTAATCGAATTCCTATCGGGTTTACTTTTTGTCCCATTTAGTTTTTTTCACTCCCTAAAGTTATGTTGACATGACAACTGCGTTTTTGAATTCTGTCCGCTCTTCCTCTAGCTCTTGCCTGGATTCTTTTAAGAATAAAAGATTCATCAACTTTAATTTCTGAAACAAAAAGATCGTCGATATCCAAACCTTTATTGTTTTCGGCATTTGCGATTGCTGACTCCAAAAGCTTTAGTACATTTGAGGCAGAAGATTTCTTACTGAAAGATAATATGTCTATGGCCTCTTCAACCCTCTTTCCTCTAATTTGATCAGCTACCAACCTTACTTTGTAAGGTGAAATAGTTAATCTACTAAGCTTTGCTTTTACTTCAGTCATAATTAACCTGCTTGTCTGTCTCCTGAGTGCATTTTGAATGTTCTTGTTGGGACAAATTCCCCTAACTTGTGTCCAACCATGTCCTCTTTGATAAGAATTGGTACGTGAGCACGGCCGTTATGGACTGCAATAGTCAAGTTCACCATTTCAGGCGTAATCATTGATCTCCTTGACCAAGTTTTAATCGGTCTTTTGCTCTTTTCTTCAATCGCCTTTTGAACTTTTTCTTCAAGATGATGATCTACAAAAGGACCTTTTTTTACTGATCTAACCATTACTTCTTCCTTCTTCTGACAATTAATGAATCTGTTCTTTTATTGCTTCTGGTTCTATAACCTTTAGTAGGAACTCCCCATGGAGAAACAGGATGTCTTCCTCCAGATGTTTTTCCCTCACCACCTCCATGAGGATGGTCAATAGGGTTCATTGCTACTCCTCTAACTGTGGGTCTCACTCCAATCCATCTTTTAGCACCAGCTTTACCGAAAGATTTTAAAGAATGTTCTTGATTTGAGACTTCTCCAATTGTAGCTCTGCATTCAGTCAAAACCTTTCTAACCTCACCGCTTTTAAGTCTTAGAGTTGCGTATTGACCTTCTTTAGCAACAAACTGTACGTAGGTACCTGCGCTTCTGGCAAGTTGTGCTCCTTTTCCTGGTTTCAGCTCCACACAGTGAAGAATTGTTCCAACAGGAATATCTTTTAAAACCAGGGTATTTCCAACATTTACCGATGCCTTTTCTCCAGAAATTACCTGATCATTTACTTTAAGGTTTTTAGGAGCAATTATGTATCTTCTTTCCCCGTCGTTATAAAGCAATAAAGCTATATATGCTGACCTGTTGGGATCGTATTCGATTCTCTCTACCTTTGCGGGGATATTATCCTTGTTCCTTTTGAAATCAATAATCCTATAGTGTTGCTTATGTCCCCCACCAATGTGGCGTGTTGTGATTCTTCCCGCATTGTTTCTACCGCCAGTTTTACTTTTCTTAGTTACAAGTGAGGACAAAGGCCTGCCTTTGTATAAATCTTTTCCAGTTTGAAGGCTTCTAAATCTTCTTCCTGGTGATGTTGGTTTTGCTTTTACTACTGCCATTTTATTCTTGAATAATCTCTATTCGTTGTTCTGGTTTTAATGAAACGTAAGCCTTTTTCCAATCAGATTTTTTTCTAATCTTCCCTCTTAGATTCATCATTCGTTTTGTCTTCCCTTTAACATTCAGAATGTTCACCTTCGTAACATTTACATCAAATTTTGCTTCTATAGCTTTTTTCACTTGATTTTTTGTTGCAGAAGTATTCACTTTGAATACGTATGTATTTGAGTTTTGTCCAACCAAAGAAGATTTCTCAGAAACTAAAGCTGATTCGATAATTTTGTTGGGAATAATATTGCTCACGATAATTTCTCTTCAATAAGGTTAAGACAATTTTCTGCAATCACTACTGAGTTAAACTTCAATAAATTAATAGGATTCAAAGTATTCAAGTTGGTTACATTCACATTAGGTAAGTTTCTTGAAGCTAAACTGAGATTGTTTGAAATTTCATCAACAATAAACAGGCCCTCTTTAAGTTCATTTTTCTTAAGAAAATCTACAAAGTCCTTAGTCTTTGGGTTTTCTATATTGATTTGGTCAGACAAAAAAACTCTATTTTCTTTTGCAAGAGACGAAAAAATGGATCGCATGGCAGATTTATACATTTTCTTATTTAGTTTTTTTGGTTTTGCTGACTTAGTTGAAGCAGGAAATACAACTCCACCGCCACGCCAGAGAGGACTTCTAGATGTTCCTGCCCTAGCTCTTCCTGTTCCCTTTTGACGCCAAGGTTTTTTTCCACCTCCTCTTACAGCAGATCTGTTTTTTTGAGCCTTTGTTCCGGGGTGGCTATTTTCAATATAGATTTTTATAAGTTGAGCGATAAGATCTTTATTTATCTCAACTCCAAAGATTTTTTCTGAAACTTCAGCCTCAGTTGTTTTAGAAGATTTTAAAAAAGGTAATTTCATGTTTTTTTAGTTGCCGGTTTAATGGTTACTTCTGATCCATTTGGACCAGGAACAGCTCCCTTGATTAAAATAAAATTATTTTCCAAATCAATTTTTTGAACTTTTAAATTTTGTGTAGTTTGTCTTACGTTACCCATGTGTCCTGACATTTTTTTTCCTTTCCAAACTCTTCCGGGAGTTTGACATTGTCCAATTGAACCTGGTTTTCTATGAGCAAGAGAGTTTCCATGAGTAGCATCTTGAGTTGCGAAATTCCATCTTTTAACCGTACCCGCAAAGCCTTTTCCCTTTGTTGTACCTATTACATCTACAAATTGGCCTTCCTCAAAAATATCGGCCTTTATTTCAGAGCCTATATCAAGATTTTCTTCTTCACTTATATTTAAGGGAAATTCTTGAGAAAGTTTTTTGAAGGAAATATTGTTTTTTTTCAAATGACCTATTTCAGCTTTAGATTGATTTTTTTCCGATTGCTCTACTGCTGATATTTGGATGGCATCGTAACCATCTTTTTCAGAAGTTTTAATCTGAGAAACAACGTTTGAATGAATTTTCAAAACCGTAACAGGGACAGACTTTCCTTCATCAGTGAAAACCCTGCTCATTCCTTCTTTTCTTGCAATTAATCCAATCATTTTCTAGTTGAGTTCATCCAAAGATATTTGTACGTCTACACCAGCAGAAAGATCTAGTTTCATGAGTGCATCCACTGTTTTTTCAGTAGGTTTGATTATGTCCATAATACGTTTGTAAGTTCTAATCTCGTATTGGTCACGAGCATCCTTATCTTTATGGGGAGAAATTAAAATTGTTGTTTGCCTTTTTCTCACAGGCATGGGAATAGGTCCTTTTACAACTGCGCCAGTTCTTTTAACAGTCTCTACAATTTCTTTTGCAGACTTATCTATCAGCTTGTTATCAAAAGCTTTTAGACGAATTCTTATATTTTGGCTTTGCAAAGCTTACCTCTATTTAAACAACAAAATTTTTAAAGAACGTGCCGAAAAAATCGGCCTTTTACATATAAATACGCAAAAGAGCGGCAATTCTATGCCTGCCCTTGGAGACTGTCAATAAGAAATTAACCTTTATTTATAAGAGCTTCTGCAACATTTGCAGGGACTTCTGAATACTTCAAAGGTTCCATGGTGAAAGTTGCTCTTCCTTGAGTGGCAGACCTTAGATCAGTTGCATAACCAAACATTTCTGCAAGTGGAACTTCTCCATCTAGAACCTTTCCAGCATGAATATCATTCATGCCTTGAACTATGCCTCTTCTTCTATTTAAGTCTCCAACAACATCTCCCATATACTCTTCTGGAGTCACAACTTCCAGTTTCATTATTGGTTCAAGGATGACTGGATTAGCTTTTAGTGCTCCATCTTTTAAAGCCATCGAGGAGGCAACTTTAAAAGCTATCTCTGAAGAATCTACATCGTGAAAAGATCCATCATAAACCGTTACTTTTACATCGATCAAAGGAAAACCACCTAATATTCCTGATTGCATTTGTTCGAAGGCACCTTTTTCGACGGCCGGAATGAATTCTCTTGGAATGGTTCCTCCAACAATTTTATTCACAAACTGAAATACTTCATTTTCATCTTCTTTTTCAGCTTCTGTTAAAGGCTCTATTTTTAACCAAACATGACCGTATTGACCTTTTCCTCCAGATTGTCTGACAAATTTTCCTTCAGATTCAACATCTTTCTTAATTGTTTCTCGGTATGCTACTTGAGGTTTACCGATGTTAGCTTCAACATCAAATTCCCTTTTCATTCTATCAACAAGGACATCTAGATGAAGTTCTCCCATACCAGAAATAATTGTCTGACCAGACTCTTCATCGGAATTCACTCTGAAAGATGGATCTTCTTGAGCAAGTCTTCCTAAGGCTGTAGACATTTTTTCTTGGTCTGTCTTTGTTTTAGGTTCAACTGCAACAGAAATAACAGGTTCAGGGAAAGTCATTTTTTCTAGGATAATTGGTTTTTTAAGATCGCATAAAGTATCTCCTGTTGTTACGTCCTTCAAACCAATAACTGCAGCTATGTCTCCTGCTCTTACTTCTGATATTTCACTTCTATTGTTGGCATGCATCTGAAGCATTCTTCCGATTCTCTCTTTGGATCTTTTTGCAGGAGAATAAACGGCATCTCCAGAATTTAAAACTCCCGAATAAACTCTTACAAATGTTAAAGTTCCAACAAAAGGATCTGTTGCGATTTTAAAGGCCAAAGCAGAAAAAGGCTCTTCATCGCTTGATGATCTTTGGTCGGTTGTTTCCTCATCCTCCAAAATACCTTGTATTGCTTCTACTTCGTCAGGCGAAGGGAGAAAGTCAATTACACAATCCAACATTGGTTGAACGCCTTTATTCTTAAAGGCAGAACCGCATATAGTGGGAACAATTTCATTATTTAAAGTCCTAATCCTGATACCTTGAATTATTTCTTCAAGAGATAAGTCGCCATTTTCCAAATATTTTTCCATTAATTCTTCACTTGCCTCTGCGACTGACTCAAGCATCGCTTCTCTATATTCATTTGACTGATCAAGAAGGTCTGATGGAATATCTTCTTCTCTATAAGATGTTCCCATATCATCTCCATCCCAGTAAAGAGCTTTCATTCTCATCAAATCAATGATTCCTTTAAAATCATCTTCTGCACCTATAGGAAGTTGTATGGGTACAGGAGTAGCGCCTAACCTATCTTTAATTTGACCAACAACTCTTAAAAAGTCAGCTCCGGCTCTATCCATTTTATTTACAAAAGCTATTCTAGGAACTTTGTATCTGTTTGCTTGCCTCCAGACAGTTTCTGATTGAGGTTCTACGCCAGAGCTTCCGCAAAAAACAACTACAGCGCCATCCAAAACTCTTAATGATCTTTCTACTTCAATCGTAAAATCAACGTGTCCTGGAGTATCGATTATATTAATTCTGTGTTCATTAAATTGACTCCTCATGCCTTTCCAAAAACAAGTCGTAGCAGCTGAAGTAATGGTAATACCCCTCTCTTGTTCTTGTTCCATCCAATCCATTGTGGCAGCGCCATCATGAACTTCACCTATTTTGTGTGATATTCCAGTATAAAAAAGAACCCTTTCGGTTGTTGTAGTCTTACCTGCATCAACGTGCGCGCAAATGCCAATATTTCTATAAAGGTTTAAAGGAACTTTTCTTGCAGACATTTATTAAAATCTAAAGTGAGAGAAAGCTTTGTTTGCTTCGGCCATTTTATGAGTATCCTGGCGTTTTTTTACTGCCTCTCCTCTTCCGTCAGCAGCATCAATCAATTCGCCAGCAAGTTTTGTAGACATATTTTTTTCAGATCTTTTCTTGGCACTTGAAACGATCCATCTCATAGCCAAAGCAAGACGTCTTGAAGTTTTTACTTCTAAAGGGACCTGATAGGTAGCACCACCAACCCTTCTAGATTTAACTTCAACTTGAGGACCAACTTGATCTAATGCTTCTTCAAAAACTTCAAGCGGATCTCTTTTTGATTTTGAAGATACTTGATCTAAGGCAGAGTAGATAATTTTTTCAGCTGTACTTTTTTTTCCTCTTTGCATTAAGTTATTTACAAACTTAGCAAGTTTTACATTCCCATATTTTGGATCAGGGATTACATCTCTTTTTGGAACTGGTCCTTTTCTAGGCATTATTTAGGCCTCTTGGATCCGTATTTTGATCTACGTTGTTTTCTGTCTTCGACACCCGTAGTATCCAGTGTACCTCTAACAGTATGATATCTAACACCAGGAAGATCTTTAACTCGACCACCTCTAATTAAAACAACAGAGTGTTCTTGAAGATTATGACCTTCTCCACCAATGTAGGAAATAACTTCGTATCCAGAAGTTAATCTTACTTTACAAACTTTTCTTAAAGCTGAATTAGGTTTTTTCGGAGTTGTTGTATAAACCCTGGTACAAACTCCCCTTTTTTGCGGAGAACCTACCAACGCAGGGACATCACTTTTAGCTTTCTTAACCTTTCTAGGTTTTCTTATTAATTGATTTACTCTTGCCATAATTAAGTGCGCGATTTTAATGAGACATTGTCATTTGGTCAAACTATTCTTCGCTAGAAGATTCACTTTGATCAGCCTCAGTATCAGCGATTACTTCGCTGAGCTCGGATTCAATATCTGAGACTAAATCAGCTTGTCCTTGAGAGGCTCCATATCCAGTTCCAGCTGGAATAAGCCTTCCTATCACAACATTCTCTTTAAGGCCTCTTAACTTGTCTATCTTTCCAGTTACAGAGGCTTCGGTAAGAACTCTTGTAGTTTCTTGGAAAGATGCAGCTGAAACAAAAGACTCTGTAGCAAGAGATGCTTTAGTAATTCCTAATAAAAGACGCTTGAATTTAGCTGGAATTCCGCCATCTGAAGAGGCTTTTTTATTTTGTTGTAATACCTCTGAAAGTTCTAGTTGATCTCCTATAATAAGATCTGTATCACCAGATTCAGTAACTTCAACTTTTCTAAGCATTTGTCTAAGGATACACTCGATATGTTTATCACTTATTTCAACACCTTGTAGTCGATAAACATCTTGAATCTCATTAACCACATACTCTGTTAGTTCCTCAACTCCTTTCAAAGAAAGAATATCGTGCGGGCTCAAGGAACCTTCACTTATCACGTCTCCTTTGGTGACGGTTTCTCCTTCAAAGACATTAATACTTCTTGTTTTAGGTATTAATGTTTCACGAACAATCTCTTCTTTACCTTCCTTTCCAGTTAAAACGAGCCTTCTTTTTCCTTTGGTCTCTTTTCCCCATGAAACTACACCGCTTATTTCAGCAAGAATAGCAACTTCTTTTGGTTGTCTTGCTTCAAATAAATCAGCAACTCTAGGAAGTCCTCCTGTAATGTCTCTTGTTTTGGAAGATTCTTTAGGAATTCTTGCAAGAACGTCACCTATTTCAATAGGTTGACCATCTGTTACATTCACGAGAGATTTTTGTTCTAACTTATATTCAGCAGGTCTTTTGCCTCCAGGAAGCATAACTTCTTTTCCTTTAGCATCTGTTATGACTACCATAGGATTCATATCTTTTCCTGCAGAGGTTCTCTCAGACGCATCCAAGATCTCTACACTTGATAAGCCTGTTAACTCGTCAGTAACTTCTCTAATGGTTATACCGTTTTCCATATCCTTAAGATTTACCTTACCCTTAACTTCAGAAATTATTGGGTGATTTAATGGATCCCAAGTTGCCAATAATTCTCCAGATTTAATAGCAGCACCTTCGTTGACGTTTATTTCGGCTCCGTAAGGAATTTTGTATCTTTCTTTTTCAGATTCATTTTCATCAAAAAGAACCAATTCAGCTGATCTAGAAATACAAACTTGTTTTTTAGATTTATTTTGAAGTGAATTCAAATTTCTAAATTTCACAGTTCCATCATACTTAGCTTGAATTCTGTCTTCCTCTGAGGACCTAGAAGCGGCTCCTCCAATATGGAAAGTTCTCATTGTAAGTTGAGTTCCGGGCTCTCCAATGGATTGAGCAGCAACAATTCCAACGGCTTCACCAGGATCTACTAAATTTCCTCTCCCTAAATCTCTTCCATAACATTTTGAGCAAATTCCAAAACTGGTTTCACATGTTATTGGAGATCTTACTTTTGCAATATCTATGTTGTTTTGTTCGATCTGTTCAGCTAATGCCTCATCAATTAAAGTACCTTTAGGAATTTTGAAAGATCCATCTTTTGAAGATAATGGTTCAGCTAAAACTCTTCCTAAAATTCTATCTTTTAAATGTTGAACAACTTCACCGCCTTCAATGATTGATCTTAGTTCTATACCATCTTTTGTTTCACAATCTTCTTCTCTAATTACTAAATCTTGTGCAACATCGACCAATCTTCTTGTTAGATAACCTGAGTTGGCAGTCTTTAATGCAGTATCTGCCAGACCTTTTCTAGCGCCGTGAGTAGAGGTGAAATACTGTAGAACGGTTAAACCTTCTCTAAAGTTCGCAGTAATTGGAGTCTCAATTATTGAACCATCTGGTTTAGCCATTAGACCTCTCATTCCAGCAAGTTGTCTAACCTGTGCAGGAGAACTTCTTGCACCAGAATCTAAATACATAAAGACTGAGTTAAAGGATTTTTGATCTACAGAATTTCCTTCTCTATCTTCAACTTTTTCTGTTGAAATTGTATCCATTAAAGAACTTGCAACTTTTTCATTTGCTCTTGACCAAATATCAATAACTTTATTGTACTTTTCACCTTGCGTTACTAGACCAGATGAATACTGAGATTCGATTTCTTTTACTTCAGTTTCAGCGCTTGAGATGATTTCCTCTTTGTCGGTAGGAATTACACAATCATCTACACAAATTGAAGATCCAGACTTTGTAGAATACTCATATCCCAAGTACATAAGTTTGTCTGCAAATATTACTGTTTCTTTTAAACCGCTATGTCTGTATGACATGTTGATAAGAGAAGATATTGACTTACTGTCTAGAGGTTTATTTATGATTTCAAAATCAAGTTCCTTAGGAAGAATTCCAGAAAGAATTGCTCTACCAACGGTTGTATCAACTAGATTTAGCTCTGATTCTTTATTTGCCAATCTAACCTTTACTTTTGCCTGAAGATCGACATTTCCACTGTCATATGCTCTGTGGACTTCATTTATGTCTGCAAAAATTGAACCTTCTCCTTTGGCTGAAACCTTTTCCCTCGTCATGTAATAAATACCAAGGACTACATCTTGAGAAGGGTCAATAATTGGTTTTCCATTAGACGGTGAAAGAATATTATTACTTGCCATCATTAAAGCTCTACACTCTAGTTGAGCCCCTAAGGTGAGAGGAACATGCACTGCCATTTGATCGCCATCAAAGTCTGCGTTGTAAGCTTTACAAACTAGAGGATGAAGTTGAATAGCTTTTCCTTCAATCAAAGTTGGTTCAAAGGCTTGTATTCCAAGTCTATGAAGAGTAGGTGCTCTATTTAGCAGAATTGGATGTTCCCTGATTACGTCTGCCAAAATGTCCCAAACTACTGGCTCTTCCCTTTCAACCATTCTTTTAGCGCCTTTAATAGTTGTTGCTAATTCTAGTTGTTGAAGTTTTCCAAAGACAAATGGTTTGAAAAGCTCCAAAGCCATTTTCTTAGGTAGTCCACATTGATGAAGTTTTAATGTTGGACCCACAACAATTACAGATCTTCCGGAATAATCTACTCTTTTACCAAGTAAATTTTGTCTAAATCTTCCTTGTTTTCCTTTAATCATATCCGCGAGAGATTTCAAAGGCCTTTTGTTTGAACCAGTGATAGCTCTTCCTCTTCTTCCATTGTCGAGTAATGCATCTACTGATTCTTGAAGCATTCTTTTTTCGTTTCTAACAATTATTTCAGGAGCATTAAGCTCTATTAATCTTTTAAGTCTGTTATTACGATTGATAACTCTCCTGTAAAGATCGTTAAGATCAGATGTTGCAAACCTTCCGCCTTCCAAAGGAACAAGAGGTCTTAGGTCTGGAGGTAAGACAGGTAATACGTCCAAGATCATCCACTCTGGTTTGTTGTTAGAGGAGGTAAAAGCCTTAAGAATTTTTAATCTTTTGGAAAGCTTCTTTTTCTTAGCATCACTGTTTGTGGAATCAATTTGTTCTTGTACTTCTGATATTTCATTGTCCAAGTTCATCTCGGAAAGAAGAATTTTTACAGATTCCGCCCCCATACCAGCCGAAAATTCTTCTCCAAACTCCTCAAGTTTTTCAAAGTATTCTTCTTCATCTAAAATTTGACCTTTTTCAAGATCAGTCATGCCTGGGTCTGTGACCACGAAAGATTCAAAGTATAAAATTCTTTCTACTTCTCTGAGAGTCTTATCTAAGAGGAGAGATATTCTAGAAGGAAGAGATTTTAAAAACCAAATATGTGCAACTGGAGCAGCCAGTTCTATATGCCCCATTCTTTCTCTTCTGACTTTGGCTAGTGTTACTTCGACTCCACACTTTTCACAGACAACTCCTCTGTGCTTCATTCTTTTATATTTGCCACAAATACATTCGTAATCCTTAACTGGACCAAATATTTTTGCGCAAAATAAACCATCTCTCTCAGGCTTGAAGGTACGGTAATTAATAGTTTCAGGTTTTTTTACTTCTCCAAAAGACCAAGATCTAATTTGCTGCCCAGAAGCTAGTCCAGCTTTGATTGCGTTGAAATTGTTTTCTTCTTCCTGTTTAAAAAGTTTTAATAAATCTTTCATAAATTTAATCTACCTCGTCGAAGTCTATGTCTATTCCTAGAGATCTGACTTCTTTGGTTAAAACATTATAGGATTCGGGGATGCCAGCTTCCATTTCATAATTACCATCTACAATATTTTTGTATACCTTTGTTCTTCCTGGTACGTCATCTGATTTTACAGTCAACATCTCTTGTAAAGTGTTAGCAGCTCCGTAAGCTTCTAGAGCCCATACTTCCATTTCTCCAAGCCTTTGACCTCCAAATTGAGCTTTCCCTCCAAGAGGTTGTTGAGTAACAAGACTGTATGAACCTGTAGATCTAGCATGCATCTTATCTTCGATTAAATGATTTAATTTTAAAATATACATGTATCCAATTGTCACTAATCTATCGAAAGCCTCGCCCGTTCTTCCATCATATAGTTGAGCTTGACCAGAAGATGGTAAATCAGCTAGTTCGAGCATCTTTTTAATCTCTTCTTCTGATGCTCCATCAAAAACTGGTGTAGCCATTGGCACTCCTGACTTTAAATTTTCACATAGCTCTTTAAATTCTTTATCAGAGAGTTTTTCAAGCTCTTCTTTTTTTCCAGCAGAAGAATAAATTTTTTCAACAAAAGGTTTTACTTCAGAAAGGTTCTTAGACTTTTCAACTAGCTCACCTATTTTTTTACCTAGTTCTTTTGAAGCCCAGCCTAGGTGAACTTCAAGAAGTTGTCCTACGTTCATTCTTGAAGGGACTCCTAAAGGATTTAGAACTAAATCAACTGGTTCTCCGTTTTCATCATAAGGCATATCTTCGACAGGCATTACTACCGAAATTACACCTTTGTTTCCATGCCTTCCTGCGAGTTTATCTCCAGGCTGAATTTTTCTTTTTACAGCAAGATAAACTTTAATTACTTGTTGCACCCCTGGAGGCAAATCATCGCCAGAAACGATTTTTCTTTTTTTAGC
>CACBOY010000007.1 GCA_902540995.1 uncultured SAR86 cluster bacterium
TAAGGCCGCTTCACTTAATTTCCCTGATTTACTCATGACTCAGGGTAAATATCAAAATAGACCTAATCTTCCATTTGCTCTTGGCATGGAGGGAGCAGGAATTGTTGAAAAGGTTGGATCTGGAGTTTCTTCATTCGAAGAAGGCGATGAAGTTATGTTTGGTGGTTGGGGACATGGTGCTATTGCCGAATCAATTATTCTTCCTGAAAGTTTGGTCTCTTTGAAACCCAAGTCATTAAATTTTTCTGAAGCAGCCTCTTTTAAAACAGCTTATTTGACTGCTTATGTTGGTTTAATTAGAAGAGGCGAATTAAAACATGGTGAGACACTTCTTGTTCATGGTGCTTCAGGTGGTGTAGGAATGGCTGCGGTGCAAATGGGTAAACTTTATGGCGCAAAAGTCATTGCAAGCGGTACTTCGGATGAAAAATTAAAAATTGTAAAAACTTGGGGCGCAGATGAAATCATTAATACTGGATTAGAGGGTTCTGTTTCTTTTCGAGAGGAGGTAAAAGAGCTGACGGATGGAAAGGGGGCCGATGTAATTTACGACCCAGTCGGCGGCGATGTATTCGATGAATCTATTCGATGTATAAATTGGGGAGGCAGGTTATTAATAATTGGTTTTACAAGTGGTAGGATTCCAACCGTTCCAGTTAACTATCCTCTTATTAAAGGATTTTCAGTCATTGGCGTAAGGGCAGGAGAATTTGGCAGAAGAGATCCTGAAAAAGGAAGAGAAAATAATGAAATCATCATGGAATTAGCCGAATCAGGAAAACTCAAACCTCATATTTGTAAGGAATTTCCTTTAAAAAATTCAAAAGACGGCCTGAAATATTTAAGAGATAGAAAATTAGTGGGAAAAGTTACAGTCACAATGTCTTAGACTTGTTTCTTTTACAACGTTCACTACAGTACAAAACATTTTCCCAATCCCTTTCCCATTTTTTTCGCCATGAAAAAGGTTTTTTACATACCTTACAAATTTTTTCCTCTTTGTGCTTCATAGCGAATTTTTTTTGATAAATTCATCAGCAAGACCAAAAATTCTTTCCTTTTTTTCTGGATTCATCTTATCCAGAGAACGAGTTAAAATTGATAATCTAGGGTTTGATTCATAGAAATCACGATGTTTCTCCGTAAATCTCCAATAAAGACCATCTAAAACCTCACACCAAGGTCCTTTTTTATAATTGCTCATTTTTAAGACATAATTTGAACCACATGTATAAGGCTTAGTGGACATTATCCCTCCATCGGCAAAAGTACCCATGCCAAAGACATTAGGCACCATTACCCATTCAGAAGAGTCGACAAACATTTCCATAAACCATCTATAGATATCTTTAGGGTCAATCTCGCAAAGAGTAAAAATATTTGAAAGTATCATCAATCGGGGGATGTGATGGGTATAACCATACTCATTCACCATCCTTATTACATCATCCAATGGGTCTAGCCCTGTAGTGCCTTCGTACCAATTTGAGTTAATTTTATTTTTATGGTCCCAATAGTTACTTTTAAGCTCAATCTCACTTTTTTCCTGATAGACACCTCTTATAAATTCTCGCCATCCAATAATTTGTCTGATGAAGCCTTCTAGAGAATTCAAGGGAATATCATTAGATTCAGCATGATTTAGAGCTGAATCTATAACTTCCTTGGGCGTTAAAAGCCCAACATTCAAAAGAGGCGATAACATGCTATGAAACAAAAAGTTTTGTTGTTCTTGCATGGCATCTTCATATGTTCCAAAAAACTTAAATCTTTGTTCTAAAAATTTTTTTAAACTTCGTTTGGCGTCTTTTCTATTATCTGGCAACCAAGAATTTAACTCTCCAGGATGATTATCAAAATACTTTTGAACATCTTGTTTTACATTATCTTCATGAGTGTTTTTTGAAAACATTTTTAATTTAGGAAGCTCTAAATCTTTGGGAATTTTTTTTCTGTTCTCTTCATCGTAAGACCATTTTCCACCTAATGGCTTCCCATCTGAAATTAAGATATCTAAATCTTTTCGCATCAGTTGATAAAAACTTACCATTCTGAGATTTTTTTTATTTTGAGCAAACTTATTAAATTTATCTCTTGAACAGAGAAACATTGGAGATTGGATGATTTCAAAATCAATTTTCTTTTGTCTTAAAAAATCAAATATTTTTTTTTCGAAGAATTTATCTTCTATTTCAAAAAATTTAATAGTTTTAAATTTATTTTTATTTAAAAACTCACTTAGAAGGGCGATGAAATCCTTATTTTTGGTCTTTTCACTAAGTTTGTTGTAAAAAACTTTATAACCAAGATCAGATAATTCGTCCTTAAAAGAACGCATCGCACTTAAAAAGAAGAATATTTTTTGTTTGTGATATTTTTCTTCTGTACAAAGTCCGAAGTCTTCAGCCATAAAAATATTTTTAGTTTCTGCTTCAGAAAGATATCTTTTATCGAAAAGTTGATTGCCAAGAATTATTAATAAAGTATCATCACTCATTCTTTTAATTTACTTTATTTGAAACTTTTTTATCCAATTAATAACTATTCATTATTTAAATAGCTATGAAAAATAAATTTCCATATCCGGGCATTACAAAAAAGGTTACTGAAGAAATGTGTGATCTAAATGGACATATGAATGTTACTTTCTATACAAAAATCTTTGAAGAAGGCTCCTATGAAATGTTCAATCAATTAGGAATGGGGTTTGATTACATAAATTCCGGTTTCAGTACTTTCACTCTTGAGCAAAATCTCAGATATGTAAAAGAAAACTTATTAGGAGACAAGATTTCAACGCATTATAGAATTGTTAATGTGAATAGAAAATTAATCCATCATGTTGGGATTCTCCTTAATAACGATAAAGAATTAAGCGCTATAGAAGAAATTCTTCTTATTCACATAGATATGAAGAAAAGAAAGTCATGCCCTATGCCGGATGAGTCTTTCAATAAAGTCCTTCAAATGAAAGAAGAAAACGATACTCTTGGCGAATTGGATTTTGACCTAAGATTTAAGATTAAAACTTAATTACCAGTAAACTCTGGATCTCTTCTCTCCAGAGAGGCTTTTATTCCTTCTTGAAAATCTGCGGTTTCCCTAAGTCTATTTTGTTCAGATAGTTCCCATTTGACTATTTCCTCTATTTTTTGAACGGAGTCGCCTTTGATAGTCTCTCTAATGGCTTGAACTCCTAAAGGACCGGCAGCATTAATTTCCATTGCAAGTGCTTCCGCTTTAGACATTAACTCACTTTGAGGAACAAGAAAATCAGCAAGTCCAATCTCAAAGGCTTCTTTACCTTTTACTCTGGCGCTAGTGAGTAACATCCATTTTGCTTTCTGATTGCCAACCACTCGTGGCAGAGTTACTGTGGTACCAAATCCTTGATGAAAGGCTAATTTTGAAAAATTTGCACTAAATCTAGATTCTTCACAAGCTATTCTAAAGTCAGCAGACAGAGCTACACCTAACCCACCTCCAACGGCAGCGCCTTGAATGGTCGCTATGACAGGTTTTTTAGTTTTAAAAAGCCTCACTGCTTCTTGATACAACCTTTCATAAGGATCTGACTCTTCCTTATAAGAAGATCTCGTAAAGTCTGCTCCAGCACAAAAATGCTTGCCTTCTGAAGATAAAATAATACTTCTGCATTCCTTTTCTTTATCCATTTCCTCAAGGAAGTCAGCTATCTGACCTATCAGTTCAGCGTCAAAATGATTATTTGGCGGCCTATTAATCGTGACATAACCAATATGATTTTCAATTTTCGTTTTAAGGTCTTTATAACTCATAATACTAACAAGTCTATCACGAAGAATTTAAAGTAAAATAAGCTTGAAAAAATCCGTATTGAAAATTTAAAAAAATGAAATTCATTAAAAGCATAATCTCAAAGATCGACATTACTTTATTTGTGATTTATGGATTTTTAGGATTTGGCAGTATGTACTTAGCAAGTTTTATTCGAAGTGTCACTAAGTTAAATTTTTGGGCAGAACTGTTGATTTGCTTCTTAATAATTTCTCCAATTTATTTTCTTGTAAGAGTTCTCAAAAAAAAATACTCAAGCTAATGTTAAGAATTTTAATAATTTCTCTATTTTTGGTGGGAACTATTTTAATTTTTTCTTACCTAACGACTTACTTAGTGCAAAAATTTGGAAGATTGATTGCAATTTCCTCTATCATCTCAGTAGGTATTATTTTAAGCGCAATCATTATCGCCCATGAAGATGGTTGTGTAACTGAAGTTGAGGGCTTAGAAGCCACAAAGGTTTGTTGGTTTAAATGAAGAATTTTCAAGATTTAGTTCAAGAAGCTTTGAAAAATGTTCCAGAAGTCGATATTTATCAACTTAAAGAAAAAATCGAAAGTAATAAACAAATAAAACTAATCGATATCAGAGAAGACCGAGAGTGGGTTTCTGGTAAAATTCCTTCCTCATATCATATTGGCAGAGGGGTTCTTGAAAAAGGCATCTTCGAAGTTGCTGATAGTGAAGATGAAATTATTTTGTATTGTGCAAGTGGTTTCAGGTCGGTTTTGGGTTCCAAATCTCTTAATGAAATGGGATTCAAAAAAGTTTTTTCTCTAAAAGGAGGAATTACGGACTGGATTACTGCGGGATTTGAAATTGAAGAATAATTTCAAAAGAAAAAATAAGGATTTATAATAATAATATGAATGAAGAAATTTTAGATGTTCTAATCGTCGGTTCAGGTATTTCTGGTATCGGTGCTGGCGCTCATCTTAGTATGAAGTGTCCCAACAAAAAATACCTGATTTTAGAGGGTAGAGATAACTTTGGCGGAACTTGGGATTTATTCAAATATCCAGGTATAAGATCAGATTCAGATATGCACACTCTGGGCTTTAGTTTTAAACCTTGGCTTCACAAAAAATCCATAGCGGATGGCTCCTCCATAATGGAATATCTAGAAGAAACCATTCAAGAGTATGAACTCACAGATAAAATAAGATACAGACATCATGTGCATCAAGCCGAATGGTCCTCTTCTGAAAATCTTTGGACTTTAAAAGTTGAGGATAAAAATACTGGAGAAACTAAGCTTTTTAAATCTTCTTTTCTTTATATGTGTGCAGGTTATTACAGCTACAAGGGCGGACACTTGCCAGAATTTAAAGGAAGAGATGAATTTCAAGGCGACATCATTCACCCTCAGGAGTGGCCAGAAGATTTTGATTACGAGGGGAAAAATATTGTCGTGATTGGAAGTGGCGCTACCGCAGCGACGATTGTTCCAGCAATGTCAAAAAAAGCAAAGCATGTGACAATGCTTCAAAGGTCACCTACATATTATGCTTCTGCTCCAGATGAGGATGCGATAGCTCTTTTTCTGAACAAGTTTTTACCGAGACGTCTTGTTTACAACATCATAAGACTTAGGAATGTCCTTTTCCAACAATGGCTTTACAAAAGAGCCAGAAATCGTCCCGAAAAGGTTAAGGAATTTTTACTGGATAGGGTCAAAGAAGAACTTCCAAACTACAACATTCAAAAGCACTTTACTCCGTCCTATAATCCTTGGGAACAACGTATGTGTTTGGTTCCAAATAGTGATTTATTTGAAGCTATTAGACAAGATGATGTATCCATTGTTACTGATCACATTGAAAAGTTTACTAAGGAAGGTATTGAGCTTAAGTCTGGTGAAGTTTTAAAAACCGATGTCATTATTACTGCAACTGGAATTGTTCTTGAAAACTTTGGTGGAATAGAAGTTAAAGTTGATGATTCGATGGTAAAGGTTTCAGATACTATGACTTACAAAAGCATGATGTATAGCGGTATACCCAATTTTGTAAATTCTTTTGGTTATATTAATGCTTCTTGGACTTTAAAGGCTGACATTACCAGTGAATATGTTTGTCGTTTAATTAAACATATGGACAAAAATAATTTTAAGAAATGCTGCCCCGAAATTCCAGCCGATGTTGAAGAATCTAAAGACTGGCTAGAAGACTGGTCCTCAGGATACATTCAAAGGTCTATCCATAAGTTTGCCAAGCAAGGAAATAAAAAACCTTGGGTGAATTACCAAGATTATCTCAAAGATTGGTTTGACGTTAAATTTGGAAAAATGGAAGACGGCAATCTTCAGTTTTCAAATAAAAAGTCCTAACAAAAAGCTAGCGCCATGCTAGATTCAAGTTTTTTAAAAATACTTCTTTTTACTTTAGTCCTATCCTCTTGTGGGGGAGGTAATAGCTCTGCCACTCCTCCAAGTGAAGGTTCTTTCGTGAGTCAACCAAAATCAATTAATGGTCTGGTAGTTGATGGATACATCAGAAATGCTGATATTTGGATCGAAACTACAAACGATTTTTCAAATATTGGAGAAACAAAGACGTCTTCTAACTTACAAGGAAGATTTAGCTTAACAACAAGCCTCACAGACTACAGAGTTCAGTCCTCTGGCGGCATTGATTTAGATACAAACAATAGTTTAGAAGGTTTGATTTTAATTAATTACAAGATAGATGAACTTGCATCTTCTAATACTGCTCAGAATTTTATTATTTCGCCATTAACAACCGCAGATTTTTTTCTTTCAGAATCTTTAAATAAACTATCCAACCCAATAACAACAACCATAAATGACCTTCTGGGCTTGGATCAAAACTTAAACGTTAATACTGTTGATCATGTAGCTAGTTTGAATGATGGATTTATGTATGCTGAGGTTTATGAAAGAGCCAATCAACTCACCTCTCTTTCACTATCTTTTACAAGATTAGTCAATAATTTAAGTACTTCTGAAATCAATAGCAGTGAAATTTTCCAAGTAATCTTAGATCGAATGGTAGCAATTTATCAAAGCTCTCAAAATGAGGTAAATATAGAATCTTCAGCCTTCATAGATGCATTGGTCGACGATGTAAATTTTAAATTTTCTCTTTCCTTGGAAAATGAAATTAAGACGAAAGTAAAAAATATGTATAAAGCTTTCATACCTTTGATACAAGTTAAGCCTAACTTAGTAGCTACACATGGTTTATTTTATTTTGCTACCAATACTTTTTTTAATGATCTTGTTTTAGTTGCATCCAATAATGATCAAGAAAATATTTATTCCAGATATAGTCTTGATCTAATCACTTACATTTCAGAGATATCTGGACAAACAGAATCAAACTTAGCTTTTTCCATAACAGCCAATTCTGACTTGATTTCTTCTTTTGAAGATCAGACTTTCAATATAAACGTTTTGGAAAACGATGATTATGATAGTCAATCAAGTTATAACATTTCATTTACACAGCCTGCCAATGGAACGATAAGCAAGGATAATTTGAATATTTTGGTTTATCAGCCAAATGCAAATTTCAATGGTAACGATTCCTTTTCATATACTCTTGAACAAGGCTCTTTAAGCTCCACTGCATCTGTAAATATCTCGGTCCAACCATTACCTGATGCTCCAATCATTTCAATATCATCAACTGAGATAACAATTCCAGAAAATCAAATTAATGTTGTAGATATAGTAGCCAGTGATGTTGATGGTGATCCTCTTAGCTACAGTTTGTCAGGAACTGATTCTGCCTATTTTAGTATTTCTAGTTCAGGTAAGTTATCTTTTATAAATCCTCCAGATTATGAAACCAAGTTTTCTTTTGAAGTGACAGTCTCAGTGAGTGATGGAGCTTTATACGACAGCAAAGATTTAGTCATAAATATTTCTAATGTTTTATATGAAGTTGATCTTTTGGTTTATTACGCTCCTGATATGTTATCTGAATATACCTCAGAAAATGGAGTTGAGACCAGAGTTTTATATCTTATTGAATCTGCAAACAATGCTCTAAAAAGGAGTCAGTCAGAGGTTCAATTTAATTTGCTAAAACTATTGCCTTACGATGTTGATGTAAGTAACCAATCAGGGAATACAATTTTTTCTTCTCTTCTTGGTAGAGAAAAAATTAAAAAAGATCAAATCATGTATGGAGCTGATTATTTTATTCTTGTTTCAAGATGGGATTCATCAAAAGGACTGACTGGAGGAACAGCTTCAATTGATTTAACAATAGATAATTTAACCGATTGGGATGCAGCCCATGGATACTTATCAGCATGGTCCGTTGATCCCAATTGGTCAGAACCAGGATGTAATCCATGTTTTCCCGATAAAGTCTTTGCCCATGAATTAGGACACAATTTAGGATCAGGACATTGGCCAGGAGAAACTGGACAGTCTTATGCCTATGGCCATCGTGTTGATGGAAATACCGACGGAGACTTCACAGATAGTTTCGACTGGGGAACTGTTATGAGTTACAACAATATCTCGCCCGATTATTTTTCAAATCCAAACGCGTCATGTAAAAACGGCCTAGCTTGTGGTGTAGTAAATGTTAGCGACAATACCAAGTGGTATAACAACTTAGGAACAAGATTTTCTAGTATTCTGCCAGCTAGTTCCTTAGATAATTCAAATACTTCTAATAAAATCAACATAAAAAACTTCTTTCCAAAGATTTCGGGAGGCATTTCTACTTTTTCAAATGCTGGTTCTACAAGAATTTTCCAAGTTACTGAGTTTTCCGATGTCGACATAAACGGTCAGACTTATAAAAGTTTTAAATGGGAAAATTCTTCTAATGGAAATCCTAAGATGGCTTATCATTTTTATGAAAAGGATAATAAATACTTTATAAATCGAACTGACTATGAGGCGGGTTATAAGTTTTCCAATCAAGATGAATACACTCTTTATAACAACAACAATTTGTGTGTTTTCTTCGATTCGTTTCAAAGCATAGGAAATTATTTAGCAAGAGATTGCAGTAACGCACACTATGGAGACCCTCCCGTTTATAACGATGTTTTTCATTTCAATCACTTCATAAAAAGTGAAAATATAAGCGTTCCCTATGGAAGTTTCAGCACCATAAAATATGTTTTTACTCTCTGGGATAATAATAATAGCCCATATAGTGACACTCCATATTTAATGCATACCATATTCTGGTTAAATTCAGAGATGGGAATCATTCAGTATCGCGATCACTTAGGAAGGATATGGAAATTGGAAAGTACAGACTCCGATGGCGATGGAATAGATAACAAATTGGACGATGACGATGATAATGATGGAGTTTTAGATAACTCCGATGCATTTAAATTAGATCCAACTGCATCTGTAGATTCCAATTCAGATGGCATACCTGATTAAGCGAACTATTTCTTTTCTAAAGAATAATCTTCTTCACTGAATTGAGGGATTTCTAAATCTGCTTCAGAAGTATTTGTAATATATGTAAGGTTTTCATTTTTGTTAAGCAAAAAAACTTTTCCATCGATATGAAACTTTCCAAAAGCTAGCTCGTTACCTATAACCAAAAAAGACTCATTTTCGTTATCGAGCGACTTTGTTCTAATAATTTTATTTGAGTTGGATTTATTAACCGTTTTAATTTCTTTTTGAAAATTATTTCCAAATAAATTTATATTTAGAATATCTCCAGGAATTATGTCGATAAAAGATTCTTCAAAATTAGTAACTTGTTTGAAAGCTAATAAATTTTTGACCGGAGAGAAGTATTCATTACTATCAATACCTTCTAGATCAAGATAGATATTTTTTTTTGATATTCTTGAGCTCAAAGAAGTCAAATCGGTTATTTTAGAAGACGTCTCTTCCTCTGAAATGTATGCATTCTCAGTCGTCTCGAGAGAATTCGAAGATGATGTGGTATCAAGAAAAAACCAAGAAAAAAAAATTATTATGGTTATAACAATAAAAAGAATTATTTTCATCTAATGGGATAATATTTATATATGAACAAAATATCATCATTTTCTTATAAATTTACTTTTAGTTTATTTTGTATCTCTTTTTTAAATACAAACTTGTTTGCGGAGAACTCAACAAATCACCTGAAAAAAATCATTTTTGGGGCGGGTTGTTTTTGGAGCGTTGAAAAAAAATTTCAGGAAAGTTATGGAGTTGTAAATGTTGAGTCAGGCTATGCTGATGGAAAAAATATTAAGCCTGTTTATAAAGAAATAATCAAAAGAGAAAATAGGTTCAACCCAAATAATTTTGCTGAAGTAGTTAGAGTAACTTATAACAGCAATCAAACTGACTTCGAAAGTCTTGTAAAGATTTTCTTTGAAATGCATGACCCAACACAAATTAACAGACAAGGAAACGACATAGGGACTCAATATCGCTCCTTGATTCTCGCTAATACGATTGAGGAAATAAATATCTCTGAAGAAGTAAAAAAAAATTATCAGAATTTATTAAGTAAAAAAGGTTATGGACCAATTTCAACAGACATTAAAAAGTATACAAATTTTTATTTGGCAGAAGATTATCATCAAGATTATTTAGTAAAAAATCCTAATGGGTATTGCCCAGATAATTCAACAGGAATTATTTTTTCTAAAGAAACTGTAGATCTTGTAGATAACAAAGATTTAACATCCGGAAAAAAAATACTTGTTCTTGATGCTGAAGATTGTCCTTATTGCTTCAAATTAAGGAAAGAAGTCTTAAATAGCTATGAAGGCTCCATTGAGTTATTTTTTCGAAAATCAAATGAACTAGATGGCTTAGATTTAAAAACACCTACCTGGGCTACACCCACAATCTATTTTTTAGAAAACGGTCAAGAAATTTCTGCCCACCAAGGATACCTTGCTAAAGATAAATTTTATGAGTTTCTAGGGAAATTTAAACTTGGCAAAACCGAAGCTTACAACGTAGCGTTCAATCAAGGTACGGATCCTACGTATTGCAAAGAATATGAATTATTTAAAAATACTCCTGAAGGAGTATTTGTTGACAAATTAAGTGGAGCTCCTCTTTTTGACACCAAACACAGATTTAATTCCAAAACAGGATGGCTTTCTTTTACTGAAGCGATTGAGGATTCTGTAACTGAACATATGGATTACAGTTATGGCATGGTTCGTGTTGAGATAAGATCTAAATCATCAGGCATTCACCTAGGACACGTATTCAATGATGGTCCAAATGGTAAACCAAGGTATTGTATCAATGCGACTGTGTTAGAATTCGTTCCGAATTTAGACACGTAGCTCAGTTGGTTAGAGTACTACCTTGACATGGTAGGGGTCCCCGGTTCGAATCCGGGCGTGTCTACCAAGTTTCTGAGGTAAAAATGCTTGAATTTAATATTTTCAATTCTGCACAAATTTTTGATCAAATTTTTGCATTCATCTGTGTTTACTTGCTTACAAGTCTTAATGCAAAAACCCGTTTTTACGGTTTTATTGTTGGTACTGTTGGTTTTATTCCAGGAGTTTATTTGTTAATTGTTACTGAACTTTGGTGGCTATTGGCATTCATGCCAATCTGGGCTTATATCAACTACATTGGAATAGTTAATAACTACAGGGAATATAAAAAAACTAAAGTTGCTTAAAAGATATTTTTTTATAACTAAGTTTGTAGGTATTTTCCTCTAATGGATAATCTATTAAAAGGCTTTCTGAGATCAGATCATGCTGGCGAAGTAGGAGCTGTTTATATTTACAAAGGGATTCTTAAAATTGCTAAGGATCCTGAATTAGTTAATTTTTCTAAAAGGCATTTAGCAACTGAAGAATCTCATCTTCAAAAGATTGAAGGAGTGCTTCCAAAAAAAGACAGAAGCAAATTAGTTTGGTTGTGGAAAGTTGCTGGCTTTTTACTCGGTTTTCTTCCTACGCTATTTGGTCCAAAAATTGTCTTTGCTACTATAGAAGCTGTTGAAGCTTTTGTAGAAGAGCACTACGAAGAACAACTCAAATATCTTCGAGCTCAGCCAAATCCTAATCAAGAGCTAATAGATCTTCTTCAGTCATGTCAGGACGATGAAATTGATCACAAACTTGAATCAGCTGAAAAGAAAAATTTAACCCCGGGTATTTTTATTAATATCTGGACCAAAATAGTAGGCGGTGGCTCGGCTTTCGCAGTCAAGGTAGCTAAAATTATCTAATAAAATTCCAGTTGCATTTTCTCCTAATACAAATATACTGTATATATATACAGTATTAATTATTCAACCTTAATATTTATGAATTTAAAACATTTAGGGCAGATTGCAGACTCTGACAGAAACTCAGAAACGCCTTTGTTTTCTGAGTACGTTCAAGTAGGCTGGCCAAGTCCTGCAGATGACTACATAGAAAAATCAATTGACTTACATCAACTCTTAATAAAAGCTCCAGCTGCTACTTATCTCGTGAGAGCAAATGGAGATTCCATGTTAAATGCAGGAATCAATAATGGCGCAATACTTATAGTTGATAGGAGTCTAGAGCCCAAACATGGTGACATCGTTATCGCTTCCATCGATGGCGCTTATGCTTGTAAGCGTCTTCAATTAACACCTAAGGTGGGTTTACTATCAGAGAATATTAAATACCCGCCAATTTTTTTAAAGAACGGAGAGGAACTAGACATAATGGGAGTTGTTACTGCGGCAATAAATCAGTTTTAAGATGTTTGCTTTAGTAGACTGTAATAGTTTTTACGCTTCATGCGAAAGAGTTTTTAGACCAGATCTTAGAACAAAACCAGTAGTTGTTTTATCAAATAATGATGGTTGCGTCGTTGCCTTAACTAAGGAAGCAAAAAATCTTGGAATCAAGATGTGTGATCCTTGGTTTAAAATCGAAAAGACATTCAAACAAAAAGGTGGAATTGCATTCTCATCTAATTATGAGCTGTATGGCGATATTTCATCTCGAATCATGAGTATTTTAGAAGAGCTTGCTCCTAAAGTAGAAATTTATAGTATTGATGAAGCATTTCTTGATTTAACTGGTATAGCTAATTATATGGACTTAGAAGAGTTCGGTAGAGTCTGTCAGAAACAAATTATGCAGTATACCGGGATGCCAGTTCGTGTCGGTATAGGCCCCACCAAGACCTTAGCCAAGGTTGCAAGTTATGGGGCTAAGCGTTATCCAACTACTCAAGGAGTGCTAGACGTCACTGCATTACATAAAAGAACAAAACTCATGAAGCTAATGCCGGTAAATGAAATATGGGGAGTAGGGCGGAGATTGAATAAGCACCTTCTTTCCCAAAGAGTTTCAACCGCATTTAGCTTAAGCCAAATGGATATAGGACAGGTACGAAAACAATTTAGCATTATGTTGGTTAATACTATTAGAGAGTTAAGAGGAGAGACTTGTATTCCCTTGGATAATGCGCCTGCACCAAAAAAACAAATAGTAGTCAGTCGGACTTTTGGCAAACGCGTCACAGAATTAGATTTTTTAGAGGAAGCAGTCAGTGATTATGCAGCCCGAGCAGCTGAAAAATTAAGAAAAGAAGGAAAGGCTTGTAAGATCATTTCTGTCTTCATTAGAACCAATCCTTTTAGAAGACAAGATGTCCAGCATAGAGAAATTAGATCAACTTCTCTTTTATATCCAACTAACGATACAAGAGACTTGATTAAGTCTGCAAAACTTCTACTAAAGGACTTATATCGAAAAGACTTTAACTACAATAAAGCTGGCATTATGTTGAGTGATTTTTTTGATGAAACTGTATATCAACTAGACTTGTTTAAACAAAAAGATAGAAATACCAGAGACTTCAAGATGATGAGCTTAGTCGATCAGATTAATCAAAGTAATTTAGGACCCGTGAGTTTTCTTGCACAAGGAATTAAAAAAGAATGGTCAATGAAAAGAGAATTACAATCTCCTCGATATACGACCAACTTACAAGATATTTTAGCGGTTAATTAAAACTTATTTATTGGAAAACCAAGCTACATTGGCAGTAGATTCTTCTATTTTGTTTTGAACTCCCAAGACTAGAGAAAAAAGCGCCATTCTAATTAAAAGACCATTGTCGGTTTGTCTGTAAATAGCCAGATTAGGATTTTGATTGAGATCAGGATCTAATTCGTTTGCGTCTGGACGAGAATCGCGGGGAAGAGGATGCATGATAATGGTATTGGGTTCACAGTTTTTTGTATAAATTTCTTGGTTTAAAGACATGAGTCCTTTGTACTTTCCAGACTCAGATTTACTGGAAAACCTTTCCTCTTGAATTCGAGTCATATAAATAATATCCACATCAGAAATACCTTTTGTGATGTCATCTGTTTCAAAAAAACTTACAGATGATTCTTCAAAAGTTTCTTTTATAGAGGATGGAAGTTTTAACTTTTTAGGAGAGATTAAGTTTATGGTTACATCTTTATATAGGCAGAGAACCTTGCATAAAGAATGTACAGCTCTTCCGTATTTTAGATCACCTATCAGAGCAATTCTCAAACCATCAATTGATTTATTCTTTGATTCCAGCTCTTTTTTTATTGTGTAAAGGTCCAATAAAGCCTGACTAGGATGCTCATTGTCACCATCGCCTCCATTTATGATAGGAACCCGTGAAGCTTCTGCAAATTCATCAACTGACCCCGCCTCATGATGACGCATGACAATTATGTCGCTGTAGCCACTTAAAACTCTTGAGGTATCATAAAGGGATTCACCTTTTGCTAATGAAGTTGCTTCTATTCCTGTAGTCTCTCTAACTTCTCCTCCTAAAATATTAAATGCACTTCCAAAGCTTATTCTGGTTCTTGTACTGGGTTCAAAAAACATATTTGAAAGAATTGCACCTTGAAGTACACGAGTAATTCTTTCTCTTTTTGCGTAAGGAACTAGAGCGTCAGAGGTTGTAAATATTTTTTCTATGTCAGTTCTTTCAAACTGATCTATGGAGAGAATATGGCTTCCTAAGAACTCCATGGCGAGCCATTCTAGCATTAAATTATTTATTTTATGGAATTAATAATTCTTAAAAATTCTTGTATGATTAATCCATGTCTAGCGATTGTTTGATACTTAATGGAAACGGAAAACCTCTGAGTTATTTTCCTTTATCGGCAGTAGATTGGAAAACTGCTGTCAAATTAGTATTTACTAGAAACGTTATTGTTATCAAAGAGCACGATGATTGGGAAGTAAGATCGCCATCGCAATCTTTCAAAGTACCGAGTATTGTCATGCTAAGAAAGTATTACAAGTTTTCAAAAAAAGTTAAGTTTTCGAGATCTAATGTATTTTTGAGAGACATGTTTACTTGCCAATACTGCAAAAATGTTTTCGAAAAAAAAGATTTAACTATTGATCATATAATTCCAAAAAGTAAGGGTGGAGAAACTAATTGGTTAAATGTAACTACCTGCTGTAAATCTTGTAATTTATCAAAAGCAGATAAAATAATTGATCCTTCTCCAGAAGTTAAAACTCCTTCTTTGAGAGATCTAATAAAAGGTCAAGAATCTATAGGAATTAAAAAAATTGAAACCGACTGGCAGGAATATATAGTCGCCTAAATTAATTTAAGTAATCTTTAATTACTGATTCGGTTAAGATTTCCGGCAATATAATTGGTATGCTTTCTTCATCTGGATAATAAATATAAAGCGGAATGCTTGATCTCCCAAAACTAGCAAGTTTTTTTGCAATTAATTCATTTTTATTTGTCCAATCTGCCTCTAAGTAAAAAATATTTTTTTTCTCAAAAAATTTTAGAGTTTCTTCAGTCTTTAGAGCAACTCTCTCATTTACTTTACAAGTAATGCACCAATCAGCTGTAAAATTTAAAAAAACCGGACCTTTTGCTAACCTCTTAGCCAACTCTTCATCACTAAAAATATTATTATCTTGCTGAAGAGAAGCTTTTTGTGTTGGTAATGTAAAGAATAAGGAAACTATGACTGCTAGGTAAATAACATTCCTAAATTGCAATCCTATCTTAGAAGATATTTTGAGTTGGTTTAACCAATAAAAAAATACAATTAAAGAAATCCCTAAAAGTACTAAGACAAGCTGAAAAGAATCAATCTGGCTACTTAAGACCCATACCAACCACAAAGCAGTTAGAATCATAGGAAAGGCCATAAACTGCTTAAAAGTTTCCATCCAAGTTCCAGGTCTTGGAAGTAAGGACAGCATACTCGGAAAAATTGACAAAAGAATATATGGCAAAGCAAATCCAATGCCCAAAGAAAGAAAAATTAAAAAAGATGAAAAGCCTGGTTGGAGGATAGCAAAACCTAGCGCAGAGCCCATAAATGGTGCAGTACAAGGGGTAGCAACAATCACTGCTAGAAAGCCTGTACCAAAAGAATTCATATAGCTAGGAGTGCTAATTCCAGAGGAACCTATACTAAGTAAAGAATTTAAGAAATTAACATTCAATAAAAAGAATCCAGCTAAGAAAATGAAGAGGAAAATCAATAAACTTACAACCAGAGGCGACTGGAGTTGATATCCCCATCCAATATCCATACCTAATCCTTTTAAAAGAACAACAGAAAGGCCAATTAAAACGAACATTAAGATTGATCCAGACGAAAAAGCAAAACCATGTAGTGAAGTTTGGGCTTTATTTTCAGAGTGATTGATAAAATTTAGAATTTTCAAAGAGATTACAGGAAAAACGCATGGCATTAAATTTAGTAAAAGACCACCAATCAAAGAAAATAAAATTGCAGCTGAAAGAGAGATGAATTCTGGATTTAAAGTTGATTCAGTAGCGGTAACATCAGAAGCTAATTCAATTTCATAATCACCCATATTTGTTTTTAAAACGCCACCTGACAAATTTTCAGCTTTATTTCTTTTAAGAAGATTGATATTTAGCTTAATTTCGTCAAAGTTTTTTTCTAATTTTTGATTGAATGAGTAATCAATTACATTTTCTTCAAAGGGAAAGAAATAAGCATCTTTTATATCAGAACCAATATCACTAAGATTTAGGGTAAGTATTCCACTTTCGATTTTAGAGATTACTTTTTGCTTTAACGTTTTCGGAATACTCGATCGAACTTCGCTAATTAAAATGTTTTGAATTGAAAAATCATTACTGCTTCCTTTGGAAAGTATAAAGTTCACTTTTCCTTCTTGAGGTATACAAACATCTGCACAAACTAACCATTTTGATGCCACAGAAAATTTATTGATTGGATCAAATTGCATGGGAAGAGACAGTTTGAAGAGAAGCTTTAACTCATTTGTATAACCAAAAGTAGTTAGAGGAGGATAAGGTATCAGTTCCGGAGTAGGCCAAATTGGCTCAGAAATATTAAATCCTTCAGGAAGGCCCCAATTGAAAGATGCAGGATCTCCTGAATCTCCAGGATTGATCCAATAGGTATGCCAATCTTTATCTAAATTGAATCTTACAACTAAGAAGATTTCACTTTCATTAGAAATAACATTTCTTTCAGGGATTACTTCGAAAGACGAATTCGAGGCAAAATACTTGTTTTCTGATATAGCTTCAGTGCTCAAAAGAATTAACGATAGAAATAACAGTATTGGATAATTTCTAAGCCTTGCCATAATTACTACTTACTAAATTAAGATTAAAGCCTGCAAGTTTACTTGCCTCTTCAATCTTTTTATCACTCTTAGTTGAAAAGATTATTTGCTCATTAGCAGGAATTATTACCCAAGAACCTTGTTGTATTTCTTTTTCAAGTTGACCAGAACTCCAGCCTGTATATCCAAACGAAACTATAAATTTATTAGGAAAATTTTTATTAAGAATTGATTGGATTATATCTGGTTTTGATGACACTCCAATTTCAGGAGTAATTGCATGAGTTTCATCATATTTTTTTTCTAAACTATGAAGTACAAATGGTGAAAAAGGGGTAACAGGACCTCCCAAAAATACTTTATCGTCATTCAGAATCGCTTCTAGCTCTTTGTCGGGTTGTAAGGCAAAATCTTTTAAATTAATTTTTACCTTCTTATTTATAATAATTCCAAACGAACCTTCTTCATCATTTTTACATAAGTAAATTAGAGCATTTTTGAAATAGTTTTCTTCTTCATCAGTTTGACAAAAATATAAGAAACTATTTTCTAGTTCAGTAATCATTATTATTTCAATATATTGCTTATATTCATTAGAATTCACAATATATTTTTAAAACTTATGAAATCTTCTTCTATTGAACTAGTTCCTGAGAATTTATTGGCTTCGCATAAAAGAAAGCTTTATGCCGAAGATAGAATTACTGCAGAAGAACTTGAATTAGTAAAAAAAATTAAAGATAAAGTGATAGAGAATAATATATCCCTTATTTCTCACTATTACACAGACAAAAAAATTCAAAAAATTACCGAAGAACTCAACGGGTGTGTTTCTGATTCCTTGCAAATGGCTAAGTTTGGAAAAGAATCCAAATCAAATACTCTGGTAGTTTCAGGTGTAAAGTTTATGGGAGAGACAGCTAAAATTTTAAGTCCAGAAAAACAGGTTTACATGCCTACCTTAGAGGCAACTTGCTCTTTAGACTTGGGATGTCCTGCTAATGAGTTTAAGAAATTTTGTGAAGACTATCCTGATAGAGAAATAGTCGTTTATGCAAATACCTCGGCTGAAGTTAAAGCTATTTCAGATTGGGTTGTTACTTCTAGCATTGCTTTAGATGTCGTCGATTATCTCGATTCCGAAGGAAAAAAAATTATTTGGGGTCCAGATAAACATTTAGGAAGATATATTCAACAAAAAACCAAAGCCGATATGGTTTTATGGGATGGAGCTTGCGTTGTTCATGAAGAATTTAAATATGAAGGTCTCAAATCTCTTATGAAACTGCATCAAGATGCTGAGGTTTTAGTTCATCCAGAATCACCTCATGACGTAATAGATTTAGCAGACTGTGTTGGCTCAACATCTCAAATAATAGACTATGCTAACAATTCGTCTTCGAAAAAATTTATAGTCGCAACGGACAAAGGAATTTTTTATCAACTAATGAAAAATAATCCAGATAAAGAATTTTTTGAAGCTCCAACCGCAGGAGACGGTGCAACATGTAATAGTTGTTCAAGGTGTCCTTGGATGGGCATGAACTCTCTTGAAAATTTATTAAATGCAGTCTCCGACCAAGGAGACGAAATTAATGTAGATAACGAAATTGTAAAAAAAGCCCAGATTTCTCTTAATCGCATGATCAACTTTAAATAAATTGAAATTAAAAAAAAGCATAGTCAGTGAAAGTGTAAAGAGAGCTTTACTTGAAGATGGCTATAAAAGCGATCTTTCTTTAAAAGCAAAAAACATCAATCCAAAGAATATTTTTAAAGCGTCCCTAATATCTAGGGAAAATGGAATTTTAAGCGGTAGTCTATGGTTCGAAGAATCCTTCAAGCAAATTGATAAGAAAGCAAAAATAAAATGGAGCGTAACTGAAGGAGAGGCTTTTAAAAAAGATAATAAAATTGCCGAAATAAGTGCTAGCTCACAATCAATTCTTTCTGGAGAGAGAACAGCTTTAAATTTTTTACAAATGATGTCTGGAATATCTACCAAAACAAATAAATATTCAAAACTCCTTAAAAACAGCAATATAGAATTATTAGATACCAGAAAGACTCTTCCCGGACTTAGATACGAACAAAAGTATTCAACCTTTGTTGGAGGAGCAAAAAATCATAGATTCGGCCTTTTTGATGCAATTATGCTTAAAGATAATCACCTAAAAGCTTTTGGCGGTGTTAATAAAATAAAAAACATTAAATTTTTAAAAAAGGGTGATTTTTTAGAGATTGAGATCGATAAGCTTTCTCAAATTAAAGCAGCATTGAAGAGCAAACCGGATATTTTATTACTGGATAATTTAAATCTTAGTGAAATAAAAAAAGCAATTTCTCTAATTGACAATAAATGTTTGATTGAAGTTTCAGGAATAAAGAAGCCCGAGGACATTAAAAAATATAAAGACCTTCCTATCCATTATATTTCACTAGGAGATCTTACAAAAAATATTGAATCTATAGATTTTTCTCTAAATATTTCATGAAGTCGATAGTAGTTTTTTGTTTGTTTTTATTGATCCTTTCTGGCTGTTCTCAACACAATGAAAATATTTCAATACAAGACAAAAAAATTTATGAATTTTCATGGTGTAGCTATAAGGATGGTTTTAAAGCTCAAGATCTAAATAATGAATTAATATCTTATTTAGGATTTTTAAAAAATCTCAAGGATCAACATGGACTTTACAAAGAAACCAAATACTTGGATCCATCTTTCAAGCAAAAAAAATATGATTTTTCTTGGTTAGATATTTTTGAAAATGAATTGGAAAAGAAAGCGTTTTATGAGTTCGCAGAAAACTCTGAAATTCACAAAAATTGGTTGAGTAGCAAAGATGAAATAATTATCTGTGATACTCAAAAACAGACATTTTATGAAACTAAAATTACGAATAATTATGACTTTTTAGATGGTGATCAGACTTATGTAGGATTTTGTCAACTAAAAGATGGATTTGATTTGGATTACTTAATATCTGAGATAAGGAGAAATTCCACATTTATGGATAAACCCTATAATCAAGTGGTTCTTACTCCTGATTTCAACATGATAGATTTTAATTTTTTGATTTACTTGGAAACAAATTTCGTCATGAATGATCTTAATCTTATAAAGAAGAATGGACTGGATAATGCTTGTGAAGAATATGAAAATTACTCCGCAAATAGTTTATTATTTAATACTTACACCATCGATTAACTGAGGTTCAACTTTGAAAAAATATTTTTACTTAAGTCTTTTATTTTTCTCAATTTTTAGTTTTTCTGCAGATTATGACTTCTCCGGATACACCAAATATTTAAATAAAGAGATAAATAAAGGTAACTATCCTGGATTTGTAACTTTAATTTATCAAAATGGAGAAATTATTTTTTCTGACACAAGAGGTTTTTCTGATATTGAAGAACAAGTTCCTTTGAATGAAGATTCTCTTTTTAGAATTTACTCCATGACAAAGCCCATTACTGGTGCTGCATTGATGGTTTTAGTTGAACAAGGAAAAGTATCTCTTTCAGATCCTGTAGAGAAATATATCCCTGAGTTCAAAAATACTAAAGTTTTTAATAAAAAATCTAAACAATTAGAAAATCTAGACAGACCTATAACTTTGTTGGATTTAGCAACTCATTCTTCTGGGTTAACGTATTCATTCATTGATAAAGGAAAAATAAAAGAAATTTATGACCAAGAAAAAATTTATCCCTATTACTTTTTGGATAACGTTTCTTTAGAAAGACCTGCCAAAAAAAGTTACCCAGATATTTGTACTTTTTCTGAGAAGGTCGCCACATTACCTCTGGTTCATCAACCAGGAGAAAAATGGACTTATTCTATAGGCATGGACATTCTGGGATGCATTATTGAAAGGGTATCTAATCAATCTTTTGGAGATTTTCTTAAGAAAAATATTTTTGACCCTTTAGAAATGAAGGATACATTTTTTGAGGTTCCTAGTTCTAAGCAAGCAAGGATGATTGATTTATATGCCCACAAAAAAGGTTTTAAAGAATATGGCGTAGATGTTCCAGATTCAATAGCAAGCCAAAAAAATAAATTAATACTTCTTGATCCTAAAGAAGATAGTTTCTTTTTTCAGGGTGCCTCCATAGAAGATGGTGGATCTGGATTGGTATCTACTGCTAATGATTATCTCAAATTTGCAACAATGCTTTTGAACAAAGGTTCTTTTAATGGAAAGAGGATTTTAAATCCAGAAACTGTGGAAGTAATGACTTCAAATCAAGTAGAAAAAAAAGCTAAACCTTACAAGTTCGATGCCTTTGGTTTTGGAGTTACTGTTGGAGTTGCTCTAAATTCAAAAAAAATGAGAATGAAAAGAGGAGATAATTCTTATTTTTGGGGAGGTGCTGCTAGAACTTTGTTTTGGGTAGATCCTGAAAATGATTTGGTTTTTGTGAACATGTCACAGGTTTTGGGAAGTCCAAGGATAAATAATAAGGTAGAAAAATTAGTTTATAAGGCGCTTGGGATTTAAAAAAACATTTATCACAGAAGATAAGATTAGATTTAAGATACTAGATCTTTTATCCAGGAGAGAACATTCCTTTAAAGAATTAATCAATAAATTAAAGGATAGGGTAGATTCAGAAGAAAAGCTTTTTGAAGAGTTAACACGGCTAAAAGAAGAAAATCTGCAGTCAGATGAGAGATTTGCTGAATCCTATACTAGGTCAAGAAGTGTAAAAGGTTTTGGTCCTGAAAAAATTTCTTACGAACTTAAATCCAGAGGAATAAGTGAAAACCTCATAAGCAAGATAGTGTATTCTGATGAAATAAACTGGATGGAGATTATTAAAAAAGAGTTTAGAAAAAAATTTATAGTTGATAACGATTTTGCTGAAGAAGATATTTCCCGTGCAAAAAAATTTCTCTTACAAAGAGGTTTTGAATTTGATCAAATAAACAAATTATTTAAATAATGAGTTATTTAGTATTAGCAAGAAAATGGAGACCATCCAATTTTTCAGAAGTTGTTGGTCAAGATCATGCTGTTGTAGCTTTAAAAAATTCCGTTTCTTCAAAAAACATTCACCACGCATATTTATTTACAGGTACCCGAGGTATCGGAAAAACATCTATTGCCAGAATCCTAGCCAAAGCACTTAATTGTTCTGAATTAATTAATGACACAGAACCTTGTAATGCTTGTGAATCATGTACATCAATAAATGAAGGAGCTGCAATTGACTTTATTGAGATTGACGCGGCATCCAGAAGAGGTATCGAAGATACTAAAAATCTTTTAGAAACTATTTCTTATTTGCCTTCGTCATCAAAGTATAAAATCTATTTGATTGATGAAGTACATATGCTGACTCCTGAAAGTTTTAATGCTTTGCTGAAAAACTTAGAAGAACCGCCTCCCCATGTCATATTTATGTTTGCAACCACAGAATATAAAAAGATTTTGCCCACAATAATTTCTAGATGCCTCCAAATAAATTTAAGTTCTGTCTCTGTAAAAGTTATTTCAAATCAATTGGGAGAAATTTTTTCAAAAGAAAAAATAAAATACGATGAAAATTCTTTGAAGCTTATTGCAGAAGCTGCACAAGGAAGTATTAGAGATGCTCTATCTATATCTGAAAAAGTAATATCCTTTTGTAATAGAAACCTTAAAGAGAAAGAAGTGAGAGATGTTTTGGGAATTCCAGAACCTGAAATAATTGAGAATCTTTTGAAATCAATTTTAGATGAAGATGTAACAGAGGTTCTATCAATTCTTGAAAATTATGGAGAATACGAAGATCATGAATTTTTATTAAAGTCTTTAATGGATTTAATACAAGACATTGCAATTAGTCAGTTTGAAAAAAAAGGATCCAAAAATAATATCAATGACTTTTTAAAAACCGACCCTGCTAAACTGCAGTTCCTTTATCAGTTAGGACTTTCCAATTTAAAGCACTTTAGTTTGGGCTACGATTCGTTTTCAATACTGAAAATGACTTTATTGAAAATGATTGCCTTTTCTCCTGAAAATCAAAAAAAAAATTCTTTAAAAATTAAAAAACAAGATAACTCTGAAATAGAGTGGCCAAGAATATTCTCTGATTTAAATCTAAATGGCATATCGAAAAATCTACTTAAGCAAGCAAGTGTTATTCAACAAGAAAATAATTTAAAACTATCTTTTCCAAAAAACGTTCTTTCTATACTTAATGAAGATCAAAAAAAAGATATTGAAAAAAGCTTTGAAGATTATCTAAAAATGGAATTGGTTTTCATCTATGACGATGAAGTTGATTCAAAACTTACCCCGGAATATGAGAAAAAAAATAAAGATAAAGGAATTAGAAAAAATATTAAAAAAACCATGGAAAAAGATAAAAACTTCAATGAAATCATGGGTGGACTTAAAGTTGAATCTGTAAAATTTAATAAAAAAAATGAAACTTAGTCCTAAAATTTCTGAATTAATTGATTCATTAAAATCCCTTCCTGGAATTGGTCCAAAATCAGCTAAAAGAATGGCTCTTTCATTATTGAGTTCAAATAAAGAAATTGGTTTATTGCTTGCCAAATCTATCGAAGATGCAATTTTAAATATTCAATTATGCCAAAAATGTTATGTTTTAAATGATCAAGAGCTTTGTGAAATTTGTAACTCAGCGAATAGAAATAACAATTCAATATGTGTTGTTGAATCAACTTCAGATCTTTACTCAATTGAAGAAACATCTGAATTCGATGGTAGGTATTTTGTTCTTAACGGCCTTCTTTCCCCAATCGATAATATTGGAGCAGAAGAACTAAGAATAGAAAAATTATTAGATCTCATAGAAGAATTCAATTCAAAAGAGGTCATTCTTGCATTGAATTCAACATTAGAAGGCGAGGCTACTGCTTATTTTTTATTGGAAAAATTAAAAAAGAAAGATGTGACTGTTACAAGAATCGCACAAGGAGTTCCGGCAGGTGGAGACCTAAACTATGTTGATAATAATACTCTTAGAAGAGCAATTTCCTTTAGAACTGAATTAAAATAAAACCATGTCTATCAAATCAGATAATTGGATAAAAAAGATGTCTTTAGAAAATGACATGATTTCTCCTTTCCAACCTAACCAAGTAAAAACTAATGAAGAAAATAATGAAAAATTAATTTCCTATGGGCTTTCCAGCTATGGCTATGACGTAAGGTGTGCAAATGAATTTAAAGTATTCACAAATATCCATTCAGCAACAGTTGATCCAAAAAAATTTGATAGTTCTAGCTTTATTGATGTTATTCAAGATGAGTGCGTAATTCCTCCAAATTCTTTTGCTTTAGCAAGAACAATTGAGTATTTCAAAATTCCAAGAGACGTTCTTACAATTTGTCTCGGTAAATCAACCTACGCAAGGTGTGGAATCATTGTGAATGTAACTCCTCTTGAACCAGAATGGGAAGGGCACGTAACCTTAGAATTTTCCAATACAACCAGTCTTCCAGCAAAAATTTATGCAAATGAGGGCGTAGCTCAAATGTTATTTTTTCAATCAGATGAAGTTTGTGAGGTAAGTTATAAAGACAGAGGAGGGAAATACCAAGGTCAAAAAGGAGTAACTCTTCCTAAAGCTTGAATCAATCTAATTCCCAATCAACATTAAATCCTCTTCCGCCCTGGAAAACCTTTATTGTTTCTTTGTCAGAATCATTCTGTATCAAAAATTTAAAGTATCTTTTATCTTCTCTTTGTTCAGTAAACTCAAATACTTCAACAGGTTTTGATTTATAAATAATTTCTTCTTTTTTGTTCAAAAAAGACTTTATTTTAATTTTTCCCTTATCGAAATAATTTATTTTAAACTCGTCCTTTTTAAGATAATTCATTTTAATTTGAATCTGAAGAGTTAGGTTGTCGTAAAAATTTTCTTTAATTTCAATTGAGCCTCTCTTTTTACCGAAAGAATAAACAATAATTTTTTGATCACCTTCTTTTTCAACTTTATAGTTCTGATGATCCTTTCTTAGTCCTCCTAAAATATCTAGCTTTCTAAATCCAGATTCCAAAATAACATTTCCATTGTCTATACTAAAAATAGATTCTTGTTTTATGGTGAAAAGGGGATGTTTACCAGAGGACGAAATCTTCCAACTATTTTCAGATATTTTCTCTAATGTTTCTTTTACCGATCCAGTTGGTTTTGATGAATAATAATTTTCATAAGGATTTAGATCAAATAAGAATATTTGATTACAAAAAAAACAAAACAGCACTTTAAATAAAATATTCTTTACCATTTTTATGATAGACATCATCTATTTTTATTTTGTTATTGATGATGGATATTTTACCTTCCTGAAGTTCAGTTAATATTTCTGGATAAATAAAATGTTCTATTTTATGAATTTTATTTATAAGATCTTTTTCTTTTTCTTTAACATCCACTTTAACTTTTGCGTAGCCAATTATTGGACCACTATCTAGCCCCTCATCAACGAGGTGAACCGTAACCCCATGTTCTTTATCTTTGTTTTCAAGAACTTTTTTATGAGTATTTAGACCGGGATATTTTGGTAAAAGAGAAGGGTGAATGTTTATTATTTTGTTAGGGAAGTTCTTTACAAAATCCGACCCTAATATCCTCATAAAACCTGCAAGAATTATAAAATCTACACTTTCTTTCTTTATTACTTCTTTAAGTTTCTGATCATATGATTTACGGTCCTCAAAATCTTTATGATCTAAACACAAATTTTTTATATTGTGTTTTTTTGCTCTTTTTAAACCATAAGCATCCTTGTTATTTGAAATAACAATTTTTATAGCAGCCTTTAAACGACCATTTTCAATGCTATCAACTATTGCTTGAAAATTTGTACCATTTCCTGATAAGAGAATTGCTAGGGCTAATTTTTTGCTCATTCAAAAAATGATTCCTTTATTTGATTTTCTTGGACTTATAAAGCCTAATTCAAAGTGGGGCATTTTTAACTTTTTTAAATGATTCTTGCATTGTGATAAATCGCTTTTGCTTATCGAAAGTATCATGCCAATGCCGCAGTTAAACGTTGATAACATCTCTATTTTAGATAGATTCGATTTTGACTCAATTAAACTAAAAAGATCATCATGAAATGGATACTTTGATCCGATAGAAATATTTGCGGAAAGATTACTTGGAATTATTCTTTCTAAATTTCCCGTAAGTCCTCCTCCAGTAATATGACTTAAGGCATTTAAATGAATCTTATCTTTAAGGAATAAAATTTCTTTTACATAGATTTTCGTGGACTTCAAAAGAGCTTTTCCCAGAGTAGATCCTTTGAATTTTTGATTTAATCTAATCTGCTTTTTTTCAATGAGTTTTCTAACCAAAGAAAAGCCATTTGAATGTAATCCATTGGATTTTAAACCTATCAAAACATCACCTTTTTTTACTTGGTTTTTAAGCTTCTTTGAGCTTTTTTCTAGAACTCCAACACAAAAGCCTGCCAAGTCAAACTTACCTTTAGGGAAAGCGTTAGGATGTTCTGCTGTTTCTCCACCGATTAAAGAGCACTGCGAAGCCTTACAACCTTTTGTTATTCCTTTAATTATTTCTTTTGAAACATTAAGATTTATTTTATCTGTAACAAGGTAGTCTAGAAAAAAAAGTGGCTCTGCTTGTAAAGTAATTAAATCATTTACACACATTGCTACTAAATCTATGCCTATTGAATCATAAACTTTCATCGCATCAGCAATTTCAATTTTTGTGCCCACTCCATCGGTACAACTTATCAATACAGGATTTTTGTATTTTTTTGGGAGAACAGAAGCAGCAGCAAAACCTCCTATAGAGCCGATTATTTCTTTTCTAAAGGTAGTCTTGGCTAAAGGTTTTATGATATCTACTAATTGATCACCCCTTTTTATGCTTACTCCAGAATCAGCATAGGAAGTTTTGTTTGATCTAGACAAAGGATTTTGAATTTAAGTTCTATTAAAAAAACATATTATAATCATTTTTAATGCTAAAAATTATTAAAGTTATTTTTTTTATTTCTCTTATTTTTTCTGTTTTTAATTTATACAGCGAGGATTACTCTACAATTGTTCAAGGTGATGATGAGGAAGTTTCTGAATTACTTCAAAAAGCTTTAAACCAATCGATATTAAAAGTATTAGGCAGTCAAAGGGACTTCAATCTTAATCAACAAAGTTTTAAAAAATTAAATCCTAATAATTTTGTAAGAGAGTACAAATTTATCGAATTTAATGATGAGGAAGCTCTTGAGGTAATGATTGATTTAAAAGCACTTCAAGAAAAGCTACTGGAACTAAATCTTGGAATTTCTTTTTTAAAAAATCCAAAAGTTGCCGCTTGGGTTCTTTGTAAGCCAGATTACTCATCTCTTCAGGCAGCTAAATCTTTAGATCAGAAATGTAAGTTTGTGAAAAAAGAATTTGATAGGGTTGCAAATGAGAGGGGCATAACAATTGTCTACCCTATATTAGACTCTCGAGATATTAGTTTATTTAGCTTTGAAAATAATTCTAATTTAGAGAATTTAACAATTTTTAATGATCGTTATCCTTCCGACGGATGGTTTTTTTGTGAAATTTCAAGTTCAAGTGAATGGTGTTTTCTTCCAGAAAATATTGAAAAGAAATTTTCTAAATTAGATGTTCAATCTAAATATAAGCCAGCGGTAGGCATAAACATCTTAATTGATAACTTATTTAGTAACCAAAGACTCATAGCAAGCTCAAAATCCAATCTTCCTTACTATATAGAAATTAGAGGATTAAAAAAGTTTTCAGATCACAAATCATTTGAAAATATATTAAAAAATATTTTATTTATTAATAATCTGAGTTTAATGTCATTAAGAAATAATTCAGCTACTTATAGTTTTAATCTTTTGTCAGAGGAAAGAAATCTATTGAATTACTTTGATGAAATTGAAAATTTAATCCTTATAAACAAAGAAAAAGATAAACTTTTCCTAGCTTTAGGCGAATAATGATTGCGTCCTCAATACCTAATTTCTTGACCGTTTTTCGTTTTTTTTTAGTTTACCCGATCGTAATAAGTATTTTAGAAGAAAATTATCAACTTACCCTTTTTTTCTTTTTTCTGGCAGGAATATCTGATTTTTTAGATGGATATCTTGCAAGAAAGTACTCTTGGGAAAGTAGATTTGGGAAAATATTTGATCCTATTTCAGATAAAGTCCTTGTCATTGCTACACTTATATCTCTTTCTTTAGTTGGAGAAATAAATATTTATTTAACAATGTTTCTTCTGAGTAGAGATCTCTTTATTATTGTTGGAGTCATTTTGTCTTCTCTTCTAATTGATAATTATGAAATAAAGCCTTATTTTTCTGGAAAATTTAATAGTTTCGTTTTGATGACTTACCTCGGATTTGTAATTATTGAGGTCTCATTTGGTCTTGTTCCTGTAGTTTTCTTAAATTTTCTGATGGTAGCGCTCCTAACAACTTCTCTTTATAGCGTAATTGAATACTTAAACTATCCAGGTAGAAAAGTAATTTCCCAAATATTCTTTTAATGAATCAAAAAGTTTTAGATATTTTCTTGCCCAAAGAGAGATCATTGGATCAGTTGAAAAACTTTTCATTTTTAAAAAAAATGATCTCTGAAATTGAGTTATTTTTTAGTAATGAAGAAAATTTTTTATTACTAAACATCAAAGAAGATTTAATAAGAAATTATTTATTTCATGCTTCTTTAAATTCCTGCAAAACACAATCCAAAATAATCGATCTAAATGAAAAGACTTTCAACCCGGATGTATTTAAATATCCAATGGTGTTTATAAAAAACTTATCAAGCCATACTTTAAATCAAAAATCAGAGATTTTTCTATTTAATGGCTTTAATTATTGTTTAAGCCAAAATACCAAAATTTTATTTTCAAGTAATGATTTCATTAAAAATTTAGATATTAAATTGGTAGATCTTGAATCAAGATTGAATACCGTTTTGCCTGTTGAGATTTTAAATCCTGCTGATGAAGAAAAAATGAATTTAATTAACTTTGAACTTCAGCAAAGGGGCTTAGAAATCAATGACAAAGAAATGCAATACATATTTACGCATCATTCTCGAGATTTAAATAGTTTATTAAATTTGGCAGAAAAACTTGATGAAATCTCCCATCAAGAAAAAAAATCCATTTCAATAAATTTGATAAAGAAAATTATTTAAAAACTATCTTAATTCAGGACAAACTAAACAAATTAAGTTCGTTTCAATTTTTTTCTTACTGACAAGTCTTTGAATTTCTATTGATTCTATAAAGCCAAAAAGGCTATAAGTTGAATTCAAAAAAGAATTAAAAGATGCAAATAAATCATCAACAATTCCTGGAGAAGTAGATACATATTTTATTTTGAAATCTGAAATTCCTGATTTCTCCTCAAGAACTTTAATACCATCTTGAAATACCCCAAGAGAGTCGACAAGATTATTTTGAAGAGCTGATTTGCCAGACCAAATTCTTCCTTGAGCAATCTTTTCAGTATTATCGATAGTTAACTGTCGGTTTTTTGATACAAGCTTGATAAATTTATTGTAAGAACCATCAACATAACTTTGCATAAATGAAGATAAGTTATCATTAGGAGATTCCAATAACGAAAAATTTAATTCGTTAGTAGAAACCTTATCAAAGAGTATTCCAACATTTTCAAAGGAATCTTTAAAATTAGGTAAGGCTGCCCAGACACCAATGGACCCAGTAAGAGTAAATGGATTTGCAATTATTGTATTTTGATTCATAGAAATCCAATAACCTCCCGATGCAGCAATATCTCCCATTGAAATTACTATTGGAATTTTTTTATTGAGAAGTTCTAATCTTTGTCTGATTATTTCTGAAGCAAAACCACTTCCTCCTGGAGAATTTACTCTTAGAAATAAACCTTTAATTGACTTATCTTTATCAATTTTATTTAGAGTTTTTGAAAAGTTTTCACTGGAGATCGCTCCTTCTGCATATTCACCATCTATTATTTCTCCAGAGGCTACTAAGACAGCAAATTTATTATCTGAAGAATTTTCATTGTTCAAGAGCGCTAGGTTATCTTTAAAAGATATTATTTTTTCCTCAACAAGCGAAGATAGGTAGTCATTTAAGTTCGTTCTTACAATTAAAGTGTCAATCAAACCTTCGCTTTTAGCTAGCTTTGCAGTGTCACCATCAAATTTTTCCGTTAATTTACCGAGATTATTTATGTAATTATCTATTTTTAAATCTGAAATTTTACTTCTATTTTTTGTAATTATTTCTTTCCAAGAATCCCAGACTTCAGAAAGATAAGAAGATGTTTGGAGTCTATCTTCTTCGGATAAATTATCTCGAGTAAAAGTGTCCAATGCTGATTTATATTTTCCAGAAACAAAAGTTGATACGCCAATATTAAGTTTTTCCAATAATTGTTTAATAAAAGGTTTCTGTGAAGAAAATCCATCTAAAAGAACCAAACCATTCTGATTCAATAAAATAGAATCAGCATAAGAAGCCAAAAGATAATTTTTCTTGTCGTAAAAATCAGAATAGGCAATTACTTTTTTGCCCTGGCTTTTGAAACTCTCAATTGCTTTACCAATTTCTAAGATACCTGTGAATGAAATGTCTAAATAGGTTAAATCCATAAATAGTATCTTTACTTCTTCTTCTGTACCCGCCGTTTCAATAGCCGAAATTATTTCAAACAAATTCAATTCATAGGTTTCCCGCTCAAAAAAAGAAAGATTTGAATTTGTTGTTTCGTTTATTTTTTTTGGGGCAAAAGTTATTACAGCACTAAGATCTTCCTTGACGTCGCTAACCAAAAAAGTGATTGCAATGAACAACAAAGCCAAAATGAAAAATAGATTCAAAATAACTTTTCTTGTTAGGTCAACGAAGTTGAAAAATTTTCTTAAGAAGCTCATTTTAAGAAGTATTATATAAAGATTATGAAGTCTATTTTTAATAATTTTTTGATAATTTTTCTTCTGCTCTCTTGCTCAAAACCAGATCTAAATGTTTTTGAAGGAAAAGGAGTTTTTCTTGACGATTTAAAAGGTAAATGGATAGTTTTTAACTATTGGGCAGATTGGTGTCCTCCTTGTATAAAAGAAATTCCTGAATTAAATAATCTTCAGTCTAATTTCTCTGATGATTTAAAAGTTTTTTTAATTAACTTTGATATGTTGGAAGGAGAGGAATTAAAACAACAGTTAGAAAAATTTAATGTACAAGTAGACTCTTTATTAACAGACCCTTCTATTATTTATGATTGGGTCATACCAGAAAACCTTCCTGTTACATTTATTGTTAATAGAAAAGGAGAATTGGAACTTACATTGGTTGGCCCGCAAACAGAAGAAGAAATTATTAAATTGTTATCTCTTTAAAGAAACAGCATTGGATTTACTTTTGTTCCTAATAAAATAATTTCAAAGTGGAGATGAGGCCCAGTGACTCTTCCAGAAGAACCAACTGTTCCAATTTTAGAATTTTTAAGAACATTATCTCCTTCAGAAACTAAAGTTTCGTTTAAATGGGAATAGGTAGAGATAATGCCATTACCATGGTCAATGATTATTAGGTTACCTCTATAAAAAAATTCACCAACAAAAATAACTTTACCATTTTCTGGAGCGACTACTGACGTTCCAGTTTCCGCCGCTATATCTAGTCCTAAGTGGGGATTTCTAGGGGAACCATTTATAAAACGTTTTACTCCATACTCACTGGAAATAATCCCTTTAGCAGGGAAATTGAACTTAGTATCCTTATATTTTTTTTTTGATTTTACAGATATCTTTCTTCCATAAATTTCTCTTTCGGTCTTAATTCTTGTTAAATTTTCATTAGAGATTTGGTTGAACTTATTATCTTTAATTGTAATTCTAGATTCTCTGAATTCTTTTTCAGAAAGAATTATGGTCTCTCCCATAATTGTAAATTTCATTTTTGAAGAATAAGAAATGGGGTATACAAGTCGATGACCAGCAATGTCTTTACAAATATATTTTTTAAAGGAATTTTCTAGATTTTCTTTGCTAATAAATCTATTTAGCAGGCCTCCTTTTTCAAGTGTTTCATTTGGAAATGAACAAGGAGTTACCTCAGCTAATTTTAAGTTTGTACAACTAAATAAAAAAGTCAGACAAAAAAATATTAAAAAATTATTTAATTTCATCTATTTTAGTTATTTCTGAAAGAATAAGATTGCGTTCAGTTCTAGTGAGAATTTCATCTCCCTCAGTTAACTTCGTGTTATCCAAGAGCTCATCATCTTTGGTGGAAACGGTATAGCCCCTCGATAAAACTGATAGAGGACTAAAAGCTTGTAATTTTGATGAATAAGTATCAAAAGAATTTTTTTTGTTGAAAAGAACTTTATTAAATACATTTTTAAAAATTAATTTTTTACTCTTTAAATCTGCTTTTTGATTTGAAAGCTTTATGAGTGGATTTCTATCTCTTAAAGAAGTTCTTTTTTTTATGAGGTTTAACCTTTTAGATGAAAACCTATCCTTTTGTAAAAAAACAATTTTATTGAAGCTTTCATCAATTTTAAAAATCTTTTGATCAAGATTGAAATTAATTTTCTTTAAAACATTTGATGCATGACTAAAATTTTCATTTTTAGTTTCAAGATAATTTTTAATTGATATTGAGATTGACTTTTCTAGAATCTCAATTTTATCAATAATTTGTGAGTGAGCTTGGCTTGCTATTTCAGCTGCTGCTGAAGGAGTTGGAGCTCTTAAGTCAGAAACTAAATCGCAAATTGTAAAATCCGTTTCATGACCAACCGCGCTTATTACAGGAATTTCAAGACCATAAATCGCTCTTGCAATTTTTTCGCTATTGAAGCACCAAAGATCTTCTAGGGAGCCACCGCCTCTAGCAATTATTATTAGATCTAATTTTTCTGTTTTATTAAATTCTCGAAGCATATTTAATGCATTTATTATTTCGTTCTCTGCTTTGTCTCCTTGCACCAAAGAAGGGGCTAAAATAAGTTTTGATAAGGGCGCTCTTCTTTCCAAAACGTTTCTAATATCTTGAATTACGGCGCCTGATGGCGAAGTTACTACACCAATATGCATCGGTAATTCAGGAATTTCTTTTTTAAAAGATTCATCGAAGAGACCTTCTTTTAAAAGTTTATTTTTTAAATTTTCAAAAGCCCTTAACAAATCTCCTTCACCTGAATACTCTAAGCTTTCTGCTATAAATTGATATCTACCTTGAGCTTCAAATAAGGATAATTTTCCTTTGAGGACTATCTCGTCACCGATTTCAGGAATATTTTTAAGATATGAGTTTTTAAATTTAAACATCACACAACTAATGGATGAATTCTCATCTTTTAAGGTGAAGTACCAATGTCCAGATTGACGATAATTGGTAAATTCAGAAATTTCTCCTTTTACCCAAACATCATTGAATTTTTTTTCAAGGGTAAACTTAGCGTTTTTATTGAGTTGAGAGACAGAAAAAATTTCAGGAGAATTTTTTTGTTCTTTACTTAACATTGTTACAGTATATCTATACTTCCCATAAAAATGACAAATCTAAATTCAAGAACAATAGGAATATTATCAACATCTATTGGAGCCATGCTTATTGGCGTTGCTCCAATTTTAGTGAGAACAAGTGAAATTACTCCTTCTTTGACAGGATTTTATAGATTTCTCTGCGCGACGTTCATTTTGTTTGTTTATGGGATTGCAAAAAATAAATTTATCAATCTCAATTACAAAGATATTCTGATTCTTGCAATACCAGGATTATTTTTTGGAAGTGACATCACTTTATGGCATTGGTCAATAAATCAAACATCAGTTGCTAACGCCGCTCTTTTTGTTAATACAGCTCCCATTTATGTAGCCATAATTTCTTATTTTTTATTTAAAGATAAATTAGATTTATTTTTTTATTTTGCTGGTTTTTGTTGTCTTGGTGGAGTCTTTTTAATCCTATTTGAACAAAATGAATATCAAACCTTTTCCGGAGATTTATTATCTTTAGTAGCTGCGGTCTTTTATTCAGGATATTTAATTTCAGTTAAAAAGTTTTCAGAAACTTATGAAACTTTTCATTTAATGTTTTTTTCCGCATTATTTGGATGCATTCCGCTTTATTTAGGAAGTCTTTTAGAGATTGGTCATGCTTTTCCTAAAACAGCCTTGGGGTGGTCAAATATTTTGTTCCAAGGCTTATTTATTCAAATTGCAGGACAAGGCTTAATTATTTATGGACTTTCTTTAATAAGAGTGCAATTTTCGTCATTAATACTTTTAATTCAGCCGCTCACAGCAGCTTTTCTGGCCTTTTTACTATTTCAAGAAATGTTCTTAATCCAGCAGATTTTCGGTGCTATTATTCTTTTAATCGGGATTTATTTAGCAGGAATTTCCGATCAAAAAACTATAAATAATTAAATGTCAGAAGTAATAAAGATAGCAAATTGCAGTGGATTTTATGGGGACAATCTATCCATAGCAAAAAAAATGGTTGAAGGTGGACCAATAGATGTTTTAACAGGAGATTATCTTGCTGAATTGACGATGACTATTTTGTATAACCAGAAAATGAAAAGGGGAGAAAATCTAGGATATGTAGGAACCTTTCTGAAACAGTTTAGAGATGTAGCAAAACTCTGCGATGATCAAAAAATTAAAATTGTTTCTAACGCAGGAGGTTTGAATCCTGCTTCAATGGCAGCTGAAGTTGAAAATATAATCAAAGAATTAAATCTTGATTTGAAGGTCGCTTATATTGATGGTGATGATTTGATGCCTAGACTTGATGAATTAAGTTCGTCTGGTGAAAAGCTAAAAAATATTGATAAGAATAATGATCTGTTTTCTTATGAAAAAAAACCACTTACTGCAAACGCTTATTTAGGAGCTTGGGGCATTAAAGAGGCCTTAGATAATGGCGCTGATGTGGTCATTTGCCCGAGAGTAACAGATGCTGCTGTAGTTATAGGTCCTGCAGCATGGAAATTCAATTGGTCAAGAAATGATTATGATCAGCTTGCCGGAGCCCTTGCAGCTGGCCATATAATCGAATGCGGTGCTCAAGCCACTGGCGGTAATTATTCTTTTTTTAAAGAAGTTCCTACTTTCAAAGATATTGGTTATCCAATAGCTGAAATAAACCAAGATGGCAGCTTTATAATTACCAAACACCCAAATACCGGAGGGTTGGTTTCGGTTGGTACCGTCACAGCGCAGCTTCTCTATGAGATAGGTTCTCCGGCTTATGTAAATCCAGATGTTATTTCTCATTTTGATACTTTAAAAATTGAACAAGAGGCTGAAGATAGAGTATTTGTTTCTGGTTGTAGAGGAAGTAGCCCACCTAAAGATCATAAAGTTTGTATTAATCTTGCGGGAGGTTTCAGAAATGGGACTGAGTTACTTCTTACAGGGTTAGATATTGAAGAAAAAGCTAAATTAATTACTGAAACTATTTTTGATTCGGTTGGCGGTAAAGAGCAGTTTGATAAGGTAGATATACAGTTACACAGAACTGATAAAGAAAATCCAGAAAGCAATGAACAGGCACAAGCCTTTCTAAGAATTGATGTGATGTCTCAAAATCCTGATTTAGTTGGGCGATTATTCAGCGCTAAAATAATTGAATTAGCTTTAGCAAATTTTCCTGGCTGGACAGGAAGAAGTGGAGTTGTCCCTAGCGGACCTTATATTGAGTATTGGCCAGCATTGGTTGATAGTAAATTTATAAAGGAAAAAGTGCATTTTGATGGCAAGACCATGGAAGTTATTCCAACTAGCCAACTGGACTTTGAAGAAGTTTATTACCAAAAGGAACCAGCTGAAGTAAAACAAATAGCTGAAAATCCTGATACGGAAATATTTTTTGGAGATATCTTTGGTACCAGATCTGGAGATAAAGGGGGTTGCGCTAATCTGGGTGTATGGAGTAAAAATCCGGAAGCGTATGGATTTTTATTTGAATATTTAACAGTTGATAAATTGAAAGAATTGCTCCCAGATTTAAAATCTTTTGAAATTGATAGATTTGAATTACCTAATATTTTATCTTTAAATTTTTATATTCACGGAATTTTGCAAGATGGAGTTTCTTCATCAACAAGAATGGATGGGCAGGCAAAATCGCTGGGGGAATATTTAAGAGCTAAAAAAATTAATGTGCCTAAAATTATTTTAAAATAAGACGAAATGACAAGTAAAAAACTTTCAATAGAAAATCTAATCTTTCAAGCAACTAAATTAGATGTTTCTAACCACATTTTAACTATTACTTTGAACAGGCCTGAAAAGAAAAATGCACTAAACAATGTAATGATGAATGAAATAAATTATGCACTTGCATATGCCAAACAAGAAAGAGCTATAAGAGTTGTAATTATTGCAGCTGAAGGAGATGTTTTTTGTGCAGGAGCAGACTTAAATAGAAAACAGGAAGAATCAAACGTTCCTAGACTGGAGGGATCAGACGATATAAGTCTCTCAATTAGGCATTTGTATAAACCTGTTATTTGTAAGATTCAAGGATCGGTTCATGCTGGCGCTCTTCTAATGGTTACAAATTGCACTCATGCAATTGCTGTTGAATCTGCAAAATTTTCGGCTCCTGAAATTCTTCGTGGGGTTTGGCCTCATATGGTTATGGCTGGATTATTTAGAGTTATGCCTAAGAGAGTTGGGTTAGATTTCTGTATGCGTGGTCAGGCAATAGATGCGAATAAAGCTCAAGAGTGGGGATTGATTAATGAATCCGTAGCTCCAGAAGCTTTAGACGAAACTGTTGCTAAATTAGCAAGGGATTTAGCCAGTCTTGCTCCTGGCACAATGCAATTTGGTCTTGAAGCATATGTAAACCAAGACAATATGAATTTTGATGAAGCATTGCCTTATTTAGGAAAGAAGAGTGCTGAAACTTTTGCTGGTCCTGACGCAAAAGAGGGAATTGCTGCTTTTCTAGAGAAAAGAGAGCCCAAATGGGATTAATCCAAGACAACTAAGGTTTGACCGTTTTCTACTTGTTCACCTTTAGAAACTAAAATATTTTTAATCTTTCCAGATGACGGAGCACTTACTTTATGTTCCATTTTCATTGCCTCTAAGATAATCAAAGTATCTCCTTTTTTAACGGAAGAACCTTTTTTAATTTCGACTTCTACTACCTTTCCTGGCATTGGTGCATTTAGACCACCCTCAATTGTTCCTGAATCTTTTACTTCAAATTTGGGTAAAACATTAAAAAGCAAATCACCCTTGTAGGTATGAATCAATAAAAGATTATCTTCAAAAGATACCTTTGATCTAAGTCTGGATCCCGATATTTCTACATCTATAAAATTATCTTGCCAATCATAGACGGTTGCCAATTCTGAATCAGAAAATTTAAACTTACCATCTCTTAATTTTTTATAGTTAATAACAAAATGTGTATCCCTTAAAGAAAGTTTAACTTCCTGAAAAGGTAACCTTGCGTTATTCCACCCTGAATCCATATTCGTTAAAACAGATGCGTTTTCTCTATTCAATCCTTGAATCCATAAACTTGCTGCTTTTGCATAATTTTTTATTTCTTCTTCGGAAAGGTCTACCTCTCTACTTAGTTTTTCTTTCTCGATGAAATCAGTAGTGGTAGCACCTTTTAAAAATTTCTCAGATCTTAAAATAGCTATTAAGAATTCTCGGTTTGTTTGCATTCCACCAAAGTGACTGTTTTCTAAAGCAAGAGCTAATTTTTTTGCAGCTTCTGTTCTAGTTTCTCCATAAGAAATAACTTTAGCTAACATTGGATCAAAATCAGGAGTAATGATTGACCCTGATTCAATTCCTACATCCCATCTAACGAGAGGTTCATCTGCCGGTAAAAAAGAAATCATCTTTCCAGTAACCGGTAAGAAATCATTATTTGGATCTTCGGCATACAGTCTCACCTCTATAGAACTTCCAAACCAATCTATATCGGATTGGTCATAACCTAAAGACTCACCTTCGGCTATTCTGAGCTGTTCTTTTACAAGATCAATTCCGGTAACTTCTTCAGTAACAGGATGTTCAACTTGAAGCCTGGTATTAACCTCAAGAAACCAAAATTCTTTTGTCTTCTCATCAACGAGAAATTCAACAGTTCCAGCTGACTCATACTTCAATTTGGAAGCTAACTTTATGGCAGCATCTCCCATTTTTTCTCTCATGGAATCGTCAACCATGGGCGAGGGCGACTCTTCAACTACCTTTTGATGTCTCCTTTGTATTGAACATTCTCTTTCTCCCAAATGAACCAAATTACCATAGGAATCGCCGAGGATTTGTACTTCAATGTGTCTAGACTTTTCAATGTATCTTTCTAAAAAAACTCTCTTATCGCCAAAGCCACCCTCAGCCTCTCTCTCTGCAGAAGCAATAGATTCTTTCAAATCCTTTGAACTTTTGACAATACGCATACCCTTACCACCACCTCCTGCGGCAGCTTTAACAAGGATAGGATAACCAATTTTGTTTGCATCTTTAGCTAAAGAACCTGAAGGTAGGGTGGGTACACCGGCTTTTTCTGCTAAAGTTTTTGCAGTAATTTTATCTCCCATTTTTTTTATGGCATTTGCAGAAGGACCTACCCACTTGATTCCTGCTTTTTTTACATTATTCGCAAAATTAGCATTTTCAGATAAAAATCCATAACCAGGGTGAATTGCATCTACATTATTTTTTTTAGCAATTTCTAATATTTCTTTAGCATTTAAATATGAATCTGAAAGTTTAAAAGACTGATCTGCCTCTCTAACATAAGGAGTATTTTTATCAGCCTCTGTATAGATAGCTACACAGGTTATTCCCATATCGTGAGCACTTTTTATTATTCTACTTGCGATTTCTCCCCTGTTTGAAATCAACAATTTTTTAATTGTCATAACCTAAATACCCCAAATCCTTCGGACCCTTTAACTTCTTTATTATTAACAATCGATAAACACATTCCCAATACATTTCTCGTATCTCGGGGATCTATAATTCCGTCATCACTAATAACGCTTGTAGCTCTCAAAGCTTTGGAACCCTTGTCATGAGAGATTTGTTGATTTTTAACAATTTCCGCGTCCGCTTTTTCATCAAATTTAAGACCTTTTCTTGCAGCTTGACCTCTTCTCACGATAGACATCACTCCTGCGATCACTTCTCCACCCATTACTGCAATTTTTGCAGTTGGCCAAAGAAACGTGAAAGAATTCCCAAATTCTCTTCCGGACATTGCATAAGTTCCAGCCCCATATGAATTACCTACTATCACTGTAAGATGCGGAACATTTGAGTTTGAAACAGCATTTAACATTTGAGCTCCTTTTTTAATGGAACCATCTTGTTCATAATCTTTTCCGACCATAAATCCAGTTATATTTTGAAGAAAAACTAAAGGTAAATTTCTTTTGTTGCATAGTTGTATGAAGTGGGCTGCTTTTTGAGAAGCATCGGGAAAAAGCATACCGTTATTTCCAAGCACGCCAACTGGGTATCCGTGAATGGAAATAAAACCACAAATTATTGTCGGTCCAAAAAGCGGTTTGAATTCTTCGAACTTTGATCCATCGGAGATACGACCGATTATCTCTCTAATATCAAAAGGAGTCTTTAAACTTGGCTCGATAATTCCCAACAAGTCTTCTTGACTATATTTAGGAGGAGCTATTTCAAATCGAGGATTATTCCCTTCTTTATCCCAATTTAAATGAGACATTACTTCTCGAGCAATTCTTATTCCATCTAAATCATCCTCAGCTAAATATTCAGCTAAACCAGACTTTTCGGCATGCATTTTTGCACCCCCAATGTCTTCTCTGGAAGAAATTTCACCAGTTGCCATTTGAACTAAAGGTGGTCCTGCAAGGGCAACATCTGCTTGGTTTTTAACAAAAATATTATAGTCCGACATCCCAGGTTGATAAGCTCCACCAGCGGTAGCAGTTCCGAAAGCAACAGTTACAGTTGGAATGTTTAGTTTTGAAAGCTCAGTTATTTCATAAAATTGTCTACCTGATTCAGCAAAATGACCCATTCCACCAACAGCAGCTCCAGCTCTTGGACGTAAATCACCTCCAGCAGATTCAACAAATTGAATGAAAGGAATACGACAATCTCGTGCAATTTGCATACATCTCATCCATTTTTTTACAGAGTAAAAATGCATTGCTCCTGCAAGAACAGTAGGATCGTTTGCAAAGATTACACACTCGATTCCAGAAGATACTCCAATACCAGCAAAAGCACCGCCACCTATAGGATATTCAGATTTGTAGGCCGCTAAACCGCTAATTTCTAAAAAAGGACTATCTGGGTCCAAGAAGTGGAAAACTCTTTCTCGAACTGGAAGTTTTCCCCTTGCTGCTAATCTTTTATGATGATCTGGACCACCGCCTGCTTCAGCTTCATCTAATAGTTCATTCAATTCAGAAATCATCTCTAGCATGGATGACTTGTTGTTCTCAAATTCTTCAGAATTTAAATTTAGTTTTGATTGGAAGGGTTGAGATTCTAGTTGCTTCATTACTTCTTTATAAAGAAAAAAATATGCACTAATTTTTTCACAATGTCCATTTGATTATATTTAATTTGGGTATAATGCTTTCTCTTTTGGGCGACTAACTCAATTGGTAGAGTGCCACCCTTACAAGGTGGAAGTTACAGGTTCAAGTCCTGTGTCGCCCACCATCAAAAACATCATTTTTTAATTGGCATATTTTTTTTGAGTGTTAAATTAACCTTGTGAACAAATACAGAAGAAAATTTCTAAAAAGTTTAGCCCTACTTTTACTTTTTCTGCCTATACGTATTTTTCCGTCATTTAATAAAGAATCGGTTATTTCTTTTAAGTATGGCGTGGCGAGTGGGGACCCTACAAATACTAATGTAATTTTATGGACAAAAATCTTACCAATGGGTAATCCAGAAATTCGAGTTAGGTGGGAAGTTTCAAGTTCTAAGGATTTTTCAAATCTTATTACCTATGGTCATGTCAGGACAAATTCTAAAAAAGATTATTCAGTAAAAGTTGATGCAAAAATTCCAAAAAAGTTTAATGGCGAAAAAATTTATTACCGATTTTTAGCAGATGGTAAAACCTCTGATATAGGAATGACATCAACATTACCTAGCGAAAATCCAAGCAATTTCAATATCGCTTTTTGTAGCTGCTCAAATTATCCTGCAGGATATTTTAATGCTTACAAAGAAATAGCAAAAAATGAAAAAATAGACTTGGTTTTGCATCTTGGAGATTATCTCTATGAATATGGTCATGGTGGTTATGCGTCAAAGGATGCAGAACAAATGGGTAGAGTTGTAAATCCGAAACACGAAATGGTTTCATTGAATGATTATCGAAAAAGGTACGCGACATATAGGTCTGATCCCGATCTAAAATTGTTACATCAAAAAAAACCTATGATTTCTGTTTGGGATGATCATGAATTTACTAATGATAGTTGGCAAAAAGGAGCTCAAAACCATTCTAAAGATGAAGGTACTTTTGCTAATAGAAAAAAGAGTGCTCTTCAAGCTTATTACGAATGGATGCCAATTCGTGAGAAAGGCAGAAAAGATAAAATTTGGAGAAATTTCAGGGTAGGAAATCTTATAAATTTGATGATGTTGGATACCAGATCATATGAAAGAGATAAACAATTAGATATAGAAAAATACTTCGACGGTAATTCTTTTAATAAAAATTCTTATTTAAAAGATATTAATAAACCAAGAAAACTTCTTGGTAAAGAACAGTTCAACTGGATAAGAACTAAAGTAGATAGTTCTTTTAAATGGTCTATTTTTGGACAACAAATTCTAATCGGACCAAAATATTTACCTACAATTTTTAAGACTGTTGACAAAGAAAACTTTCCAAAATTTCTCCATAAATATCTTTCTTTAGCTGGTACTGAGATTCCTTACAACACAGATCAGTGGGATGGATATCCAAAGGAAAGGGAAAAGTTTTATAAAACTATAAGCAATTCTCAATCCAGCCTCATTCTTGCGGGTGATTCACACAATTCTTGGCTTTCAAATCTATTCGATAAAAATAATAAATTTGTTGGCGTTGAGATAGGAACTCCTTCTATCACATCTCCAAATTTTGTTGATACTTTTGGAGATTTTACAGAAGCATTGGATAAATCATTTATTGATTCAAATAAAGATCTTATTTGGACTAATGGAAGGAATAAGGGCTATGTAGAACTTAATATTTTTTCGGAATATGTAGACGTCAAATTCAATTTTGTTTCCTCGGTTAAATCTAAAAATTATAAGAATTTAAAACCCATAACTTTTAAAGTTAATCATAGCGAGGCAATCTCTTAGATAAGGTTTTTATATTGTTTTTGTAAGTTACTTTCGTTTCATACTATGTATAATTGTTTTCCTAAATTGGACCGGTAGTTCAGTTCTGGTTAGAACGCCGCCCTGTCACGGCGGAGGTCGCGGGTTCGAGCCCCGTCCGGTCCGCCATTAAATATGTATATTACTGTTCTTAAATCTAAATTACATAGAGTAAAGGTTACTTCTACAAACATTGACTATGATGGATCTTGCGGAATTGATAAGGACTGGATGGATGCTCTTGATATCAAAGAATATGAACAAGTTCATATCTATAATATTTCAAATGGAAATAGATTTATTACCTATGCCTTTTCTGAAGATGCCGGAAGCAAAAAGATTTCTCTAAATGGCGCTGCTGCCCATAAAGCAGATACCGGAGATTTAATAATCGTATGTACCTACATGATGGGTAGTAAAGATGATAAATTTCAAGAACCAAAAATTTTAAAAATTGAAGATTAGGAGATAATGATGAAAATTGAAGATTTGTTTTCAGTAAAAGACAAGGTTGCTGTTGTCACTGGAGGATCTCGAGGGATAGGTGAAATGATTGCATCAGCGTATTTAGCAAATGGCGCTACTGTATATATTACGTCCAGAAAGGCCGATGTTTGTGATGCAAAGGCAATAGAACTCTCGGAAAAATATAATGCTCAATGTACATCTCTTCCATCTGACTTATCTTCTCTAGAAGGAATAGAGAAGTTTGTAAAAGAAGTAGAGGCGTTAGAATCTGGGATTGATATTTTGGTAAATAATGCTGGAGCAGCATGGGCGGAACCTATAGATGTTTTCTCAGAAAAAGGCTGGGATAAGGTGATGGATCTGAATGTCAAAAGTGTATTCTTCTCTACGCAAAAGTTTCTTCCATTGTTGAAGAAAAAAGCTACAAGAGAAGATCCTTCTCGGGTTATCAACATAGGTTCAATTGATGGCATTGGAACTCCTGTTTTTGAAACATACCCTTACAGTGCGTCAAAAGCCTCTGTTCATCACATGACAAGAGTGCTCGCCGCAAGACTTGTTAGAGAAGACATTTTAGTGAATGCCATTGCACCAGGACCTTTTCCTAGCGATATGTTGGGTTCGGCAGTAGCCCATAACTATGATGGCATTATTTCTAGAAATCCGGTTCATAGAATGGGTAGAGCCGAAGATGTCGGCGGTTTAGCTTTATATCTTTCATCAAAGGCTGGTTCTTACACTGTAGGAGAAACCATTACTTGCGATGGCGGAACCATCTCTGCAACTGGTCACGATTTGAGTGAATAAAAAAACCCCGTCATTTCTGACGGGGCTTAAGAATAAGTATTTCAACTTAATTCTTACCTTAAGCGGGCGAACCGGCAAAAGGTCGGAATCGGGTTAACCCGTTGTCAAGAGGCACCCCCTGAAATTCCTGCTAATTCGTTAATACTAATTTGGACCACCTCCTTCACAGGGTAAGAATAAAACGCACTTTACTAGGAACCCCTGATATTGAACCTAAGTGCAACACTTAAATTTATTTTACTATAAGACGAGAGGGTAATAAAAGACCGATAAAAGAAGGATATATAGAAATGAAATTAAATTAATAAAAATTCCTGCTCTTACCATTTGCTGAATGGGAACTAAGTTTGAAGCAAAGACTATAGAGTTGGGAGGAGTTGCAACTGGCAACATGAAAGCACAGCTAGCAACAATTGTTAGCGGTAACGTAAGCAGCAAAGGGTTTATATCTAAATTGAAACCTACGCTAGCAATTACGGGCATAAAAGTAATTGTCGTTGTTAGATTGCTCGTTAACTCTGTAAGGAATAAGACCAATAATATAATCAAAGCAACTACTATAATGGGATTGACGTCTGCAGGTATCAAATTAGCTAACCATGAAGCAAGGCCGGTGGAATTTACTTCATAGGCTAAAGCCATACCTCCACCAAATAAAAAGATAAGCCCCCATGGAAATTTTTGCTGTAAGTCATCCCAATTAAGCAAATAATCTTCTCTATTTTTAGAACTAACAAAAAATAATGAGATACCTCCTATCATTGCAATAACTGCATCTTCTAAAAACCCTAATCCTGGCAAATCGTCTAATAATTTTCTAAATACCCAACAAAAGGCAGTTATTGAGAAAATTATTGCAACCATTTTTTGCTCTGAAGTAATCTTTCCTAAATCTTCAAGCATTGTTCTTAGTTTTGAATTTGTTTCCGGAGAAGCCTTAAAATTTATTGGAAAAATTAAAGAGGTTAAAATAAACCAAACAAGAGGTACCATAACTAGTGTCACAGGCAGTCCTATTGCAAGCCAACTTATGAAACCTATATCTTGATTAAAATTATCATTTGCATATTGAATAAGATAGCCATTTGGAGAAGTTCCAATTGGAGTAGATATTCCTCCCAGAGAAGCTGAATATGCAATACCTAGTAACAAGGCAAATTGAAAATTTTTACTCTCACTTGGAAGTAAATCTTTTACTGTCTCATTTATTACAGCTATGACTGACACTCCAATTGGCAAGAGCATTATTGCCGTAGAGGTATTCATAACCCACATACTCAAAATTGCACTTGTTAGCATAAAAGCAGCCACGATATTTTTTGCCTGCATGCCACTATATTTCAGGATATTAAGTGCAATTCTTTTGTGTAAATTCCACTTTTGCATAGCAATTCCTATCATAAATCCACCAGCAAAAAGGAACTGAACCTTATTCATGTATTCTCTACTGATTACTCCAATTGGATCTATTCCTAACAAAGGAAAGAAAATTAAAGGCAATAGAGCCGTTGCATAAAGTGGCATTGCCTCAGAAGCCCACCAAATTCCCATCAGTAAAAAAATAGCTGCAGTTAGCTTACCTTCGTTTGATAATCCATCTGGGACAGGCATGAAATAAATACAAACAAAAATCGCAATTCCAATCCAAAAACCGATTTTTTTGGCATTAAATGAATTCATTTGAAATACTTAGTATAGTTTCTTCCATAATATGCTGAATTTATCTAAAAATAACAATGACTAAATATGTTTTATCCATTGATGGTGGTGGAGTAAGGGGTTTAGCTTCGGCAACATTTTTAAGTGAACTGGATAAGTCAACCAATAAAAAACTCTCAGAGAGCTTTGATCTAATTGTAGGCACATCTACAGGAGGCATAATAGCCTTGGCAATTTCAATTTTAGGTCTTGAAGGTGACGATCTAGTAAAAATTTATTCAAAAGAAAATCTTAAAAAAATTTTTTCCCCTTTGAGGTATAGATTTTTGGGATCGAAATATGCAGGCAAAATAAAGAGAAAAACTTTCGAAGAATATTTCAAAGCTGAAACACTAAGTTCTGCAAAAACACCATTGATTATAACTGCATTCGATCTGGAAAGAAGACGGGTAAAAATGTTCAAATCTTGGAAAGAGGGTTACTTGCCAGCTAGAAGAGTAGCTGCCGCAACCTCAGCAGCACCAACTTACTTTCCAGCCGAATCAATAGAAGGCCAATGGTATCTTGATGGTGCAGTATCAACTAATAATCCTGTTCTTATAGCTCATGCAGAATCAAAAGCTTTATGGCCAAATGAAGAAATAAAAATTCTAAGTGTTGGTACAGGCTATAATGAAAGAAGATTAGATGGAAGGAAAGCAAGAAAATGGGGTTCAATTTCCTGGCTTAATGCCGGAATAATCCAGATTTTAATGGAATCTAATATAGAACATGTTATTGCACAATCCCTATTTAATGATAATTATTTAAGAGTAGATTCTTCACTTGTTGGCATTAAATCGTCATTTGATAACACCTCTAAAAGAAATTTAGACTCAATTAAAAAATTGGGAGAAAGTTGGTGGGAAAGATTTGGTGAAAAATCCAAAGAATTTATTTTGTAACTATTTCATGGATAAAATTTCAGTGCTAGGTGGGGGTTCTTGGGGAACTACGCTTGCTAATTTGTTAGCTGCAAAAGACTTAAATGTTTCTATCTGGGCAAGAGATCCTAAGATCTTTGTTAAAAATAAAAACACTCTTATCAATAAAAAATATCTCCCTAAATACAAACTTTCTTCAAAATTAAAAATTCAAGAAGATATCAAAGAAGCTGTTTTAAGTGCTAACTTAATTATTATTGCAATTCCTTCCAAAGATTTTAGGAAAATTTCTTCAAAAATATCTAAATACTTAAATAATCAAAAAATTTTGATAGCAACAAAAGGCATAGAAAATGAATCGTTTATGACCATGAGTGAAGTATTCTTAGATGAAACAAATCATTCAAAAAAAAATATCATGATTCTCTCAGGTCCAAATATTGCAGATGAAATTATGAGAAAAAACATATCTGCATCAGTAATTGCAGGAAGTGATAAAAAATCTTTGAAACAAGTATCAGATTTCTTTAATAGTGATTTTTTTAAAATATTTTTATCAAACGATACTAAAGGTATAGAAATGGCTGGAGCTTTAAAAAATTTGTATGCAATATGCTCTGGCTTATCTGATGGATTAGGTTTTGAATCAAATACAAAAGCTATGTTGCTAACAAGATCTTTATCAGAGATGTCTGAACTTTTTAAGAAAATCAATGCTAATCCTTTAACTCTTCTTGGTCTATCAGGAGTTGGAGATTTGATAGCTACAAGTAGCTCTGAAAAAAGTAGAAATTATTCCTTTGGAAAGTTTTTAGGGAAAGGAAATAGTCCTAGTAAGGCTTTATCGATGGTAAAGCAGTCTGTAGAAGGACATAGAACATTAAAAGTTCTTTATTTAGAAAAGAAGAAGCTATCTTTAAATATGCCTATAATTGATGCTTTATATAAGATTGTTTACTTAAAAAAAGACCCAAAAAAATGTTTTTTAAAGTTTATCCACGAAAGTGGTAATATTGACACCGCTTATGACTGAAAAAAATGATGATTCGTCGGAAATTGCCGAAGTTGAACTAGAAGAAAAGAAGAATTTTAAAGATGTAATACCTGAGAAGGTTAAGCATCCTTCTACTTGGATTACAGCTGTTTTGGTTGTTTTCTACCTATTCTTGTTAGGATTTTTAGATTTAGTCTTATGGATTATTGCAGGTACACAATTCTTATTTACCTTGTTCACTAAGGAACCAAATTCGCATTTATCAACTTTTTCTATTAAATTAAGAAATTACATTGTTCAAATTGTTGATTTTGTAACATATAGTAGTCAAGAAAGACCTTTTCCTTTTAATCCCTTACCTGAAGAAGATAATGATTAAAAGTTATAAAAAAGTCTGTAAAATATAACTGTTTTAAAGGATTTGTAATGAGTAAGAAGAATTTTGCCAAAAAGGCTATACCAATTTCCAGACCATCACCTGAAGAGGCAATGGAAGCTGTGAAAACTCTTTTAGCTTTTGCTGGGGACGATCCTACTAGAGAAGGATTAGTAGAGACTCCTAAGCGAGTCATCAAAGCATACGGCGAATTCTTTGCCGGCTACGATGAAGATCCTGAAGAAGTCCTATCCAAAACTTTTGAACAAGTCGAGGGCTATGATGAAATGGTTATAGTGAAGGGCATTCGAGTTGAGTCTCATTGTGAACATCATATGGTTCCAATATTAGGCGTTGCTCACGTTGGTTATATACCCGACCAAAGGGTAGTAGGTATAAGTAAATTAGCCAGAATAATTGATATTTTTGGGAAGAGGTTACAAACTCAAGAAACCATGACTGCTCAAGTTGCAGATACTATAAATAACGTTTTAAAGCCAAAAGGAGTTGCTGTGGTAATTGATGCTGCTCATCAATGCATGACTACAAGAGGAATTCATAAAACTGAAACAAGTACAGTAACAAGCAGAATGTTGGGTGTTTTTAAAGAGAACGCTATTACTCGAACAGAATTTATGAATCTTATACATTCTAACTCCAACCAATCTTGAGTTCAGAATCATTACCTGAACAAAAAGTTATCCTTGCATCAAATTCTTCTATAAGAAAAAAGATTTTAGAAGACTCCGGAATTTCTTTTGAAGTTGTGCCTTCAGAAGTTGAGGAAGAAGAGCTTAAACAATCTTTATCAAGTAATAATTTCAAAGAATATTGCCTTGCTTTAGCAAAAGCAAAAGCCTTAGATGTAAGCAATAAAAAGAAGAACGCTTATGTAATCGGTTCGGATCAAATATGTTGTTATGAAGACGAAATTTTTAGTAAACCATTAACTAAGGAAAACTGTTTTAAAACATTATCTAAATTATCTGGAAATACTCATTACCAAAACTGTGGTATCAGCATCTGTAAAGATGGCAAAGAAGTTTGGTCGCATTACGCTCAAGCAGTTCTTACCATGAAATCTTTAACAGATTCAGAAATTAAAGATTACATTGATAAAGATGAGCCTTTCATGGCTTGTGGAGCTTATCGATTTGAATCCCTTGGAAAAAATTTATTTTCATCTACCAAAGGTGATGAGACTACCATTCAAGGATTGACTTTAGATCCAATATTAGAATTCTTAGGATCTAACAAAGTTATAGATAACTAAAACATTCATTAAAAATTGGACAGTCTTACTGTCATAAATTATATTTATTCAGCGGAGAGTATTATGAAAAATTTTGAAGGCAAGGTTGCAGTTATTACCGGAGCAGGTTCTGGTATGGGTAGAGAATTGGCCATAGAACTTGCAAAATCAGGAGCAAACATAGCTTTAGCAGAATGGAATGAAGATACACTCAATGAAACTGCTGAACTTTTAAAAAATTACAATGTAGGTGTTTCCAAACATGTAATAGATGTCAGTGATAAAGAGGCAGTTTTCGCTTTGCCGCAGAAAGTCATAGATGAACATGGCGCTGTGGATATGGTTTTCAATAATGCTGGAGTTGCTTTATCACAAACTATAGAGGATTCGACTGACGAGGATTGGGACTGGGGTTTGGGGATTCTTCTCCATGGAGTAATAAATGGTACAAGGGCTTTTTTACCTCATCTTAAAAAAAGACCAGAGGCAGCTATAATCAACACATCATCTATTTTTGGTCTTTTATCGGTTCCTACGCAATCCATTTATCATGTCGGTAAATATGGAGTAAGAGCTTTTACTGAAACTTTAGCTTTAGAAATGAAAATGGAAGATTCTCCAGTAGAGGTGTATTCGGTTCATCCAGGCCATATTGGTACTAACATTGCAAACTATGGTGTTAAAAATGACAAATTAGAAATAGAACTTGATGGAGAGGATGGAAGGCCTAATTTGTTTGGGCCTAAAGCGAAAACAAAAGAGGAGGTTGGAGAAATATTCAAAAATCAAGCCCCCATTAATGCTAATACAGCTGCAAAAATTATTTTAAAAAACATCAAGAAGAAAAATAAAAGAATATTAGTTGGGGGAGATGCTCATTGGTATGACAGAATTCAAAGATATTTCCCAAAAAAATATATTTACTTGTTACCACTTATACCTCTAATTGGAAGACTATTTCCTAAGGACAAGCTTTTAGATAGGTAGTTTATAAATCTATATCTTTGTAATCAGATATAGAAATTTTATCTTTAGTTATTTTCATATCCCCTGAAGGGTCAAGAATTTCTTCTTTGAAGCGATAAATTAAATCGTAATTTCCATTATTACTTTCTTCCAAATAAACCTTTCTTTTCGCTTCAGTATCAGAAAGTTTTTCCTCATAATTTTTAAAATCTCTTTTATTTATTTTTGACTTTATGAAGCTTGGACTTACCACACCACAAGAACCATTATTGCCTCCAAAACCCTTAGCATTTAAATAGATAGCATCTATTTTTTCTTTATCCACTTCTCGAGTATTCAAACAAAAATCTAAATTATCTGATAAAACATCATTGGCTAATTTCTTAGTTGTATTTATTCCTGGAATCAAACCATGATTCCAAATTCCCAAAGCTGTTATTAATTCGTCTCCAGCAGCGGGACCCATGGTATGACCCAACATCCCTTTCAGAGCAGTGACCTTCCAATTTTTTAGTTTAAATCCCTCAGCGACTCTACTAAGTACATCAGATTCGGTACTTCGATTTTGAAAGGTCCCTGTGCCATGAGCGATAACAATACTCTCTTGAATGGAGCAGCCTATTTTTAAAGTATTAGAAAGAGATTGAGCCATTGTAATGTAGTTACCAATTCCTGGAGAGCTAATAGATTTTTTGAATCCATCCGCATTTATTGCTACGTCTGTAAAACCACCAAGTATCTTTAGACCATTTTCTAATGCAAATTCTAAAGTTGTAACAGCTACAAATTGAGCTGCTTCTCCTAAAATCATTCCCGCATTATCTCCAAAGGGCCGACAGGCATTTTTATGATCTACTTCTTCAGT
>CACBOY010000008.1 GCA_902540995.1 uncultured SAR86 cluster bacterium
TAATGAGTTGTAAGAATTATAGTTGTTCCTTTTTTATTTAATTCTATTAAAAACTCCCATAAGGATCTCCTTAATTCTGTATCTACCCCCGCAGTTGGTTCATCTAATATAAGAAGATCAGGATTATTGACCAAAGCTTTTGCAACCATTAATCTTCGTTTCATTCCTCCAGATAAATTTCTACCTTGTTCGTTCCTTTTGTCCCATAGATCTAATCTTTTGAGATAAAACTCACAATTATTTTTAATTTCTGAAAATGGCATGCCGAAAAAACCTGCTTGGTGAAGTAAAATATTATGTACTGTTTCAAATTGATTAAAGTTTACTTCCTGACCAACGATTCCAATTCTTTTTTTCGCTTCAGAATGATGAGTATCTATATCTAACCCTAAAATATTTACTTTTCCGGAAGATTTATTCACCAATGAGCTAATAATACCTATCATGGTAGATTTACCCGCTCCATTTGGACCTAATAAAGCATAAAAGTCACCTTGTTCGACTTCAAAACTTATATCGTCTAAAGCTACTAAATTATTATCGTAAATCTTTGTAAGATTTTTGATTTGTAATGCTTTCAAATTATTTTTTTGATAGAAAAGACATGCCGTCTTCTAAACCTTTTAAAGTCAAAGGGAACATATTGTCATCAATAAGATGTCTTGAAATTTCAATTGAAGATGAGTAATCCCAATGCTCTTCTGGAACTGGGTTTAGCCAAATTAATTTATCGTAAGTGGTCATGATTTTTTTCATCCAAACAGACCCAGCTTCCTCATTCCAATGTTCAATACTACCGCCAGGATTAGTTATTTCATATGGAGCCATAGTTGCATCACCTACAAATATTATTTTGTAATCTGAAGCATATTTATGTATTACGTCCTCAGTTTTAATTCTTTCATTGTGTCTTCTTCTATTGTCTTTCCATACAGTCTCATAAATAAAATTATGAAAATAAAAGTACTCTAAATTTTTAAATTCTGTTTTGCATGCAGAAAATAATTCTTCACAAATTTTAATATGAGGATCCATTGATCCACCGACATCAAAGAAAACAAGAACTTTTACTGCATTGGTTTTTTCTGGAACCATTTTTATATCTAATAAACCGGCATTTTTAGCAGTACTTTTGATTGTGTCATCTAAATCAAGCTCTTCATCATTAGATTGTCTAATAAATTTTCTCAATCTTCTAAGTGCGACTTTTATATTTCTAGTACCTAACTCAACTGAATCGTCTAAATTTTTAAAATCTCTTTGTTGCCACACTTTTACAGCTTTATTTTGCTTTCCTTCTCCATCAACTCTAATGCCTTCGGGATGAGAACCAGCATTACCGAAAGGCGATGTACCGCCTGTACCAACCCACTTATCTCCTTTTTGATGTTTTCCTTTTTGCTCTTCCAATCTTTTTTTGAATTCTGAAAGAAGCTTCTCAAGGCCACCCATTGTTTCAATTTTTTTAAGCTCATCTTCTGTCAAAAACTTTTCAAATTCTTTCCTTAACCACTCTTCTGGAACCAAAGCCTGGAGAACATCGTCTAAAGTTTCGAGACCTTTAAAGTAAATATCAAAGGCTCTGTCAAACTTATCATAATGTTTTTCATCTTTTACAAGAACGGATCTTGATAAATAGTAAAAATCATTAATATCAGCAAAAATTACCTGTTTCTCCAGACCAGATATTAAATCTAGAAGTTCTCTCAGGGTACACGGTACGCCGACTTCTTTTAGAGTTTTAAAAAGATTTATTAACATTCAATTAATTTTGGTTATTGCCTTCTCTCCTGGTCATAAAAGCCAATCTTTCAAGCAATTGAACATCTTGTTCATTTTTAACCAATGCTCCATATAAAGGTGGAATAGCTTTTGATGGATCTCTATTCTTTAAGATTTCATCAGGTAAATCATCTGCCATCAAAAGTTTTAACCAATCAACCAACTCAGAAGTGGAAGGTTTCTTTTTTAAACCAGGGACTTTCCTGACATCGAAGAAGATATCCAATGCTTCTTTTACAAGTTTTTCTTTTACTTTTGGGTGATGTACTTTAATGATTTCTTTCATTGTTTCTCTGTCTGGGAAAGATATGTAATGAAAAAAACATCTTCTTAAGAATGCATCAGGAAGTTCTTTTTCATTGTTACTTGAAATGATCACTATTGGTCTTGTTGTAGCTTTTACAGTTTCTTTAGTCTCGTAAACATAGAATTCCATTCTGTCTAATTCTTGTAAAAGATCATTTGGAAATTCAATATCAGCTTTATCTATTTCATCAATAAGAAGGACCGCTTGTTTTTCCGAAGTAAATGCCTCCCAGAGTTTTCCTTTTTGAATATAATTTGAAATGTCTTTTACCCTTTCGTCACCTAATTGAGAATCTCTCAATCTGGTAACGGCATCGTATTCATATAATCCTTGTTGGGCTTTGGTTGTAGATTTAATGTGCCATTCAATCAATGGAAGGTCTAAAGATTTAGCAACTTCTAATGCAAGCATTGTTTTTCCTGTTCCTGGCTCTCCTTTTATTAATAATGGTCTTTCAAGAGCTATTGCTGCATTCACTGAAAGGCTTAGATCGTCTGTAGCTATGTATGATTTTGTACCTGTAAATTTCATTTATTTTCCTAATTTGAGTATTTTTTAAAAATCTATAATAACAATATTTTAAGTATTATTTCTTAATTCTTAATTTTGCTAATTGTTTTGATTGGCCTACTAAATTACCTTTAGAATCCCAGATTTCCCTATCTTCTTCAATATAGTTATTGGTTATAAATTCAGTTTTAGCAATAACTTTTAAAGGGCCAGGTTCAGGTATGTTTCTAATGTGAGATGTTAACGTAAGTGTTGGAACCCATCCTACAGTGCCTAATTTGTTATAAATAGGTGGAGTTGTTGCATCTAAAAATAAAATGAGCCCAAAAAGATTTACTGGTCCGCCATCTTTCCATCCCATATACAACTTTAAGGTAGCTTGATTTTCTTCCTTAGGATTTTCCCACCATATAGAATCTGAGCAATATTTTTTTTCTAGATTTTTATCCAGTTTAGGACTGAAACCTTCTTTGTAGGGAACTTGCGTACATGTTTCATAATCTTCGAAATTAGGTTCACTTCTTAAATTTTCTTTTAAGCCTTTCATCTTTGAAAAATCTGTAAAAGTTACTGTGGTAAAAATCTTTAAATTTCCTTTTTGACTCAGCGAAACATGTGCAGTTGAAGTACTTTTAGTGGATGCTATTTTTGATACTTCGATGTCTGCAGGTCCGAACTCAACTCTATCTATATAGTTTGCTGATAGAACCAAAGGATCTTTATGATCAAGGTACTCTGAACTAGCCTTTGCAAGCAAAGACATTGAATATCCACCATTAGCAGTATGCCCGATACTCCAGTTATCTGAAATATTTGCTGTAAAATTACCACTTGAGGTTTCAGTTACTTTTATAGCATCTTCAAAGTTTTTAGAAATACTCATATGTAGTTTTAATCATAAATTTAAATGAAAACTAATTCTTATTTTGACATAGGAGCCAACTTAACTCATGAATCTTTTGATAAAGATTTAATAACAGTTATTGAAGAAGCTAAACAAAATAACGTAAAAAAAATTTGTATAACAAGTACTTCAATAGAAGATACAAGGGTTTCTTTAAAATTATTAGAGAATGACCAAGATTTCTTCATAACTACTTGTGGTATTCATCCTCATTACGCAGACACATTTGAAGAGTCTAATATTCGAGAGATAAAAGAATTAAGTGAACACCCTTCTGTAAAAGCTATTGGGGAGACAGGATTAGATTTTAATAGAAACTACTCGAAGAAAGATAATCAAATATTATGTTTTAAGTCACAAATTAAAGTAGCTCAAGATCTAAATCTGCCTCTTTTCTTACATCAACGAGATGCGCACAAAGATTTTATGAATTGTTTTAGTAACATAGATCTCAAAGTAAATGCTGTAGTTCATTGTTTTACAGGGGAAAAAGAAGAATTTTATGAATATCTCGATAAAGGTTTTTGGATAGGATTTACCGGTTGGATTTGTGATCCAGTAAGGGGAAAACATATGATTGATTTAATAGCTAATATGCCTCTAGAAAGAATCATGATAGAAACGGATTCACCTTATTTACTTCCTAAAAATCTTAAAATTAAGGGTAGAAGAAACGAGCCAAAGTTTATTGATGAAGTTGCAAAGAAAATAGCTAAATTACAAAATAAAGATTTAGAGGAAATCACTCAAATATTTTTTGAAAACAGTCAAAAATTCTTCAATCTTTAACCTTCGGAAATAATCTGTTGAGTAGTTAATTCAGTAAATTTTTCCTCTAACCCGAGAGAAATTATGATTTCTTTAGTATGAGTTCCTACTTTTACTGGAGGATGACTTACTTCACTTTTAGAATAGGAAAACTTTGGTGCTGGAGAAGGTTGGGTTACATTATCCAACTCAAAGAAAGATTTTCTTTCAATATTATGCTCATGATTTATAGCTTCATTCATTGAAAGAACAGGAGCAAAACAAATATCAGTCCCTTCCATTATTTGACACCATTCATCACGAGTTTTTTCTTTAAATCTGGTTTCTAAATTTTCTCTTAAAGCTGGCCATGAATTTTTATCCATTTGGTTATCAAAAATATCTTCATCAATATTCATTTTTTCTCTCAATAATGAATAAAATTGTGGCTCTATTGAACCTATAGAAACAAACTTTCCATCTTTACATTCATAACAGCCGTAAAAATGTGCAGCACCATCAAGTAAGTTAGAATCTCTTGTATCGGTCCAAATACCTGAATTCAACATTCCATACATCATGCTCATTAATAAAGCCGATCCCTCAGTCATAGCTGCGTCAATAACTTGTCCTTTTCCTTCTTTGTTTACAGTGTTTAAAGCTGCACATACCCCAAGAGCAAGTAACATACCTCCTCCTCCGAAGTCGCCAATTAAATTTAATGGAGGTGGTGGTGGAGTATCTTTCTTACCAATTGCCCCAAGAACGCCACTTAAAGCAATGTAATTTATATCGTGTCCTGCAGAATTAGCTAGTGGTCCATTTTGGCCCCATCCAGTCATCCTCCCGAAAATTAACTTAGGATTAATATTTAGAAGTTCGTCTGGTCCAAGATTATTCTTCTCCATGACTCCAGGTCTAAATCCTTCAATCAAAACATCTGCAGACTCAACTAATTTTTTAATTATGTCTTGTCCCTCTGGTTTTCTAATGTCTACTGCTATTGATTTTTTTCCTCTGGAAGCAATATCCGAACTAGAACCTCTTCCAGCAGCCGTAATTCTTTCAACAGAAATTACTTCTGCTCCCATATCAGCCAAAATCATTCCGCAAAATGGTGCTGGACCAATTCCAGCCATTTCAATAACTTTTATATCTTTAAGTGGACCCATTTATATTTCTCCCAAAAGGTTTTAAATGCCTGATTAAAACAGGTAATAACATTAATGCTGCTAATATCGCTACGATCATAGAAAATGAAGTGAATATCCCAAAAAATACACTGGGATTAAAGTTAGAGCTTACTAAGATCATAAAGCCCAAAACTATAGTTAGAGAAGTGTAAAACATTGCTCTACCAATTGTCGCATGACTATTTTTTATAGCTAAATCATAATTTTTTTGAAGTTCGTATTCTTTTAAAAATCTATGAACGTAATGAATGGTATTATCTACTCCGATCCCAATACTGATTGCTGCAACAGTTACAGTCATAATATCAAGTGGAATGCCAGACCAGCCTATTATTCCAAGAACACTTGCAGCAGATAATAAGTTAGGAATCATGGCTATTAGAGCCATATATAAAGACCTAAATAAAATAATAAACATTATAAAGATTGCACTGAATACAATTGTTAGACTTCCAATTAAGGATTGGAATAAACTCTGAAGAAGGTTGTTATAAATTACTGAGATACCGGATAAATAAAATTGTTCTTCACTGAGATCATAATTTTGAATCAAATCATTTTTAACTTCCTCGATAAGATTTTTTCTATTTAGTCCATCCATAGATTCAATTACTCTTGCAGATAATCTGACTTGATTGTCGTCTTCTGATATATACGAACTAAGAAGTTGATTATTAATATCTTCAGGTAGAACTTTTCTAAGTAACGCGAGTTCAAGATCATCTAAGGTTTCTCCCTTAGCTATTTCAGCTAATTTTATTGCGCTGGAAACAGAAAGAACTTTTCCAATTTCAGGTCTCCCTTCTAAATAATCATGGATTTCTTCTAGATAAGATAAATTTTGGGAATTGAACCAGTAACCATACTCTTCAGTCTCTATTCCAAAGTCATCGAAGTCCTCTTCAAACTCTTCATTAATTTCTAAATCGCTTTCTGGAGCAGAAATAATTATGTCCAAAGGTGCGGTACCGCCTAGCTTTTTATCAATCAATGAAAGTCCTTGATAGATTTCAGTTGTAGGTTTGAAATAGTCAATAAACTTATTTTCTACACTTAGCTTATTAATACCGACTAGTGCAAAAACGAAACCTAGCAAGGATGTTAATAAAATGACATTTTTAAATCTAACTACCAAAGAATTTATCCAAGTTGTAAACCCAGAAGAATAATCAACTTTAGTATCTTTAACATTTTTTTTCATTAATGAAGCAAGAGAACCAAAGAATATAAAAGATACTGTGAAAGCAATAAAAATACTCAATACCATTAATAATCCAAAATCAATAATTGGTCTTATGTCGCTGATTATTAATGATGCAAAAGCGACCATTGTTGTAAGAGCTGTATAAAGACAAGGAAGAAACATTTGTGAAAGAGTTTTTTTAAGAGCTTCATTATGGGAAAGTTCGCTAAATCTAGAAGTAATTTCTCTATACCTGACAACCAAATGAACTGTGAGAGAAATTCCAATTATCATTAATAAAGCAATGAAATTAGCTGAAACCACAGTCACTTTCCAGCCCATCCAGCTTATTAGTCCAGTAGTAAAAAGCGCCGATAAACCAGCAGAAATCAATGGAATGACAACCCATCTAAATTGTCTAAAAATAAGAGAGAGAATCAAGACAAACATAAAAAATACAGCTATTCCAAAGGTAAGTAAGTCTTGTTGAATCATTTTTATAGTATCGTGGGCAATCATCGCTCCGCCACCTAAAAAAATTTCTCCTTCATCTTTATAGTTATTTGTAATATCTCTTACTTCATTTATAAGAATTGCCTCATTAGATAGATTGATTTTTTTTTGTTTATCTATTCTTAAATCAAGAATTTCTAAATTATTATTGAAAGTTTCCACATCTAAAGAATTCTTTTGATCCAACAAATCGTATCTTTCAGAAATTAATTTTTGATACTCTTTGTTTTGCTCTAAAGACATTTGAAATGCAATGGTTTTCAAATCTTCACTGATTAATAACCCTCTATAAACCTGATTGGTTTCAAATTCATATTTTGCTTTATCTAAATTTACATTTTCAGTTGATAAAGTAATGACATTTTCAGCGAGCTCACTTATAGATTGTTCTGAATATTTAAGGAGAGGTACATCAAATAAACTTAAAACGTTTTTGATGCCATTAACTTTCTTAAGATCCTCGACAAGATTTTTTAAAAGAGAGACGGTTTCAATCGTGAAAATATCTTTATTGGGTGTAAAAGCAATGACGAGAAAGTCGGAAGAACCATATTTTCTTGAATTTTCTCGATACGTCTTTAAATCAGGATCATTATCTAGTAGCAAGGTATCTGATGATGCATCTAATTGAAACTTAGGAAGTCCTAAAAGACTTATTAAAGACAATACAATTAGGAAAAAGATAAAAAGTTTTGACTTATCTACTAAAAAATTAAAAAAAATATTCATGTTTTTTTCATATCAAATTGCTTTTGACGTTCTGCATATCTAGTTCTATCTGACTCAGATTTTTCAAAAAAACAATTATGGCAAGAAATACCTTTTTTATATTCCCTTCTTTTTAAATCTTCCTCAGAGAGAGGTCTTCTGCAAGCATAACATTGTCTAAAATCTCCAGGCACAAGATCCTTTGTTACAGTAACTCTTTCATCAAAAACAAAACAATCTCCTTGCCAAGATGATTTATCCTTGGATTCTGATAGAAAATTTAATATTCCACCTTGAAGTTGATAAATATTAGTCAAGCCTTCTTCTTCAAATGAATGTAATGACTTTTCACAACGAATCCCGCCAGTACAAAAAATTCCAATATTTTTATCCTTTAATTTCTTTTTATTTTTTTTTAAAAAATTTTTAAATTCTCTAAAATTTTTTGTGTCCGGAGAAATAGAATTTCTGAAAGTTCCTACCTTATTTTCATAGTCATTTCTTACGTCAATGACAATGTTCTTGGAATCTTGAATAAAGTTGTGCCATTCCGAAGGAGTAAGGTATTTTCCCTTATGATTATAGGATTTACCATTGGTACCCGATGGCACAAGCTCTTTTCTAGTTTTAATTTTTAATCTTTTAAAAGGCGATGTATTTGAATAAGAAAATCGAAACACTACCTCACTAACTAAATTGTTTAAATATAAATTTAGATCTTCTAAAGCTTTATCTTTATTAGAAGAAATAGTGGCATTTATTCCCTCTGGAGTAAGGATAATAGTTCCTTTTATATGTCTTTTAATGCAATGATCTCTTAAACCATCTTCTAATTCCTTGTATTTAGGAAATTCAAAACATTTATAAAAAGTTCCTATCTTGAACACGAGATATTCTAAAGTTAACTGGATCCACCCAAACAGTCAGGGGAATCCGAGCTAGATTGGTTGTTGCTCTCCCATTCAGTTTTGGTGAAAGGATGGATTGCTATTGCGTGAATAAGTTTCATTTCATCGCTAAGTACTTTATAAATTAATTGGTGTCTTTGAACTGGTCTCAAATTCTCAAATTCATCAGATACAACCGTTACCTTGAAATGTGATTCAGCTCCATCTGGAACATTATGATTGGGACTTTCGTTAATAACTTCTACAAAACATGAGGATATTTCGGTTTTTAACTTTTCTTCTATTTTATCTTTGATCATTTTTGCTAAGAATTATCTGCGTAGTTTAATTCATTTAGTTTCTCTTGATGACTTTCTTTGGTAGTAGTTACAAACGAGATAGTGAATAATGATATTGCCCATAAAATGACTGAAGCGGTTACTGCTGTAACTCCAAAAGTAAATAAAACTTCAGGATCGACCTTCCCCGGAACAGCATTTTCTGGCCATGCAGCAAAAGTCAAAATCATTCCTGCCGCAAAAGCTCCAGCTCCGCTCATACATTTTTGTGCGAATGATCTTGCTGCTAGAAGTGTTCCTTCCATTCTTCTTCCGGTTTTGATTTCAACTTCTTCCACTGTATCCCAAACCATTGAGTTTAGAGTTGTGAAAGAAATTACAGAAGTGGCAACTCCAATAAAATGAAAAACTAAAACTCCAGCAAGAACAATAGGAGATCCATTTTCTGGTAAGAAACCTAGAAGCCTTAGAACAATTATTCCATTTTCTACTGTTAAGGAAATTGCAAATAAGACTAATGCTCCATTTTTCTTACCAAACCTATTGGCTAAAAATGGAGAAACTATAATACCTACAAGAGGAGCTAAAAATAAGCTCAATCCAATTGTAAGTATATTGAGAGGAGTAAATTCCCAAAAAAAACTATAGTAATAAAGAGTTAAATTAGTGGCGATTCCACTTGCTACTCCCATCATAATCATGGCAATGAACAGAATTATATAGTTTCTGCTGACGGTCATAGTTTCATATAATTCTCTAAGAATTATCCCTAAAGTTTTTCTTTCGATTTCAGGAGCATGGAGATCTTTTATGTGTCTGTGAGTACCTGTAGCCGTTACTACAATTGCAATGAACATTATTGGACTACAAACAAGGCCGTAAGTTATCCAAGTATCAGCAACGAATCTTGCGTCTTGAGTACCTGTAAGAGTGCTGTAAACAACAAATATCCATAACGAGTTCCAAACCGCTAATCCACCCCACCAGCCAAACCAATATCGATAGGATAAAAGAGAACTTCTTTCTACATAATCTTTAGAAAGTTCAGGTCCTAAAGCATTACTTGGAATTTCATAAATTGTAATTGCTGTTCTTATGAAAGCACCCACAATTAACAGGAACCAAAACAGCTCCATTTGACTCATATTTTCTGGAGGGTCCCAAATCAAAAAAAAGGAAACTGCAACAGGAATGGCTGAACCATACATCCAAGGGTGTCTTCTTCCCCATTTTGATTGAGTTTTATCAGAGAAATATCCAATTAAAGGATCCGATATAGCATCAATCACAAGCATTAATAATATTGCTAATCCAGCAAGGTTTGGCGCCAATCCAAAAACTTGAACGTAAACAAATAATAAAAAATAATTAAAGGCATTATCTTTTATTCCATATGCTAAAGATCCAAACCCATAAAAGAATTTGGTAAGAAAGGGCAATTTTTCTCTCATTTAATCAATCTAATAAATTAAGAATTAAGTATTACACACATCTTTAGAAATTAATCTTGGAAGTATCAATTTTAATTTAACAATTATCGATAGTTTACATAAATTGGAGAAGACCATGCTCTTTCTTCAGACATCATTGTACAATTGTCTTCTCTTGAAGTTTTGTAACTTCCATAGCAAATGTTCACTTTTTTACAGTTGCCTAATTCATCAAAATCACATCTTAAGTTACCAGCATTTATTCTAAGAGACGGTTCCTCAATTGCTCGAACATAATAGACGGAATCCCTTTTATCTGATGAATAATCTTCATCAGAAAAACGAACTCGACAACCATTTCCTTCTTTAGGACAATCTATTATTTTCCAAGGATCCATGATTAATTTATCAATATCTTCGTTGTTTGAATTCTGGGGAGTAATTTTTATTACTTCTATTCTGGTAATTACGTTCCTTACTTCAGAAGGGTTATAACATTCGTTTTTACACAAAGTTTTTATTTTTTCACTAGAAAGATTTCCTAACTTATAATCAGGACATCCTGGTTTTTGCTTAAAAGATCCCAAGGCTTTGACTTCAAAAACTGGGTTTTCTTTTTTTGAAGTTTCGGTTCCCATTGGAAGAGTTTCTGTTGTATCAATTAAATTGAACCAAAGCAAAATTCTTGGTCCACTAGTAGCGTAGGTTTCCCTTCTTTTAAAACTATCCCAAATTCCCTCTCTTGATCTATTATCTACATGAACTGCAGCCAAGCCTCCTGTTGTAAAAAAAGACGACTGTCTGATTGGTTCCCATAATGAAAATGGATCTGGGATATCAAGTTCTTCTAAATTAACTTTTCTCGGTTGATCTGACTTTTCCTCTTGAAGAGTTAAGTTATCTTCAACAAATTTTAAAGCTGGACCATTTGCTTCGGTTGTAACCATTCGGTCAATTGGTTTATAACCCGTTCCAGGTCTTGACCGGTGATTATCACTTGATGCAATAAAACCAAATTTAAATCTCTGTTCTATCCCATCTTCAGAATTTCTCAAAGCTAAAGCATATTGAGCTGAACCTCTAGGTCGATAATTGAAAGCAGGAACAAAACAATCTTTGCATTGTCCAGAATCTAACCATTCTTCTGGAGTAATGCCTTTGACAGCAAACTTTCCAGATAATCCTCCTTCAATGTATAACTGTCTTGCTAAAGCAGCCCTTTTATCGCAAATAGCTTCGCTATTTTGATTTTCAAGACATCTTTCCTTGATAATTTCTCCAGCTTGCCAACAAGAAGGCAAGTAGTTCTCAGAAGGTTCTGGACAAAACTGAACGTTGTTTTCTGAAAGACTAGCAGTCCATGGTCGATATTCTTCAGAATTCCCATGTCCTGACATGATTTCAAATGAAATTTGTTTTTCAGAATTATTATGTTCATTAGACAATTGTTTATCCCAGCTAGATTCACTAGGCGTATAAAAACCCCAAGTATTTCCATGGGGTATGACAATGGAGTCGGATTCTATTTTGTCTAATGCTGTAAAAAGATCTTTAGGAGTTAATGCTGAAAAGTAACATGAATTTTCAGGGCTAAAAAAATCATCATCGCAATCTTCAGTTTTAACTATATGCTCACTAAATGTAATTAAATCTGCATATCTATTTCTATTTTTAAAATCAACCAGTGCCATAGAGAGCATGTTCGATCTCACAATCGGTAATCTATCTGCGCTTCGCATTCCATCAGTAGCTACTCCACCTGAACCAATTGGCATCACTGGGACAGATTCTTCATCTGTTTCCAAAAACATGACATTTTTATGTCCATAGTGATTCTCTTTATCAGGATCAATTTGAGTCCATTCAAAACCTAAAAAAGATATCAAATCAGGAGTTTCGCTGTTTTCATGGATTGCATTACATTGTCTTACTGCTTTTTTTGCTTCCATCCACTTTGTAGGAGTAGCAGCCTCCGCATGATCGGAAATTACCCAAAAATCCAATGCGGAACAGAATCTTGCGTAATCACATGCGTCTGATACAGGATGAGGACCTTCACCATTATTTAAAGGGAGGCTCCATAGAAAAGCATCAGAAGAATACGTTGAGTGAACATGAGTATCACCAAACAGAATTTGTTTGTTCGATGGGTTATGTTCCAGTTGAGACTGAATCTTTTTTGTTAATAAATCCTTTGGATAAGTAGAATTAACATTGGGTTCAGCTTTTTCAAGAACTCCAAAAAAGCCAAAATAAAAAGCTAACAAATAAATACCTATGATTGCTGCTATCGCAAATATAGTTCCAAAAACCCAAAAAATAACTCTCAGAATTAAATTCAATGTTTTCTCCGATTCATTTCTTCTTCTGATTTTTTTATAAAATCTACTACGACGCTATCATTCTTTTGAAATGAAAATTCTTTAGCGTCTCTATTGAAAACTTGCCATGATGAAGTGTTTTGTTCATGAAACAATTTTACATCTTTGTTTTTAAAGAAAGGTATTAAGATCATTCCTGCCAAAAAACCTCCAATGTGTGCAAAATAAGCTGTTCCACCATCCATATCTATGGAACCTGGAATACTGAAAAATTGTAAGACAAGCCAAAAACCTAAAACCAAAAAAGCGGGTACTCTTATCATTTGAATGATTATGATAATAAAAACTAAACACTTAACATTAGCTTTTGGGTAAAGCATTAGATAAGCCCCCAAAACACCGGCTATTGCACCGCTTGCGCCAACCATAGGTATTTGAGATGTAGGATCTACAAGCCCCTGACACAGTGCAGCAATTGTTCCACAAAGAAGATAAAAGATAATGAATTTTATTGTCCCCATAGAGTCTTCTACGTTGTCGCCAAAGATCCATAGATAAAGCATATTGCCAGCAATGTGGAAAAAACCTCCGTGCAAAAACATAGAGGTATAAATAGTGAAAGACGAATAATTTGAAAAAAAATCAGCTGGAATGAAACCAAAATTATAAAAAATTGAAGGATTCATTTGACTTAAGTATTGAAGAATAAAAACAAAACTACAAAGTCCGATTAATAAACAAGTCACGTAAGGAGTCGAAGAGCTTGGATTATCGTCAGATATCGGGAAAAACATTATTCGTAACCTAAATCTTTAACAGCTGACTCGTATTCGTCTCTCGTAATCGTATAGAAATAAATGAAAGTAAGTCCGCCAATATTTAAAATTGGACCAATGATGCAAATAAAAAGAACTAAGTTATTTACTGGCTCTTTCATTTCTTGAATGGTTGCTTCCGTATTGCTAAAACCTAAAAATTGGAGGACAAAACCAAGAATGAATACGCCTAGGCCAGAAAATACTTTTTGAAACAATCCCGGGCCAGCAAGAAATAAACCTTCATCTCTTCTTCCGGTTTTTTTCTGAGAATCTTCAACTACGTCAAAAACCATTGAAATTAAGATTACCCAACCCATTACGGATAAAACGTCAGTGACACACTGATGAGAAATCATAATCCACCATAGTGCATTTGATCCATTGCTAGGGAAAGTTTGAGCTTCAAAAAGAGGATCTATCAATCTCAATACAAAAGGAATATACGAAATAAGTACTGTTGCTGATAAAGCAAAAAGTGCAATGTTCTTTTTTTCTCTACCCTGTGATATTACAACTGCAATAATTGCACCAATGATTGCAGAAACGCCTCCTGCCAAAGGGAATACCGAAATATCTGAAGGAGTCCATTCCCAAAAATAAATACTTATGTAATTGCCTACGCCGGTATTGAGGCCTAGAAATAAAGCATATAGACAACCTCCAAAAAAAATCATAAGCCAAGACTTATTGGATAATGTTTCTATTACTTCTCTAAAGACTTGTTTTATATCAACATTTAAATTGTCAGAGACAACATGAAGATCGTTTATATGTTTATGAGTGCTTGAAGCCGCAACAAGGCCAAGCACTAAGGTAAGAAAGCCAGCAAAATATGCTAATTTTTCATATCCTTCAGGATTGAGATATGCTCTTGATCCCATATATCCTGATGTTTCAGGAAGGAAAAACTCTAACATTACAAAGCCCACAAGAATCGCTCCTCCATATCCAAAAAACAAGCCCATCGCATTTAAAGTATTTCGGCGATCGTAATCTTTAGTAAGTTCTGGACCTAAAGCAGCCCTAGGTGTTTCAAAGAAGGTAATTGCTAGTCTTATACAGACCGTTAAAGTTAATAATTTTAAAAACAGATAAGATTGATCATAAGATGAAGGTGGAACAAATAGTAACCAGATACAAAATGCTAAAGGGAAAATGCTTGCATAAATAAAAGGATGTCTTCTGCCTAGTTTTGATTTAAATCTATCAGACCAAACACCCACCAGAGGATCTGAAATGGCATCAAAAAAAAGAGAAACTCCAAGAGCAATAGATGCCAAATAAGGTTCTAGGCCTAGAACTTGATTGTAATAAAGTAATACCCAAGTCCCGAAAATTACATTTTTAATTCCTACAACTCCGGAACCAGCTGAATGTAAAAAAAGTGTTGCATTCGAAACATCGATGTTCTTATTTTCTGACATTTAAAAAATTTTAAAAATAATATACTCTAGATGAAAGCAATTATGCACTAATACTAGGGGTGAAAACATGGGAGTTCTAAATAATAAAGTAGCAATTATAACTGGAGCAGGTAGAGGCATAGGTATGGAAACAGCTCTATTATTTGCTAAGGAAGGTGCCAAAGTTGTAGTCAATGATTTAGGCGCTAATCCTGATGGCTCTGGTCATGAAAAAATAGCTGATGAAGTTGTAGCTGAAATTAAAACTCAAGGTGGAGATGCAGTTGCAAATTACGATTCAGTAGATTCCTACGAAGGTGGTATGAATATCTTCAACACAGCTATGGATGCTTTTGGTGCAGTAGATATTGTTATCAATAATGCTGGAATTTTAAGAGATAAAACTTTATTTAATATGGAAGAGTCTGATTGGGATGCAATCATGGCCGTGCATTTGAAGGGACACTTCAACTGTACTCAACCATTTGTTAGATACATAAGAGAAACCAATAGATTGAATTGCAGAATCATAAATATGTCTTCAGTTTCCGGTCTTATTGGAAACTTTGGACAAACAAACTATGGAGCAGCCAAAGCAGGTATTGCTGGCTTTAGTAGATCGTTGTCTATGGAAATGGCTAAATATAAATGTACTGTTAATACAATTTCACCAGGAGCAGCAACAAGACTAACAATTGATTTAATGAAAGCAGCGGGTAGAGACGTTGATCCTGACGATTGGAGTCAAGGACCGCAACAAATTGCTCCTATCATTGCCTGGATATGTTCTGATGAAGCAAGTGAAATCACTAATCAGATATTTCATGTATCTTCAGGAACAGTTGGAATTATGCAACAACCAGCGGTAATAAAATCCTTTCAAAGTGATGAGCTTTGGTCAATGGATCAGTTAAATAAAGTAATGCCAGATCTAATTGAGGCGAAAAAAACTCACGACAAGGAAGTTGAGGAGAAAGGAAAACCCTCTTAACTAGGCTTCAGCTTTATAAATTGATTTTTTAGTCTGAGATAAGACGTTTTTAAGCATCGGCATAAAAGTTTCAATAGGAAGACTCTCATACTCTGGATCAAATGAGTTTTGATCGTATTTGGCACAAAACTCTACGCAATCTTTCCAGTGTTCACTGTCCTTAAATTTATCACGCATATGTCTGTCAAGACCAAGGAAATGAAAAAAGTAGTAACCTTGGAAAATTCCATGATGCTTCAAAATCCAATAGTTCTTTTCTGAGATATAAGGCTCCAATAAAGTAGCTGCAAAATCTGCATGATTCGCAGGGGCTAAAATATCGCCAATGTCATGCAAAAGAGCACAAACAACATATTCTTCGTCTCTACCATCTCGATAAGCTCTGGAGGCTGTTTGCAAACAATGCTCATATCTGTCTACTGCGAAACCTCCAAAATCGTCTTTTAACATATTAAGGTGTTCGATTATTCTTTCTGGAAGGTTCTCTGAATGAACCATCGCTGCTTCTACTATAGGCACATAGTCTTCTTGAGTACCTTGAGTCATTTTGGTAAATGTTGCTTTTTTCATATAGCTATTTTCTCTAAATTTTATTCTTCATTCAAATCTTTTTATGCAAATAATTCTCATTGTTATCTTATTTCTCATCAAGAGGAAAAACATATTAAGCTGATAAAATATGAAAAAAAGGAGATCAAAATGCAAAACGAATTAGATCTAAAACAAGTTTGTACAACTTTAAATGAAATTATGGAGTATGAATTAGCAGGTGTAGTTAGATACACTCACTCTGCATTGATGGTGGTTGGACCTCACAGAATACCTATTGTGAGATTTCTGCAAGAACAAGCTAATGAGTCTCTTCAACACGCTCAGCAAGCTGGAGAACTTCTTACTGGCCTTGACGGACATCCCAGTCAAAAAATAGCTAAAATCGTCGAAACCAATAATCATTCTATAAAAGATATTTTGGAAGAAAGTTTAGAACATGAACTGCATGCTTTAAGTTTATACAAAAAACTTCTCACAATGGTTGAGGGAGCTTCTATATATTTAGAGGAATATACTAGAAATTTAATCGGTCAGGAGGAGCAACATCAGCTTGAATTAAGAAAAATGTTGAAAGACTTTAGTTAGAACCCTGAAGTTTTCTTTTATACCAATCCAAATAAGTTCCAATAACGGAAGAAAACTCTTCCGTTTCGGAAAGTTTCATTAAATGATCAAATGTTTTTGGGTAATCTGTGACAAAGTTTTCTGAAACAAGATTAAAGCCCTTTTCTTTTAAATCATCTACATAATGACCTTCTCTCAAAAATTGAGAAAAATCACAAAAAAATGATATATCTACAATCGTTAGATGATCAAAGCCGATAAATTTAGAATTTTTTAAAGACTCTTCGGTTCCATTGAGGAAAAATTCATAAGCTGATTTCATTCTTTGATATAAAGCTTCGTTCATATTATTGAGGCCAAATAAGTATTCTTGATGCTCTCGAGAAAAAACAAGACCTGAGTCTAAGAAACTGTCTACCCTTGACGCTTCAAAGGCATCTTTTCCATACAAATTATTAATATCATCTTGTCTGGCAATCGCTCTTAAAATACTATTAGATTCAAATATTCCTATTTTTCCATCAGGACTAAACGCTGCTGGAACAGTCCCAAAAGGAATTAATTTTATAAAGTCATCGGTTTTATATAAAGATGAACTAAACCCCCGTTTACCAGTTCTTTCAAATTGTTTTAATTCTTTTTTATCAGAATCTGATAATTTTTTTGGTTCAGAATCCCAAAGCCAATTGGGAATCTCAGAGGGCTTATCGCCAATAACTTCAATTGTTATTCCAGCAATCTTTGCAGCTATCTCCGCTTTCCAAACTCTTGGATTGGGTAAATAAGAAAAGATTTTGAGTCCCTTTCTCATAGACTCAATTTAAATCAATGAGGCGAATCTTACCCACATCCAAATTACAATCAACCAACTTGGTAACCACAACAAAGCTCTTAAGGGCATGTCTCCAATAAAGCCATTAATAAAGATGTGATACAAGGAATGTGCAACTCTTAAACCTACAAACCAATATGCTAAAACTACGAAATATGCATCTACTTTTCCTGTGACATACAAAACAACACAAATAGCGTAAAACAAGATAGGAAATTCAAAGAGATTTATCAAATTTCTATCTGCTTGTTTAGTTATCTGTGCTGCAGATGCTGGCAAAGGTATTTTCATCAGTTCACTTCCGGTATGACTTTTATCTACCAGTACGTTCTTAAATCTAATCAACGTGCTTAACAAAAATACTGATGCAGTAAGCAAAACCATGTAATACATAGGTATAAATATTTCAGCGTTCATTTATTTCTCCCAAAAATTTTTATTCTTTATCTTGTTCTCGAGCTCTTAATTTTTCAAGGCTTAATTTGTCTTTTAGACTCATTAAATATGCTGCACCTGCAAGAATAATTACTGCGGCAGCTTCAGCAATGATCATCAAAGCATCCATTTCTTTATTTTGCATGACTATCAAACGGCATAAGGCAGTTATTGCAATAATAATTGGAAGAGTTACAGGTATCCTCGAAGTTGAATAAAAAGCTCCAACCATGCCCAATATCTCTGCATAAATAAATAGCATAAATAAATCAGGCAAAGTAATTTGTCTTGCTAAAAACATCTCATAGCAATACAAAGCTGCAGCAATGCAAGTTGATATTCCGATAATCGCTAGTAAAACTTTTTCACTGGCGATAGTGGTCCAATGCAGTCCCTTATTAACTGATTTGTCATTAAGTTTCTCAAACATAAAATAAGTTTATCGAGTTCTAAACTTCTAGCAAATAAAAATTATATTGAATTATTATTTTTTAAAATTTATCAAGTCTTTAGGCTAAGAGATTTAAAATGCTCATATGTATGAAAAAGCAGCTGAAGATAAATCAAGATTCATTCAAAAAGGATTGAAAGATTATTCTTCTCAAAGAAATTACGACTTTGGTCCCAAATCTAGAGAAAACACATCAAACTTATCAAAGTACATCTCTCACAGGATTATCAACGAATACGATCTTGTAAGAGAAATTCTCTCTGAATACAATCTTCAAAAAGTAGATAAATTTATACAAGAAGTCTTTTGGCGAGTTTATTGGAAAGGTTGGCTAGAACATAGGCCAGACGTTTGGAGGGATTTTGTAGATTCCGACCCAACTTACTCTGAAGAAAAATATAAGAAAGCAATAAATGGAGAGACTGGAATCGAGTGTTTCGATGATTGGGTTAAAGAATTAAAATCAGAAAACTACTTACACAATCACACTAGAATGTGGTTTGCGAGTATTTGGATATTTACTTTAAATTTACCATGGGAGCTTGGCGCTAGATTTTTCATGAAATATTTATTTGATGGAGATGCTGCATCAAATACTTTGAGCTGGAGGTGGGTAGCAGGGATTCAGACTCAAGGTAAAAATTATTTAGCACGAGAATCAAATATAAGAAAATTTACCAATCAGAGATATATGAATACTTCTCTCAATGAGAACGCCCTGCCCTTAAAAAATCCTAAAATTTACTCCCTACAGGATGTAAGACATCTACACGCCACACAAAAATATAAAAACTTAGTTTTATTTGAGTCTGATCTAAATGTTAATGAACGTTATTCTTTTTTTAAAAATTACGAAAATATTTTTCTGGTGTTACTTGATAATAAAAATAGAAACATAAAGTTAGATGAAAAAGTCCTTAATTTTAAGAGAACACTGCAAGAGGCTTTTGCAAGTGAGATATCTAACTCTCAAATAATTGATGAAGATACTTTCATGTCATTAAATGCTCAATTTGATGTGTTATATCCATCCATTGGAGAAAACATGGATTTCCTGGATCGAGAATTTAAAGATATTGATAAATTACATTTTATAGGTTTAAAAGAGGATATTTATTGTTGGCAATTCTCAAAAAAAGGTTTTTTTAATTTTAAAAAAAATATACCTGAGTTTATTAATTACTTACTTCATGAAAATGATTTATTTAATTAAAAAAGTAATTTATTTTTTATTCTTTGATAGTATTTTTTTATGTATACAAAAAAGTACTCCCAAGACATCAAGATTAATAATCCAGACAAATATAATTTGACTGAAAATATAGTTTGGTCTTCTCCACAAGGTTTTGACTTAACAATGGATGTATATTCTCCAAAAAATATTTCTGTTCATTGCCCTGTCGTGGTGATGTTTCATGGAGGGGGTTTTTTAATAAGAAGAAAAGAAATCCTCAACAATATGGCTCAATACATTGCATCCAATCATAATTATGTAGTCTGTAATGTGAATTATCGATTACTTCGAGACCAAAGTAACACTGTTCTTTTTAATGATCTAATTGGAGATGCTTTTGGGTCTATTTTATGGATTAAAGAAAATATTCATAAATACAACGGCGATAAAGAAAGAATTGGAATTACAGGTGATAGTGCTGGAGCCTACATCTGTGCCATGATCCTTAATCTTGGAAAAAAAATAGGAAAAAAAGAAGACTTTGAAAAAGATCATGCTTTTGAGCCTACGTATCTTCCCGAATACTTTTCTTTACAAGAAGTTGCTAACAAAAATCTTTTAGATGTTAAAGCAGCTGTTTTGAGTTATGGAGGTTATGATTTTTATAAATTCGCCCTACAGAATGCCGAAACTTACAAAAATATTTTTTGGTGGCTTGCCTTAGCAAAACCAAGAGGTGTATTAGGTAAAAAATTTAATCCTATTGAATACCCTGACATTTACAAAGCAATTTCACCTATCTACAACATACCGGATTCTTCAGAACGAAAATTACCTCCTCAACTTTTAACGGCTGCAACGAAAGACAGAATAACGCCAGTACGAATGATTAAAGAATATGGAGTAGCTTTGAAGGAAAAAAATCAAGAATTTGAATTCTGGGAGCATTTAAATAGAAATCATGCATATTTAGATTCAGGGAGAACATTAATAGCTGGTAATGATTTCATAAGAGATGGGATACCAGCTTTAAAAGTCATGATGAACTTTTTTCATAAACATCTTTAATTTATTTCAAGAAATTTACCGCATCTAGATGCAAAGCTTGCCAACCTGATCTTTCTGCCATGACAGCAAACATCTCATCGCCTCGTTCCGTCCTTTCAACAATCATGGCAGACATAACTGCCATTAAAAATCCTACAAAAGAACCTCGACGATAATCATTCCATGCCTGTTCGAAAGAATAATTATCATTAACCTCAAGCAAAGCATGATATTCCTTTACTAATTCTTTTTCTGCGCCTGCTCTTTCGTTTGGATCTAGGAAACTGGTAGAAATACAGTAAGCAACATCATTAAGAGGAAGCCCCACTGCTGCAGTTTGCCAGTCTAAGAGAATTGCTCTGTTGTTTTTGTCAGCAAATAAAATATTATCTAGCCTTAAATCTCCTTGAACCAAGGTCATAGGTCCTTCTTTTACTTCAGAATATTTGTCATAGTTTGATATTAATGCATCTCCCATCTCAAAAATATCTTCACTGATTCTTCCTTGATATCGATTTTTCCATTCTGGGTAAACTGCGGGAAGTAAATTAGCAACGAAATCTTTTCTTTCCTCGCTAACACCATAAGTAAGCCAAGAATAAGATAAAAGTTTCTCATCGTTCCAATAACTTTTATGTAAGGCTGCAGCTTCCTTTAAAACCTGAGAAACTTCTTTTGCTGTACAACCATCCATTTGCGGAATTTGCTGAGCAGGATACATATCTTCCAAAAGTAATATTCCGTCGTTTGAATTTGAATCAAAATCTGAAAAATATAACTTTGGTACTCTGGCTAAACATTTATCCGATAAATATTTATAGAAACAGGTTTCTATTTCATATAAATGAAGATTTCTTGCTGTATCTCTACTAGATATATCAGCAGCAGGACACTTAGCTATAAATGATGATGGCAAAATATGATTTTCTTTCCAATCTAATGTCACTCTATAACAATCGCCAACTTGGCCTGAACCAACAGGTTTATAGAAAAAATCGTTTAATTTAGATTCTGACTGATTAAACATCTTAGCTATAAATTTTTTTGAAAATTTATCTGGATGATCAATCATAGGATTTTTAAATTTTTTATAATTCTTTGAAAATTTATTACAATAATTTTTAAGATATGAAAATTTTACTTATTTTTTTAGTTTTTTTTCTAATTTCTTGTTCGGAGAATGTTTTAGATAAAAAATATACTTACTCAGAGGAACAGAATTTATTTCTAGAAACTCTTGGATGGGCAGGTTTTGAGCCATCTTTCATTGAAACTACTTCTCTTAAAGAAAACCTCCATGTGATTTTTGGTTACGGCGGTAATATTCTTGTATCAATCGGAAAAGACGGGACCTTAATTGTTGACAGTCAATTTCCAGATAGCTCTCCTGTTATTTTGAGAAAAATAAAAGAATTAGGTGGGGAAAAGGTAGATTTTGTCATAAATACTCATTTTCATTTTGATCATGCCGAAGGTAACAGAGCATATGGTCCAATGGGAGCTGATATATATGCTCATGAAAATACCCTTGATTACTTTAGGAAAGGAGCATACATAAATCTTGTTGATATTGGATGGCTTCAACAACCTTATGAAAAAGATGCTATTCCTAATATCCTCTACAAAGAAAAGCTAACCCTTGAAATTAATGATCATGTGGTGGATGTTATGCATTTTGGTCCTGCCCATACGACTGGTGATAGCATCATCTTTTTTAAAGAAGCAAATGTAATCCACCTAGGAGACATTGGTAATCTTGATAACGCTCCATTTATAGATGTTGATAATGGAGGGACAATTGATGGAATGATTTTTACTCTTGAGAAAGTTCTAAATTTAGTAAATGATGAAACTATAATCATTCCAGGACATGGAAAGTTATCAGATAAAAAAGAAATTAAAATTTATTTAAATGATCTTATAGAAGTGAGATCAAAGATTAGGAAGCTAATAAGCGAAGGAAAATCACTTCAAGAAGTTCAAGAGATAAATCCTGCATTAATACATTTTCCAGTTGGTCCTGAATTATTAAACGATAGAGTATTCACATCCCTGCAAAAAAAATAAAAAAAGGAATGTTTTAGGGATTTTTAATTTCTTTCCAAAGAATTCGTAATCCAAAAAAAGCAGGAAGATAGCACAGCGCTGTAAAAATAATAATTTGTCCGAATAATGGAGATTCCCTAAATATTTGAAATGCTGGAAAATCAATCAAGTCGGTTATCAATCTAACGAAGATCAAAATAAAAAGCATGGATGCGCTCCTTAAATAAATTGCAAAAATAAATGCGAACCCTATTGCAAGATTTCTTGCAACAAATAGAGTGGATCCCAAGCTAAGAAAAGTATCGCCAGCTCCTTCAAAAAACTCTGGATTCAATAATGCAATTAAAGGACCAAAAAACATCGGTGATATCAATAAAAATAAAATAAAAGACAGAGACCATGTAAAAGTAATTTTATTTTTTGATAAAGCCATATTTATTAACTTTTGGTGGAGCTAGGCGGGATCGAACCGCCGACCTCTTGCATGCCATGCAAGCGCTCTCCCAGCTGAGCTATAGCCCCATTAATTTCTTTGGGTGCAATCAAAGTAAGAATATGAATTTACACTGATTGCTTTATTATCCCAAACGTTTTTGTTCAAAGAAGACTGAAAGGTTTTTTTATCAATCACAAGTTTATTTTCAATAGCAAAAGTTCTTTTATTCCCTTTGAAGTACCTACCTTCATATACTCTGAGTTTATTTCTCAATCTATAGGGAATTGCTTCTGAACCAAAAAAAATAGTTTTTGCTTTAAGATTGATATCAATCACCTCAGTATCATTTGAAGCTTTATCTTTACCCTCAATTCCAACCAAAGTTACATCGCAATCTAAAATAATATTTCTTGAAAATGCCAAATTAGAAAACAGGATACTTATCAAAAGTAACTTAAGAGAAAAAACTACTGCCAGCTTCATAAAAGATTTCAATCTTATCGTCTATGAAATCATTATCAAGTTTATTTAATTTTAAAAAATGATTAATGAAGCCGGTATTTTTTAATGGATTTGATCCAGTTATAAATAACTTTTTAGCTTCCAATAAATTACAGACAATCATTGTATTTTTTATATTCATGCTCAGAGTAAGCAATCCAAAAAATTTTACTTCTTCCGCAGTAAGGATAGCAATGTCTGCTTTGATATCGTTATTTTTGATGATTTTTTTATTAACCACATGACCTTCATGAAAAGCAGAAAAGCCCTCTTCATTCAAAATGTGTAAACAATGAGCTGTCGTGTTGTAGGGAAATCCTGCGGGGTAAGCTCTAACTTCCAAATTGCCAATTAAATTTGATGATGAAAGTTCAAAGATTTGATTTTTAAGATTTTTTTTTAATAAAATTGATTTGACCTGAGATGAACACCAAATATTGGCTTTTGAAAATTCTTTTAAAGTATTTAAATGAAGATGATCTTCAAAAGGTGCGGTAATAATAATATTTTTAACTTGAAAAATTTCATCTTCTGTTAAATATGATTTTTTTTCTTTTTTTCTTTGTAAAAACCAACCTTTTCCATCTACCAAAGATAAATCAAACCACGGATCAATTAAGAGTGCTTCATTACCCTCTTCAATAAACCAAGATTGATAGTCGTCTGCTTTTTTTACTTTCATAAATATACAAATTAAAGGTATTCTATCTTTTTTGAAAGAAAAAAATGGTATCAGAATACTGAGAGATAAAAGTATATGAGATTAAGTGAGAATTTATCTAAAAACGGTATCGGGGTGGAAGTCTCTGACTTTTCTTTGGCAGATTTAACTCGAGAAAATATATCTTTTTTGAGATCTAAATGGGTAGAGTATGGGTTGATAGTTTTTCCTAAGCTATCTTTATCACATGATGAATTTAAAGACTTTGCCCTAAGCTTTGGCGACTTTGGAGACGATCCATTTATCTCCTCTCTTCCAGATTACCCAAATATTGCTGAAATAAAAAGAAGTGCTAATGAAAAAGCTACACCTTTTGGAGGGACATGGCATTCAGATTGGTCATTCATGAAAAAACCCCCATCTGCGACATTATTGCATTCAAAAATTATCCCTCCAGTTGGAGGAAATACTTTGTTTGCTAATACAGAAAAATCTTTTGCTGCTCTACCAGAAAAGATGAAAAATAGATTAAGGAATCTTAAAGTAATACATTCTGCAAAAATTCCTTATGCCGATGATGGTTTTTATGCCCTTGAAAAAGAAGAGCGCTCAATGAAAATCCTTCCGTCTAAGGAAGCCAAAGCTACCTACTCTCATCCAATGGTTAAAATTCATCCTGAAACCAATAAAGAGTGTTTGTTTATTAATCCTGTGTATACCATCAATATTGAAGGTTTCTCAGAAGACGAATCCCAACAACTTTTATGGAAGCTTTATGAACATATGATTCAAGAGCAATTTGTTTATGAGCACGTATGGAATGAAGATATGTTAATCATGTGGGACAATCGAACTGTTATGCATCAAGCAACGGGTGGTTACGACGGTTATGACAGATTGTTACATCGCATAACTCTTGCTGCAGTTTAAATACTAATTACCCGTTTCTAGATACCTCAGATCTTGTGTTGATAGCTCAATGTTTGTTGCATCAATACAACTATCCAATTCGAAAAAATTTCTAGGCCCAACTAAAGGGTAAGCAGATATATCTAGATTTACCACATAAGAAAGAGCTATTTGGATTGGTTGACAACCCTTCTCTTTAGCTAATTCAATAGCCCTATCTCTTCGAGCAATATTTAGTTCATCATGCCAAACTCTTTTTTCTTCTTCATCAGTAGGATTAGCAAAATGTTCATTTGCAGCAAATTCAACTTTATTGACAAAGAAACCTCTTGCCTGAGAGGACCAAGGAAATAGATGAATATTGTTTTCTTTGAGATATTTCAGATAAGTCTCGTCACAAGAAAAGCAGCCAGGCCATACGGGTTCAATCATTCTAGCTAAACTAAAATTATTACTTAAGACTTTGAAGCCAATTTTTTGTTGTTCATATGCATAGTCATTTGCCGATTTAAAACGCTCTAGTTCCCAATTAGATGCGCCTAATACATTTATTAATCCATCATTTTTACAATCATTCAGAGCGTCTATAAATTCATTTACAGGAACGTCAAGATTATCTCGATGCAGGCAATAAATATCTAATTTATCGATATTACCTCTTAAAAGAGATTCTTCAATTTGAGGTCTGATTTTATCTGGGTAACAATCTGGAGTGTGTGCACCTTTACCCAAAACAACTACATCTGTTAAGTTTCTTGAGTTTATCCAATCACCCAAATATTTATCACTCAATCCATGATTGTAAATATAAGCAGTATCGAAAACTTTACCGCCTTTGCTGTAGTAATAATCAAACATAGCAAATGCATGAACTTCATTTATTTGGTTATCACACCCAAAAACTATTGGAGAAATTTCTTTTTTCAATTCAGGAATTTTTATTGAATTTAAGTCTTTTGATGGTTTTGAAAAAACTGAACTTTTTAGCGACGATGTATTTATTGAGTTAGCAGGGTAATCTACGCCTAATTCGTTTAGCCATTTATCAAGCCAAATCGAATTACTCAAAGAATCTGCATGAGACATAAACATAGATTCAATTTTTCCTGTCTCAATACAAGAACTTGCTTCATCAATTTCTCTGGTAAATAAACCCACATCATCGATTACTTCGATTACTTTCTCTTGATTATCTTCTAAAATTTTAATTTCTGCTTTTTGTCCTTGAAATTGACCGCAGTGCCATGGCTCTTTAACGAAAATGTGTTTGTCGCCAGATGAAATTCTTAAAGAATTTTCGTATTCTTCATTAATTGCTGATTTGATTGAAGCTTTAATTTTTGAACCAAATTCAAGCTCTGCTTTTGCGTTTAAATCGATATTATTCGAAGATAGTTCTCCAGAAGCAGATATTTTAAGAGGATCTGCAAAAGTATTTTTAACTAAACTACCTGCAATCAATCTAGCCATAGATAATGGATAGCAACCTATATCCAAAATTGATCCCCCACCTAATTCTGGGTTTTTGAGTCGATGTTTTTCATCAACATCGGCAGAAAAGCCAAAAGAAGATTCTATCAACACTTCTTGGCCAGAAAATTCTTGTTTAACTAATTCAACCATTTTATGAGTAAGTGGGTGACATCTATACATAAATGCTTCCATAAAAAATAGATTAAGCCTCCTCGCTTCATTAAGCAGAATCATCGCCTCAGTTGAATTCATCGTCATTGGTTTTTCACACAGAAGATGTTTGCCGCATCTGAGAGTTTTTAGACTCAAATCAAAATGGCTGCTATGCGGAGTACCAATATAGATAGCATCTATTGCAGAATCTTTCAGTAAAGCATCGTATGAATCGTATGTAGCTACACCATATTTATCAGAAAAATGTTTTAGATTTTTAGAGGATCTGCTTGCAACAGCTACCAATTCACCTTTTTTAGAATATCTAATGGAGTCGCAAAAAGCTTTAGAAATTGTTCCTGTACTGATAACTCCCCACTTAACCATTTTTCCTTGCCTCAATATTGATGAGTAATTCTTTATGATATTCAGAATTAATCGGATAAAAATACATTAAGAAGATAGAAATAGCGATACCTGATGCAGGAATTAAAGACATAATATCTTTCAAACCAGAAAGAGTTTCAGGAGTTTGAACTTCGTTTGGAGTAAAGTTAATTGAGGTTAACAAAACTCCTAGTATTAAAGCAGCAACTGCAATGGATGATTTTTGAGCAAATGTCATAAATCCATATAAAGAGGATTCACTTCTAATTCCTGATTTCCACTCACCGTATTCAATGGTATCAGGCAACATTGACCAAAATAATACACCTCCCGCTCCTGAGGCAATGCCAATCAAACAAACTATGATAATCAATTCTTGTAGTGAGTTGATTTGATAATAATAAAATAATGCAAATGCAAGAAGTAGTAAGGACATCGAAATTTGCCATGTATTTCTTTTACCAATTTTTAAAGATATGTATGACCAAAGAGGAATTGATGCAAAACTACTAAGCCCACTTAGACCTAGAACCAATCCTTGATAATTATGCAAGTCCAAAGCATATTTGATGTAATAAATTAAATTTTTATTAAACATTATCGTGGTAGAGCCTAAGATTAGGATTGAAGAAAAGACTATCCAAAAGGGATAATTTTTTAAAATCGATAAAACTAGTTTTGATATTGAAGGATAAGTTTCTTTAACTTCATTTGTCGAAGATTCATTAACAGATGCATATGTAACATAGAGAATAATGATGGCAAAAAAAGCAGCAAAGCATGATAAATAAATTATCCCAAGGGATTCGTCATTTTGACCAAAGTAATTAATTATTGGAAACCCCAAAGATGACATCAACAGAGTTCCAAATGAAGCTCCGATCATTCTTGCTGTAGTCAACTTTGTTCTTTCTTCGCTATCTGAAGTTATTCGTGGGGTCAAAGAAGAATAAGGAACGCTGACAATCGTAAAGCATGTTCGATGAAAAACGTTAACAAGTAATAAACATAAAAACAGAGAAAGTCCTGTAAAAGGAGGCAACCAAAACAATAAAACAAAAGATAGACCTAAAGGAATCGTCCCAAAAAAAATATATGGTCGATATTTACCTCTCTTGGAGGATGTTCTTTCTGCTAAGTAGCCCATGAATGGATCAGTAACTGCATCCCAGGCAATTCCAAGAGCATATATCCAACCAGCTAAATATGGACTGATACCCACAATATCTGTGTAGAAATATAAGAGGTAAAGACCAACTCCTGACCAATAAAAGCAAATAGCAATATCGCCGACTCCATAGCCGATTCTTTGGCTATTGGATAATGGGCTCAATTACTTAAAGATTCTATGATTTCTTTTTTGTGTTCGCCTAAAGCTGGAGCAGGTTTCCCATTGAACATTTCATTGCCATCAAATTTAGTAGGATACCTTAAAGCTCGAACCTTACCTTGTGAAGCACTATTTATAAACTGAAAAAGATTGTTTGCCTCAATTTGAGGATGAGTCATTAATTCATCTAAAGAAATTGTTTTAGAGCAAGGTACGTCTTCATTCTGTAATTTTTGAAGAGCATCATCAACTGTTAAGGATTCAAAAATTGTTAAAGATTTTATTAACTCAACCATATTTTCACTTCTGGCAAAGGCGTTATTGAACCTTTCGTCTTCGATGTACTCTGGCAATCCTAGAGCTTTGAAGATACCAAACCATTGAGCATCGGATAAAGCTGCAATAGAAAGAAATCCGTCTTTGCATTTATATAGATTATAAGACTTAGTTAAAGGTGGTAACGTTACCACGTCATCATCTAGCAAAGTATGATTCATCATGCCATCCGGCCAGAGAAAAAAAACTGCTGAATCAATCATGGATAAATTTAATCGATCAGCAATACCGGTTCTTTCTCTTTTAAAAAGAGCCGAAGATAAAGACTGACAAACTGTATATGCGGTGATTTTGTCGCACAAAAGAGTTTTTATATATGATGGTTCGTCAAGATCCGATTGAATGTCTGTTGCTCCTGCCATGGCCTGAACGACATGATCATACGCAGGAGCAGTTGAAAAAGGGCCTGAATCACCAAAACCATTTATGGAAGCATAAATCAATTTATCATTTAATTTTTTACAATCACTCTCCCCAAGGCCTATTTTATCCATGACGCCAGGCCTGAAGTTATTGATTAAAATGTCTGCATTGGAAATTAGTTTTTTAACTATTTCTAAGTCATCTTTCTCCTTTAAATTTAAATCAATAGATCTTTTGCCTCTATTGCAGTTTGCAAATAATGCAGACACCCCACCTTTTTGCGTTCCCAAGTAGCGCATTGGATCTCCAATACCAGATTGCTCAATTTTGATAACTTCAGCGCCTTGATCAGCCATCATCATTGTAGCCAAAGAGGCTGTAACGATTGTTGAAATTTCAACAATTTTTATTCCTTCTAAAGGTTTGTTATAACTCATTCTCTCTCTCCCAAAAAATTATCTATAATTAAGATACTTCGTCTCGTAGACATATTCAATGGGGGAAATAATGAATAATTTAAAAGAGTTATCAGAACTTGCATGGCAAGGAAAATTAGATACTAAATTTGAGCATCATCCAGTTCACACCTTTTATGAAGGTTCCACTGAACTTGCTGAGAACTTATTAGGCCTAAAAGGGATTGGAGGATTTTATGTTGTAGATACAAACGATGGGCTAGTAATGATAGATGCTGGAAGTCACTTAGATATAGATTCTGCATATGAGGAAATAAATAAATGGAGACCACAAAGTAATGTTAAAGCAGCTGTTTTCACTCACCATCATGTGGATCATATATTTGCGACTAAAAAATTTGATGAAGATGCTGATAAATCTGATCAAAAAAGACCGATAGTTTATAGTCATAAATTATTACCTGATCATTTTGATAGATACAAAAAAACACTTGGATGGAACACCGCAATAAATAAAAGACAATTTGCGATTAATGTTCCTCATTTCAAATGGCCAGAAGAATACCGCTATCCAGATATAACCTTTGAAGATGAATATACTTTTAAAGTTGGAGATTGTACTTTTGAGCTCTTTCATGGTCGTGGTGAAACTGACGATCATACTTGGGTGTATATCCCCGAAAGAAAAATTCTAGCTCCAGGAGATCTATTCATTTGGGCGGTACCGAATGGAGGAAATCCACAAAAAGTTCAGAGGTATATTAGTGATTGGTCAGATGCTTTGAAATTGATGATGAAAAAGGACGCAGAAATTATGATTCCAGGTCACGGTCTACCCATATACGGAAAAGATAGAATTCAAGATGCATTATCAACTACAGCAGGCTTTTTAGAAGATATTGAAGAACAAACTCTTAAACTGATGAACCAAGGAAAATCCTTAAATGAAGTTTTTCATCAGGTAAAAATTTCATCTGAGATTCTAAATAAACCTTGGTTAAGGCCTGTATATGACGATCCTAAGTTTTTAATTAGAATGATTTGGAGAAGGTATGGCGGATGGTGGGATGGTGAATACGATAGATTGTTACCAGATAGCAGAGAAAATGAAGCTCAAGAATGGGTCGAGCTGAGTGGTGGAATCGATGCAATCATTAATAAAGCTTTAGATAATTTAAATAATAAAAAATATAAATTAGCAGCTCATTTAATTGAGGTTGCCTATTATGCTGATAAAAGAAATGAAAAACTGCATCAAGCAAGAAAAGAAATATACGCTGCCCTTTCTGAAGAACAAGATTCTTCAATGGCTAGGAATATTTTTAATCACGCAAACTTAGCTTCTAATGAATTAAAAAGAGATTTGGCCTCAGAGGATTAAAGCTTCTCGAGTTCTTCTTGCGATAATACTCGGGCTTCGTCTATGAGCATAATGGGAATGCCATCTCTGATTGGGTAAGCTAATTTTCCCTCTTTGCTAATCAATTCATCTCCATGCAAAACGAGAGACGAGTGCGTTTTTGGGCAGACTAAAATTTCTAGTAATTTTTGATTAATCATCCAGAGTATATTCTATCCTTTTTAAAGAAGTTTCTTTACCCAGTATAAACAAAAGTTCTGAAATTGAAGGTGCGTTCTCTTTCCCCGTCAAAATAACTCTTAAGGGTTTACCCAATTCAGGGAACTTAAGATCATTAGCTTGCAAAAATTCTTTGATAAATTTTTCTATCGAGTTTTTTTCAAAATCTATCTCTTTTAATTGATTACTAAATTCAGAAAATAAGATTTTTTTATTCATGTCAATTTTAAGCACATCAAAATTAACTTGAGGGTCTTCAAAAAAATATACTGAGTCTTCTGCAATTTGATTTAAAGAATTAGCCCCCTTCGCTAATAAAGAGATTGCTAGATTTCCATTATTTATTTCGCTGAAATCAATCTCTGAATTTTCTTTAACTTTTAATACTAATTCTTCAGCAGACAAAAAATTTAAATATTTATTGTTGTACCAATTTAACAAATCTTGAGAATATTTTGATGGAGAAGAATTCACATCACTTAAATCAAAGATTTTTTGAAGCTTTTCTAAAGAAAATATTTCTTCTTCTCCGTAAGACCACCCCAATCTTACTAAGTAATTTATTAAGGCATCGCTCAAGTAGCCATTCTTTTTATAATCCAGGATATCTTTTGCTCCATCTCTTTTGGAAAGTCTTTTACCTGATTCTGCTAAAACCATTGGAAGATGAGCATATTTGGGGGTTGTTGCGCCTAATGCCTTTAGAACATTAATTTGCTTGAGAGTATTAGTAATATGATCATCTCCTCTAATTACCGTTGTAATTTTCATATCCTTGTCATCAACTGCAGCAGAAAAATTATATGTTGGAGAGCCGTCACTTCTGAGGATTATGAAGTCATCAAATTCTTTATTATTTATAGCAATATCGCCCAAAATTAAGTCTTTGAATTTTGATTCTCCCTCCAAAGGAAATTTAAATCTTAAAACCATACCTTCTGCGAATTCGATATTTTTATTTCTATTCAGCCCGTTGTACTTAGGCTTTTGTTTTTTAGCTATTTGTTCTTCTCTCATTTTATTAAGAGTTTCTTCGCTACAATCACAAGCATAGGCAAAACCTTTTTTATAAAGCTCAATTGCAAGTTCTTTATGATTCACAATCCTTTTTGATTGATATACGGGTTCAGCATCGAGTTTAATTTGCATCCAATCAAGAGAATTGAGAATAGAGTCAACATATTCATCTTTGGAGCGTTCTTGATCAGTATCCTCAAATCTTAAAAAAAACTTTCCTTTATTTGCTTTTGCAAATAAATATGAAAACAATGCGGTTCTTGCCCCACCTATGTGCAAATGTCCTGTTGGGCTGGGAGCAAATCTAGTTATTTCCATGATCTATCTTTAAGGAATTTAGGTAATTCTGATGCTGATTAAGATCATCTTCCGAAACTGTGATTTTAACTAAATTGAAATCATTTGAGACATCATTAGAAAATCTTGATTGAAATTCCTTTGAAGAGTTTTCGTCAAATCCTAAATCTCTCTGCCCTCCAGTCATAGCAAGATATACATCAGCTAAAATCTCGGAATCAATCAAAGCACCATGATAGCTTCTGTCATAACCAGTTATTTGATATCTATCTGTTAAAACTTCTAGACTATTTCTTTGGCCTGGGTGTTTTTCTCTTGCAATTGACAAGGTATCGGTAATTTTATTTACGTGATCTTCAATTTTTATATCAAGATCAGCGAGTTGAAGTTCGTGATTTAAAAATCCAACATCGAACTCAGCATTATGAATTAATAATTCTGAGTCTTTGATAAAGTCTAAAAATTCTTCATAAATTTCTTTAAATGAAGGCTTATCAGACAAGAAATCATCAGATAATCCATGGATCTTGAAAGACGGTCCAACTGTTCTTTCTGGATTTAAATAAACTTGATAAGAATTTTTTGTTAATTTTCTATTTACTAGTTCTACTCCAGCAATTTCAATAATTCTGTGATCGTTGGCAATATCTAAGCCGGTAGTTTCAGTATCAAGAACAACTTGTCTCATGTCAGCTCATCTATACCTTTATTTGCCAAAGCATCGGCAATATCGTTTTCTCTATGATTACTATGTCCTTTTACCCAAAACCAACTTACTTCATGATGATTTGTCATTTGATCAAGCTCAATCCATAGTTCTGAATTTTTTACCGGTTTCTTTGAGGCATTTTTCCAGCCATTTTTTTTCCAATTGATAATCCATTCAGTTATACCGTCTTTTACGTACTTTGAATCTGTGTAAAGCTCAATAGTTTTAGGGTCTTTATAAAACTTTAATGCCTCTATGGTTGCTGTTAGCTCCATCTTGTTATTTGTTGTATTAAAGCTACCGCCGTAAATCTCTTTTTCTTTTCCATTTTCAATAATAAGTGCACCCCAACCACCTAATCCGGGATTGCCTTTACAAGCGCCATCTGTAAAAATCTTAATTGTATTTTCAGACATCTATAAGAAAAGAGATAGATGTTAATATTACTTTAAAAATGATTTCTAATATAGAAGCTATCCCGGCATTTTCAGATAATTATATTTGGATATTAATAAAAGGTAACTCAGCAGCTGTTGTTGATCCTGGAGATGCCTCTGCAGTAGAGAGTTTTTTGAATAAAAATAATCTTAATCTTGAAGCAATATTAATCACTCACCATCATTTCGATCATACCGGAGGAATATCGGAACTTTCTTCTAAATGGAAAACGAGAGTATATGGACCTAAAGGAGGTCATATTAAAGGTATTGACTCTGAATTATCGGAAAATTCGAATATCACAATTTTAGATACGCAATTTCGTATTTTTGAAACTCCAGGACATACTCTCGACCACATTGCCTACTATTCCAAAGATATTGATTCCCTATTTTGCGGAGACACTCTTTTCTCTGGTGGGTGTGGGAGACTTTTTGAAGGAACGCCACTACAAATGTTTGATTCTTTGAGTAAATTTTCTAATCTACCTGAGGAAACCAAAGTTTATTGCACCCATGAATATACTCTGAGTAATTTAACTTTTGCATTAGAAGTAGAACCAGATAATCTTGATCTAAAGAAATATTTTGAGGAAGTCAGTTCTTTAAGAAACTCCAATCTAATGTCTCTACCATCAAGCATTAACTTAGAAAATAGAATAAATCCTTTTTTAAGAACTTCTGTTGACCAAGTTAAAGAAAATGCTGAAAATTATGCTGACAAACAAAACTTACAACCCGTGGAAATCCTAGCAGCAATTCGAGATTGGAAAGATAATTTTTAGAATGAATAAGTATCTGCTCCTTTGTTATGGATTTCTTTTAATTTTTGCATCTCTAGCTCAGTCATCTAACGATTTGTGGGGTGAAATCAGAGATAGAATGGCATTTGACCATGCTTTAGAACAGCCATCTGTTGTATATGAGCTTGAAAAATACAACGACAATCAATATGTCATCAATAGACTTGCAAAAAATGGTCAGCGATATCTTTACTACACAGTAACTGAGTCGATTAAAAGAAACTTGCCTGTAGAACTTGCATTACTTCCCTTCATCGAAAGCCAATTTGATCCTTACGCACAATCTTCTACTGGAGCATCTGGAATCTGGCAATTTATCCTCAGTACCGCTCGTGAACAGAAACTTAAAAAAAATTGGTGGTACGACGGAAGAAGAGATATTGTCGCCTCAACAGATGCAGCATTTAATTATCTAACCAAACTTCATAATAAATATGATGACTGGTTACTTGCAATTGCAGCTTACAATGCAGGTCCCAATAGAATTTTAAAAGAAATAAAAAAAAATAAAGTCAAAGGATTACCCACAGATTTTTGGTCATTAAAACTCCCCAGAGAGACAAAAGCTTATGTTCCAAAACTTTTAGCTCTGCTTGAAGTTATAAAAAGCCCAGAAAAATTTAGTGTTGTTATTCCAAATTTACCAAATAGACCCTATTTTCAATTGGTTACTCTGCCCTCTCAAGTAGATTTAATGCAAGTAGCAAATATTTCTGGTTTGAAACTAGAAGTAATTTACGAACTGAATCCTGGCTTTAATCAGTGGGCAACGGATCCAAATGGTCCATTTCATATTCTTTTACCTGTAGGTATTGCTGATAGGTTTCAAGTCATTCTAGATAATACCGATCCATCTGAATTGGTTCAGTGGGATAAGTATTTAGTTAAAAAAGGAGATACGTTAACTTCTATTGCAAAAAAATATCTTATTGATTTTGCGCTGTTGAAAGAAATTAATGGTTTTAAAGACGATACCATCTATGAAAATGAAGAGCTTATTGTTCCAAGAGGCCCTAGTTGGATTAAAGATTATCTTAATAAACCGGATATTTATTATGTGAAAGCTGGTGATAGTATGTGGTCAATTGCTAAGAAATTTAATGTGACCATAAGAGATTTATCAATCTGGAATGATCTAAATCCAGAAAAATTTCTTCTAACAGATACCAAAATACTGATCTACCCAAAATATTTCAAAGAGATTAAACCAAAGCCTGTTCCAAAAAATGATATCGCCTATCCGGTAAAAAGAGGCGACAGCATCATTAAAATATCTAATAAGTTTGGCATCCCAAAAGAATGGATATTGAAGTGGAATGATATTCCAGATGAAACCTTAATTTATCCTGGTCAAATAATTGAATTGAAACTATCTGAAATCAATTAATTTTCTAATTTCTGAGTATCTCTTGGATCTAAAATATCTCTTAGACCATCCCCTAAAAAGTTTAAAGCAAATAAAGTTAAAGAAAATAAAAAAGCTGGAAAAATAAGTAACCACCAATACTCTTCCATAGTATTAGCTCCCTCTCTAATTAAGATTCCCCAAGAACTATCAGGTGGTTGAACTCCCAAACCTAAAAAACTTAAAAAAGCTTCTAAAAGCATAAATTGAGGTACCAGCAAGGTCGAATAAATTATTACCGTACCCAAAACATTTGGAATGATATGTTTAAACAAGATTCTAAAAGAGCTGGCGCCCATAATTTGTGCAGATATTACAAACTCTTTTTTTCTTAAGCCCAAAACTTGCAAGCGAACAATTCTTGCCATGGAAAGCCAACCAAAGGCTCCAATTGAAATAAATAAAAAATAAATGTCTCTGCCAAAAATGACAAGAATGAGAATTATAAAAATAACAAAAGGCAATCCATCTAATATATCCACCAATCTCATCATCAATGAGTCTATTTTTCCGCCAAAATAGCCAGATACTGCTCCATAGGTAAGGCCAATAGTTATTGCTACAAAAGTAGCTAAAAAGCCAACTAGTAAAGATATTCTACTTCCGTAAAGTATTCTTGAAAAAAGATCTCTACCAAGAACATCAGTACCTAAAATGTACTGCAAGGATGGCGCAGAAGCTCCTAGAGATAAATTCTGCTCGGATACTTCGTAAGGAGAGATAATAGGTGCAATTAGAGCAATACATACTAGAAATAAGGTATACAAAAGGGAAATCAAAAGAATTTTTCTTTGTTTGATCTCTTGAAATAAATCTAACCACATCTATTCAAGACCGCCTGAATCTCTCAAAGTAGGATTTAAAAAAGAAGCTACAATATCTGAGATCAACACAAAAGTTAAAGTCATAAAAGTAAATAAAATAGAGGTTCCTAAAATCATCGTGTAGTCTCTATTAAAAGCTGCTTGAACGTAAAAACGACCCACTCCATTTATTTGGAATATGGTTTCAACTACAAATGAACCCGCAAGTAGTCCGGCAATAGCAGGTCCTAAAAAACTTATAACCGGTAAAATTCCACCTCTTAACGCATGAATAATAATAATCCTAATCTCTGAAAGACCCTTTGCTCTTGCAGTTCTAATATAATCTTGGCCGAGAATTTCTAACATCCCTCCTCGAGTAAGTCTCGCAAAAATTGCAGCATAAGCTGTTCCAAGCGTAATTGTGGGCAGAATTTTATCGCCAGGATTATCGCCCCATCCATAAACGGGTAAAACTTCATACCAAATTCCAAAAATTAGAACCAGTACAGGTCCTAAAATTATTGAAGGAATACAAATACCCAGTAATGAGATAGACATTGGTACTATATCTAAAATTTTCCCTGGATTCAGAGATGCTACTAAACCAGAGATCACACCTAAAAAGATTGCAAAAAGAATTGAGTAAATTGCTAATTCTATAGTTGTTGGTAATCCTGACATAATAAGTTCGGTGACTGTTCTACCTGGATATTTAAAAGAAGGTCCAAAATCTCCTTGAATGGCATTAAATAAATAATTGTAGATTTGAACGTGAATTGGTTTATCTAAATTGTATGCTTCGTTTAATTTTTCAATTATTTCAGGGGATGCCACCCTTTCTGCATCAAAAGGTCCACCCGGTGCAGCATGTATCATTAAGAAAGTAATAATGACTACAACTAGTAAAACAGGGATGTAAGTGAATAATCTTTTTAAGATTAATTGAATCAAAATATTATTCCAAACTTAGAAATTGATATGGGTTTGTATCTAAAATATTGTTCTGCCAATTTTTAACCCTTTCACTTAAAAGATAGGTTCTGGTGTAAGTATATAAAGGTATGACTGGCAGTTCATCTATTAGTATTTTTTCTGCTTCTTCATATAGTTCATATCTCTGTTTAGTTGAAATTTTTGAGGCAGCATTATTTAAAATCTCATCATAGGCAGAATTACTCCAACCAGTTTTATTGTTTCCTCTATTTGTAACCATCATATCTAGAAATGTAAAAGGATCAGGATAGTCTCCAATCCAACCGGCTCTAGAAATATCAAATTCTCCTTGAGTTTCTCTGGCTAAATAAACTTTCCAATCAACATTGGTCAGAACCACATTCAATCCCAAATATTTTTTCCACATTTCTTGAATTGCCTGTGCAATTTTTTGGTGCCCTTCAGAGGTATTGTAGAGGACCTCAAGAGGTGAGTTATTTACATCATATCCAGACTCTTTGAGAAGTAGTTTTGCCTTGGCTGGATTAAATTCCAATTTAGTATTTGGGTTATAGCTATTTTCATCTGGAGGTGTGAATGAATAAGATACCTTTTGATTACCTTTTAAAATACTCTTCACAATCAAGTCACGATCTATGGATAAAGATAATGCCCTTCTAAAATTAACATCATTCAATGGGTATTTATTTGTATTGATTCTGTAGTAATAAGTTCCGAAATAATTATGTTCTATTAATTGATTAGGTCTTTCTTCTCGGTATCTTTTTATTTTTTCAGTAGGGACAGTATTTGCTAAATGAATTCCGCCAGATCTAAATAAACGATCTTGAGTAAGTTCATTCTCAATCGGGAGAAATTCTATTCCGTTTATTTTATTTGAGTTATTACCCCAATAAAGATCGTTTCTTGATACTTTGAGAGATTTATTTATTTCCCAGGAATCTAATTTAAAAGGACCGTTACCAATAAAATTGTTTACTCTGGTCCACTGATTGTTTCTGCTAATCATCCCACCAAATTTTTCGACAGTTTCAGGATGCACAGGCCAAGTTGAATAATGAGTCAAAATATTCAAGAAATAAGGGGTTGGATTTTCCAGAGTGACCACAAGTTTGTTCTCAAAAGCAGAAACTCCTACCTGATTAAAATCTTTTATTTGGCCTTTATGAAAACCTTCAGCATTTTTTACAACATAAAGCATGTCAGCATACTGCGCTCCCAATTCAGGAGACAGGATTCTTTTCCATGAATAGACAAAATGCTCAGGTTTTACTATTTCACCATTAGTCCATTTTGCATCTGGATTAAAAGTAAAGGTATAAATCAATCCATCCTTACTTATACTCCATTCAGAAGCCACACCTGGAAGAACGCCATTGGTTTTAGGATTAAAGATTACTAATCCTTCTAGAAGCGCCAGTAATATTTTATGCTCAGGTACACCTGTGACAATGTGAGGGTCTATTCCTGAAGGTTCTGTTCCATTACCTAAAAGTAAAATTCCTTGTTGTGAAAAAATATCTACCTTTGACGCAGTATCATCTTTCCCGGAACAACTTATAAGGAATATAAAAACGACAAAAAAGATGCGCATTAATAAATTCTCTTTGAAATATTTAAATACACAAATCTTCCCAAAGGATCGTAATACGATGGATATGTATTTGCATTACCAGGAACATAATTTATTGATTTTCCATTAAGAGGAGGATTCTTATCAAAAATATTATTTATTCCAAAAGAAAAATTAATATCATTTACTAAATCTATTGAGAAATTCATATCAAGGTAATAATAGCTGGAAAAATCAATTGGGTTTTGAGTATTAGAATCGTCAACTCCATCTATATAACGCATCGTTAAATTAGACGAGGCGTCAAACTGGGAAACTTTATAGATAAAATCCATAGAAAATATATTTTGAATTTGTGGTGAGGGTAATCCACAAGTATTTTCATATTTCCCTTTACAATCTTCAATTGGTAGTGAAGGTCTAAGCTGAATGTCATTTTTGAGCAAGTATGAAAGAAAATTATTAAGTCTAATTTCTCCAAAATCAACATCAAATATTTTTGATATATTAAAATCCAAGCCCGAAATATTTTGACTGGACACATTCAAAAGAGGGGACGCTATTTTTCCAGAACCCTCATAAAAAGTTCCGGTAGTTGGATTTCTTTCAATCAAATTACAATAATAAGAAGCTCCAGTTTCAAGACAATTGTCTAATATAAAAGACACCTCCGAAGAGCCAATCTTATCTTTTAGAGAAATGGAATAAAAATCGATCTCTAAGTCAATCTTGTCTGAATAAAGAAAACTCAAACTATTTGTAATAGCTGTTTCAGGTCGTAAATTTAAATTTCCACCAATTAGAGAGTTTATCTGCGTTTCAGTATTTGAAATATTTCCATATAAAGATTCAGTTACGCCAGTCCTAGCGCATTCTGAGACAGATTTTGATGGGTTAGAGCCTGAACAGGGATCATTGTCTAAGAAAGCTTGATTTACTTTTGTTGGGCTATAAAGATCGTTAATATCTGGCATACGAATTGCTTTTTGTTGAGAAAACTTAAGTGTATATTTTTCTTCAAATAGCTGAACTAAACCAATGTCATAAGTCAGTGAGTTTTCTTCTAAAGAATAATCGGAATATCTAATGCTGAAATTTAAGTTGGTATCAGTGACCAAGGGCAGATAAATCTCAGAAAATAATTCTTTGACTTTTAAACTTCCATACAAACTTGAATGTGGATATTGTTGCCCTGCTCCATCAGAAAAATCATCTGCATTTTTCTTTAAATTTAATTCTCTGTACTCAAGACCTAAGGCCATGTCTAAAGATGGTAATAAGGAATTTTTTGTTGTGAAAGATTTTGAGGTTACAAACCTAAACTGATCTTCTGTTAATTCAGCATTAACTTTTAAGTTTGTTGAAATATAGTCTAAGGCCTCTTTAGTAACGCCTAAGGCAGCTGAACTCTTCAAATTTCCATCGCTATTTATAAAAATATTCCATGGCTTGCAATCATTTCCAGAAATACAGGATGGGTTTGATGGCGTACCTGAAACTTTTAGAGCGTTTATCGCTCTCTGCTTTGAAATATCATTGAGGTAAGTAAAGTCTGCGGTAGTTCTAGAACTTTGAAGACTTAAATTATAAAACCACTCATTAGTAATTTCACCATCAACGTCAAACACAAACCTATCTGTTGAATGCTTAAAATTCTGCTGCCTTGGATTTCCTTCAATATTTCTTCTGCTTATATATAAAGGGGCAGAATCCGATGATGTCAATTCATTATCAGAACAAATAGCTGTAAATTGTTGAGTAGATAAGAAAGGATTATTACATGGGAGATCAACAGATAATCTAAAAACACCAGAATAGTCTAATTGACCAACTGTTTTGTGTGATGACTTGAAATAATCAACATTAAAAGTATGCTTTTCAAGATTTTCAAAAGTTAACAGTATTCCCACATCATTTTTTTTATCGGGCCTAAGTAAATGATTCTTCGATGCAAAATTATAAAATGTTGGGCCTAAAGCAAAGGTATTATCTTTTACGTGAAATGTTTTTCCAACAGCTTTATTTTCAACAAATTTTCCCTCTGGAGAAGTTGATGAAGCTCGACATTCAGCATTCCCATTTAATGCGCAAACACTTATATCTCTTTGTGACCAAGTTACTTCATCTACTGACCTATAATTAAAATAAGAGGTTAAATAAACATCCTGAAAAATTTCATATCCCAAAGAAAATTGCAGTGTATTCGCATGACCGTCTGAGACAGAATTAGGAGCTAGATCATAATTTTTTCTTTCATAATTTGGATCTTCATTTTGGTGGTTATAAAAAGAGTGTTGATATGAAAGATCAATACCAGAAAATTTTCTATTTAATTGAAAATTAATGACGCCGCCTATAGCGTCTGATCCATAAATAGTTGATTTACCACCGGTAAGAACATCGACCTGTTTTATCAAAGAAAAAGGTATTTGGCTTAAGTCTTGTTCCGCTGTTCCATTCATAGGTGTTCCAGGAGAAAGTCTTTTACCATTCATAAGAATTAAAGTCCTAGTTCCGCCTAAACCTCTTAAGCTGACTGAAGCTGTTCCTGTAGCTTTATTCGAATGAAAATTAGAATTGCTTGGGTTAATTTGAGGAAGGTAACTAAGGAAATTTTCAATATGAAGAGTTCCGCGCTTTTCAATATCATTTAAATCAAACGTGCTTATTGGGTTTGCAACCAAAAGTGAAGTTTTTTTTATGACGCTGCCGGTTACATAAACATCCTCAGAAACGTTTGCAATTAAGGTACCAAAAAAAGTCAAGAATAAAAAAAATGTAAGTGAATGTCTCATAGAAAAAAGTGATTATATTTGATTTAAATAACGATAAAAAATTTTTTTTATTAATTGCAATGTTAAAATTATTCTTTAATGTCATTTCTCAAAGATAAAAAAATTCTAATTGTTGGTGTTGCAAATAAATTCTCCATTGCAGCAGGTATAGCCAAGTCGATGTCCGATCAAGGGGCAGAATTATTTCTGTCTTATCAAAGTGAAAGACTGTTAAAAAAAGTTACTCAAGTAGGTGATCCATTAGGCTGTAAAAACTATTTTGAATGCGATGTCAGTGATGATGGCTCTATAGATTTACTCATAAAAGAAATTGAAGATGAATGGGGATATTTAGACGGAATAGTTCATGCTGTTGGATTTGCGCCAGCAAATGAACTTGATGGTAACTTTGTAGACGTTGCTACTAGAGAGGGATTTAAAATTGCTCATGATATAAGTGTTTTTAGTTTCACCGCCCTTGCACAAAAAGCTCAGCATCTAATGAGAAATAGAAATGCCTCGTTATTAACTCTCTCCTATCTTGGAGCACAAAGAACTTTGCCAAACTACAATGTCATGGGGGTTGCAAAGGCAGCTTTAGAATCTACAACAAGATATCTTGCAAATAGCATGGGTACTGACCAGATTAGAGTAAATGCAATTTCTGCTGGACCAGTAAAAACATTAGCTGCTTCTGGAGTAAAAAGCTTTAAGAAAATGCTCTCTTACAATGAATCTAGAGCTCCGCTGAAAAGAAACATCACTTCTGAAGAGGTAGGAAATGCAGCTGCTTTCCTTTGTTCAGACCTAGCAAGTGGTATTACCGGCGAGATTCTTTATGTTGATGCAGGATTTAACATCACCGCTATGGGTGATTTATCTGAAGCTAATTGATAAAAGAATTTGACTCTAACTCTTTAAAAAAAGTATCCAAATAAGATCTTGAATTTAAAGATCTTAAAGAATTTTTAGCTGCCTCAATATCGTCCTTTTTTGCAAGATTTTTAGAGTTTTTAATTTTTGTTAATCTAACTACATAGATATCTCCATTTTCTTGAGAAGATATAAAAACTGGATTTTCAAGATCTACTGTAAATAAGTCGCTTAGTAAATTGTCCGGTAAAAGGCTACTGTCTCTTTTAATCAACGAGTAAGAGTTAAAATCTGATAATTCATTAGCAATTGCTTTGGCTTCATATTTTTCTAGCTCTTGAAGGATAGTTTCTTTTGCTTGCTCGAGTTGAAGTATTTTTGTAATTTCTGACTGTGCATCGGATTGAGAAAGCAGAGTTTCTTGCTTTACTTCAGTAATTTCAAATAAAAGAAAATTACCTGCTTCATCTTCATAAGGTCCAAAAAATTCAGGACTTACATCATCTTGATCAAAAATTTCATCTGTAACGTTAAAAGAAAGAAGTTCTTCTGGAAAATTCTCGTTATCAAATTGCCCAGATTTTTGGACTTTGAGGTTTAAATCAGAAGAAAGAGCATTCAAAGTAAGACCTAGATAGTTATCTTCAATATTTAAGAGACTTTGGTTAAGAATTTCTTGAGACTTATTAGACAAAATCATTTCTTTAATTTCAGCATCAGAAAATAAGAATTCATTCTTTTCTGTAACTTTCAAAATATGAACAGACCCTGGCATTTCTATTATTTGAGAAATATCGTTAACAGATAAATTTTTTATTTCTGATTCAAATTCTTCAGGAAGAATTGTTCCATCGGTGTAACCTAAATCTCCACCATTACTGTTACTACCAAAATCATCAGAATACTCTTCAACTAATGACTCAAAAGTCGTAGATTCAGAAAGCTTCTTAAAAATAGTATTAGCTGTATTTAATTTTTCTTTCTTCTCTTCATCAGACGAAAAACTAAGTTGGATATGACTTACTCTTGTTTGAGAATTCTCTTTGCCCTCCTCTAATAGAGTTCTTTCTTCTAAAATTTCTTGAGTGGAAACCTCTAAAGAATCTTTATAAATATTTTCATTCAACAAGATATAGTTAACTGCAACTTTTTTCGGCTCTATAAATCTAAACTGATTTTGTTGATAGTAGTTTAAAATCTCTGATTCTGGGATTTTTTCCTTTTCAGAAATTTCAATAAGATCCAATTTAAAAAAACTTACAGATCTTTGTTGATTTGTAGCCTGAATGAAATTCAATGCTGAAGAATCTAAAGAAAATTCAGAACGAGAAATAAAGTCGCTTAAGCTGTTTGCCAAATATTTTGATTTTACAAGCTCTCTATAATCATTAACTGTCAAACCAAGTCTTGCCATGTATCCTGAAAAAAGTGCTGTATCGAATTCATCATTTGTTTGAAAAGACAGGTCATTTGCAATCAAGCTATTTACATAATCATCGGAAACGTTCATTTTTAAATCAAGAGCCTTTTGATAGATCAACTCTTTTGAAATTATTGAGTTTCTGGTTACTTCATTAATTATTTCCTCTGATACATCGCTTTCAGAAAATAAGGTGGAAATTCGACTAAATTCTAAATTGTATTCTCCAAAAGAAATATTTTTGCCATTTATCTTTAATGGCGAATTTGAAGGAGCAGATGGATCAGTTAAAAATCCACCAAAGGTTGCAACCAAGCCGAAAATCAATACTGCCACAATGATGGATGAGCCAGTTGACGATAAACCTTTCCTTATGTTTTGAAGTGCAGACATTTTGTGATTATAAAATAAAAACGCGCCCTATAAATATAGGACGCGTTTTAAAAAATAAGTTTATAAACTATCTTTGAGACTTTTACCGGCCTTGAAACCTACGCCTTTAGAAGCGGCTATTTGAATAGTTTCGCCAGTAGCTGGATTTCTTCCCATTCTTGCTGCTCTTTCTCTTACATTGAAAGTTCCAAATCCAACAAGTGCAACGGAATCTCCATTACTTAAAGCTCCTGCAATTGAATCTAGTACAGCATCTAAAGTTCTGCTGGCTTCTGCTTTTGAGGTATCAGTTGCGTCTGCAACTGCTTCTATTAGTTCGGCTTTATTCACTAGTCTCTCTCCTAAATAAAGTTGTTAAAATCTTTAGACACAATGTCAATAACGTGATTTAGACATGTAGATATATATCTGTCAAGCGAGATTTAGAGCTTGAAACACCTTTTTTAATGGGTTTCAAGCTTATCTTTTCTAGTTTTTCTTCTTCTTGTAGATTTAGAGGAATTCTCGCCTTTTTCTTCCCAAATTTTAGGTTTTTCCGTCAAAACAAGATCAAAAACTTCATCGATCCATTTCACTGGTCTAATTTCTAACTTAGTTTTTATTTTGTCAGGAATTTCTCTTAAATCTCCGACATTACCTTCGGGTATTAATACTGTCTTGATGCCACCTCTTTTGGCAGCTAGCAACTTCTCCTTCAAGCCTCCTATTTTTAAAACCTCTCCACGCAAAGTAATTTCTCCTGTCATGGCTACGTCAGCTCTGACTGGAATTTCAGACAATACCGAAGCTACAGCTGTGCACATGCCTATACCCGCACTTGGACCATCTTTCGGAGTAGCTCCTTCGGGAACGTGTATGTGAAGATCATTTAATTCATGAAAATCAGGGTTTATTCCTAAAGTTTCTGCTCTAGCTCTTATCACTGAAATTGCAGCTTGAATAGATTCCTGCATTACGTCTCCGAGTTTTCCAGTTTTTATAATTTTACCCTTTCCTTTAAATGCTGAGGCTTCAATGGTTAAAAGTTCTCCACCAACTTGCGTCCATGCCAATCCAGTTACCTGACCTATTCGATCTTTATCTTTGGCTTCACCATAATCAAACTTTTTAACACCTAAAATATCTTCGAGTATTTTTGGAGTAACCTTAATTAATTTCTTTTCTTTAAGATCAGCAATCTTTTTAATAGTTTTTCTGCAAATTTTTGCAATTTCTCTTTCTAAAGATCTAACACCAGCTTCTCTGGTGTAATATCGAATAACATCTAATATGGAGTTATCTGAAATATTAATTTCAGATTCATCTAGTCCATTATTCTTGAGTTGTTTTTTAACTAGATAATCTTTAGCAATGCTTAGTTTTTCATCTTCGGTGTAACCAGGCAGTCTGATAATTTCCATTCTGTCCAACAAAGGTGCAGGAATATCTAAGGAATTTGCAGTACAGACAAACATAACATCAGATAAGTCATAATCAACTTCAAGATAATGATCGTTAAAAGTATGATTTTGTTCTGGATCTAAAACTTCAAGTAATGCTGAAGAGGGATCTCCTCTGTAGTCCATTCCCATCTTATCTATTTCATCGAGTAGGAATAAAGGATTTTTAACACCTACTTTAGACATTTTTTGAAGAATTTTTCCAGGCATAGAACCGATATAGGTTCTTCTATGTCCTCTTATCTCTGCTTCATCTCTAACACCGCCTAGGGAAACTCTTGTGAATTTTCTTCCTGTTGCTTTAGCAATAGACTCACCTAAAGAGGTTTTTCCAACTCCAGGAGGCCCAACAAGACACAAAACAGGTCCTTTTAGTTTCGAAACTCTTTTTTGAACTGCAAGGTATTCCAAAATTCTTTCTTTGACTTCTTCAAGTCCATGGTGATCTTTTTCCAAAACCTTACTGGCGTTTTCAATATTTTTTTGAATTTTAGACTTCTTTTTCCATGGAATACTTGTCATCCAATCTATATATCCTCTAACGACTGAAGCCTCTGCTGACATAGGAGGCATAAGCTTGAATTTATTCAGTTCTGTATTAACTTTTTCTTTAGCATCGTCAGGCATTCCAGAGTCTTTTATTTTTTTCTCTAAAATCTCTACTTCATCATCGAGGTCATCGCCCTCGCCCATTTCTTTTTTGAGAGCCTTCATTTGTTCACTCAAGTAATACTCTTTTTGGCTCTTTTCCATTTGTTTTTTAACTCTGTTACGAATCTTTTTTTCCATTTGCGTAAGATCAAGCTGAGTTTCTAGAAGATTAACTAAATTTTTGGCTCTTTCCTCTAAGTCAAGTTCCTCAAGTAATATCTGTCTATCTGCTATGGAGATAGATAAATGACCTACTAAGGTATCAATTAATTTTTCTAACCTTTCAACCGATCTAACTTGATTGGCAATTTCAGGTCTAATTTTTTGAGATGTTTTTGAAAGTTCTCTAAATTGAGACTGCAAAGTATTAACATAGCTTTTCTTGAGGTCGTCTTCCATTTCAGAGTCTTCAAGAATGTCCACCTCGGCTTCCAAAATATCTTTCCCAGCAAGCAAGTTTTGCAGTCTTGCTCTTTTTATTCCCTCAACCAAAACTTTATAAGTTCCATCAGGAAGTTTTATAAGCTGCAATATTGTTGAAATAGTACCAATTTCGTATAAATCCTTTTGACTAGGGTTTTCCGTATTTGCTTCCCTTTGAGCAACCAGCATAACGGATTTGTCATCCGACATAGCTTTTTGCAAAGAGTTAATTGATGACTCTCTACCTACAAATAAGGGTGTTACTACACCAGGAAAAATTACTACATCTCTAAGGGGGACTAATGGAATATTCATAATAACCTCTTACTTTTATATAGGGTCTGAAGAAAAAAAAACAAGTTATTGTAATTTTTTTGAATCTAAATCAGTTTCGTAGACCAATAAAGGCTTTGAGTCACCTTTGATACAAGAAGCATCCAATACAACTTTCTCAAGATTTTCTACAGACGGAACTTCATACATAGTATCTAAAAGAGATTTCTCTAGAATTGATCTTAAGCCTCTAGCGCCTGTTTTCATTTCTATCGCAAGTTTAGCTATTTCTAATAATGCATCATCTCTGATATCCAGTTCTACTTCTTCCATTTCAAAAAGTTTTTTGAATTGTTTTGTTAAAGAATTTTTTGGCTCCGTGAGAATTGTTACGAGAGCGTCTTCATCAAGTTCATCTAAAGTAGCCATTACTGGCAACCTACCAACAAACTCAGGAATGAGGCCATATTTAATCAAATCTTCGGGTTGAGAATTTTTAATTACTTTAGAATCAAAACCTTGAGTTTTTTTCTTAACAGACGCTTCAAATCCCATACCTCTTTCTTCAGATCTAGCTTTAATTATTTCCTCTAGTCCAGAAAAAGCCCCGCCACAAATAAATAAAATATTTGATGTATCGACTTGTAAAAATTCTTGTTGCGGATGTTTTCTTCCTCCTTGAGGTGGCACCGATGCAGTTGTTCCTTCTACAAGTTTAAGTAATGCTTGTTGAACTCCTTCCCCGGAAACATCTCGAGTTATTGACGGATTGTCTGATTTTCTTGCAATTTTGTCGATTTCATCAATGTAAACAATTCCAACCTGTGCTTTTTCAACATCGTAGTCACATTTTTGAAGAAGTTTTTGAATTATGTTTTCAACATCTTCACCAACATATCCTGCTTCAGTAAGTGTCGTCGCATCCGCAATAGTAAAAGGGACATCTAAGAGTCTTGCCAAAGTCTGTGCTAATAAAGTTTTACCACTACCCGTAGGTCCTAATAGAAGAATATTACTTTTTCCTAACTCTACATCTTCACTGGAAGACTGAGAACTCTTTAATTTTTTATAGTGGTTGTAAACTGCAACTGCTAGTGTTTTTTTTGCAGATTCTTGACCAATAACATAATCATCCAGAATTGCTTTGATTTCCTCTGGTACAGGTAATTTTTCTTCAGAAGATTCTTGGTTTGCTTCAGCTAAATCTTCTTTGATTATGTCATTACATAAAGATACGCATTCATCACAAATATAAACAGAAGGTCCAGCGATGAGTTTTTTAACCTCTGATTGATTCTTTCCGCAGAAAGAACAAAATAATTTTTTATCTGTTTCTTGATTTTCAGACATACCTATTTATCTCTTTTATCAATAACTTTATCTATTAAACCATATTTTACAGCTTCATCGCCGCTCATAAAATTATCTCTTTCAGTATCTTGACTAACTTTGTCAATATCTTTTCCACTATGTTGAGACAGAATTTCATTTAATTTAGTTCTTATTTTTAGTATTTCTTGAGCATGAATTTCTATATCAGTTGCCTGCCCTTGAAATCCTCCCAAAGGCTGGTGAATCATAATTCTAGAATTGGGTAGAGCAAATCTTTTACCTTTTGTACCACCTGTAAGTAAGATTGCTCCCATACTAGAAGCTTGGCCAATACATAGGGTGCTAATATCTGGCTTGATATAAGACATTGTGTCGTAAATGGACATACCCGAAGTTACTGAGCCGCCAGGTGAATTTATATAAATATTAATATCTTTTTCAGGATTTTCAGCTTCCAGAAAAAGTAACTGTGCTACAACCAAGTTTGCCATGTGGTCTTCAATAGGGCCGGTAATGAAGATAACTCTTTCCTTAAGAAGTCTTGAATAAATGTCAAAAGCCCTCTCTCCTCTTGGTGTTTGTTCCACAACCATTGGAACAAGTTGATTTTTAATATTAGTCATAATCTTAATTTAACCCATAGAAACAACTTCTTCAAAACTTAACGTCTCTTCTTCAACTTTAGACTTCTCTTCTAAGTATTCTGCTACTTTATCCTCTAAAACAAGAGACTCAATATTTTTTAGCTGTTCTTCATTACCATATATCCAATTGACATATTGCTCAGGATCTTTGAATGATTTTGATTTATCTTCAATTTCTTTCTTCAAGGTATCGTTATCGACAGAGATATTATTTTCTTCAATTAATTTATTTATCAAAACTCCCAATCTGACTCTTTTGAGAGCATTTTCTTTAAAATTATCTATAGGGAATTGATCTTCTTCTAATTTACTAATATCTAATCCCATTTGCTGAGCTGTATTATTTCTTAAATTATTTGCCTCAGAAATTATCATGCTTTGAGGAATATCAATTTGATTTGAACTTTCAAAAGCATCGAATATTCTTTGTTTGGTTTTTGTTTTTAGATTTGTTTTTAGATCTGTCTGGAGTTGTTCTTCTATTTTTTTCTCAAATTCTGCTTTTGTTTTAACATCCATATTTATCGATTTAAAAAATTCCTCATCAAGATTAGGAAGCTTTACCTCTGAAACTTCTTTCATTTTTATCTTAAACATT
>CACBOY010000009.1 GCA_902540995.1 uncultured SAR86 cluster bacterium
TACTGCTTCTTCGATAGTTCTAACCAGCAACACCGTAGCTGCAGGTTTAGGTTCTGAAGGCGGTAAAGAGGGATCAGCTTCTTGAATGTTGATCTTAGGATTTCTCTCTACTTTGATATCTTTGGAATCTTTTTCTGACATATAAATTTTAGATTTCAGGATTGTTTGTACATAATATATTTAATAAATTTTTATACAAATTGAAAATCAAAGAATTTAAATCTAAAAATATCGAAAAAAAGCTCGTCAGAAATCCCAATTCTAATAAAGGGGACTTCGGTCATGTTTTAGTCATTGCAGGTAATCTTGGTTTTGGTGGTGCTGCCCTTCTTTCCTCAAAGGCAGTTCTTGCAAGTGGTGCAGGTTTGGCGACCTTGGCAACGAGAAAAGACCATCTGTCAGCTGCTTTGGCATATTGTCCAGAAGTTATGTCAAAAACTGTGGAAAGTATCTCTGACTTAGAAAATCACTTACCTAATAAAACAGTCATTTGTATCGGTCCAGGATTGGGTAGAAATTACTGGGCTGATCAGATGCTTTATAAAACAACAAACTTTGCAGCAAAAGAAAATCTACCGATTTTGATTGATGCAGATGGATTAAATATCCTCTCTGAAAATAGACTAAAAATTAAGTTACCAAAAAAATTAATCCTGACACCTCATCCAGGAGAAGCAGCACGATTGCTTAAGACAAAGGTTTCGATGATTCAAAAAAATAGATCACTAGCATTAGCTAAGCTTTGCGATAAATACAATGCAACGGTCATTCTTAAAGGTCATGAAACATTGATTGGAAACAAAAGAACTTCTTTTGTTTGTAAAAAAGGTAATGCTGGCATGGCTGTAGGTGGCATGGGCGATGTACTCTCTGGACTAGTTTCTGGATTAATAGCTCAAGGTTTATCGTCTATAGATGCCGCTTGCTTGGGAGTTGATATGCATGCAAGCGCAGCAGATAGCTTTGTTGAAAAACATGATATGAAATCATTGATGCCTTCTGATTTATTTAACTTTATCAAAATGAAGAATGAATAAAGTACTTGTCTTATCGAGTCTAGATGAAACAAAACAGCTTGCCGAAAAAATCGCTACTTTTCTAAAAGAAGAAAATAATCTTCCGATTTCCATTCATCTTTCTGGAGACTTAGGCACAGGAAAGACCACTTTGGTAAAAGAAGTTTTAAATTGTCTAGGTATAGAAAATTTCATCAATAGTCCAACCTTTACTTTGATTGAACCTTATGAAATCAATGATTTGAAAATCTTCCACATCGATTTATACCGTGTAGAAAAAATAACCGAGCTTAGCGCAATCGGTTTAGAAGAATATCTGCAAGAAGCCAATTCCATCAGCTTTATTGAATGGCCGGAAAAAGGATCTGGTTTTTTAAAAGAGCCTGACATTGCCATTTCATTAGATCACCATGGTGAAACTACAAGAAAATGTGAAGTTCAAACTTCTTTAGGCTTAAACCTCTAAGCTAGTTGAGTGGATCCACATCAATTCCAACTCTGACATTTTTTGAATAATCGCTTTGATCGATCATCTTGATAACTTGATTTGCAAGGGCATGTATTTTTTTTCGATTTTCAGATTTTAGAGTTAAGACCCATCGAAAGTAATTTTTTCGCTTTTCGATAAGTTCTGGTTTAGGCCCTATAAATTCATCATCATTTAAGTTTAATGAACGAGAAATTTCCATCAAAACCTTCTCAGGTAGGGGTCGTTTTAGGGACTCCGCATGAATGTTGATTTGATAAACAAAAGGCGGAAGCTTACTGGTTTGTCTTTCTTCTAAAATTTCGTTGGCAATCCTATCGTAATCAAAAGAAGAAATTTTTTCTAAAAAAGGATGTTCCGGAACAAACGATTGCAAAATGACTCTGCCTTCTTTATCTTCCCTGCCAGCTCTTCCTGAAACCTGAATCAATAACTGAGCCAACCTTTCAGAAGCTTTGTGATCAACTGAAAAAAGACCGCTGTCAGCGTCTACTACTACCACTAAAGTCAAATTGGGCATGTGATGACCTTTGGCTAAAATCTGTGTTCCCACCAAGATCAGAGGCTCTTTGGAATCCGGTAATACCGAGTTGGATCTTAATTGCTCTTTACCCAGAGCTTCTCGATCAACTCTTATAACAGAAGTATTTTTAAAATACTCTTTTAAAAATTCTTCGAGTTTCTCGGTTCCTGTATGAAAAAATTCCAAACTTTCTTCGTTGCAGTTAAGACAAGCAACAGGCATAGGATGCTTGGTACCACAATGATGACAAACTAATCTTTTGGGATTGATGTGATAAACCATTGATACGTCGCAATTACTGCATTCCGGGGTCCAGCCGCATTTGTTACAAAAGACCATTGGTGCATAGCCTTTTTTGTTGAGGAAGACTAAAACTTGATTGCCTTTACTCAATTCTTTGGAAATTTCATTAAGACTGTATTCGGTTAAACCTGACTTTAATTCAGATGATCTTAAATCAGAGATTTCAAACTTAGGCTGTCTGGCATCTTTTACCCTTCGAGTTAGTTTATGTAAGCAGTATTTTTTATCCTGACAATTTTTAAGACTTTCCAAGCTTGGCGTTGCTGAGCACATGATGACAGGAATTTTTTCAAGATTTGCTCGATAGACTGCAACGTCTCTTGCTGAATATCTAAAACCATCAATTTGTTTGTATGAAGAATCATGCTCTTCATCTACCACTATCAAGCCTAAATCCTTGAACGGCGTAAAAATTGCTGATCTTGTTCCAATCAAAATAGATTTAAAGCCTTTGTTAATATCATTCCAAGCGTGAGCTCTATCTTTTTCTGACATTTCCGAGTGCAAAAGAGCGACATTGTCTTCACCAAATCTCCTTTCGATTTCAGCTTTTAGATTTGGAGTCAGACCAATTTCTGGAACCAGGATCAGAACTTGTTTACCTTTTTCTATGAAGTCTCTAATGAGATGAAAATATATTTCGGTTTTACCACTTCCCGTAACACCAAAAATTAGATGCGTAAGATTGGCTGATGAATTATTAATGGACTTATAAATTTTATTTTGCTCATCATTCAATTCAAAAAAAGCTTCTGAGTTAAGTTCCTTATTAGTTTTCAATTCATTTCGATTGCGGCTTTTTTTCTCAAGATAACCTTTTGAAATTAAAGCATCCAAGATGGCTTTAGAGATTTTGTTTGCTTTTAACCCTGGACGGGATAACTCTAATTTTTGCTGAAAAACTCCTAGGGCTTCAAATTGCTTTTTTGCACGCCCAAAGGATTCTTTGCTTGCTAATTTACCCAAGTTTGTAATTGCGTACACCTCTATGGAATCCTTTATTTCTTTGCCTTTTCTCAAGAAAGGTGGGAAATAGGATTTAAAAATTTCTCCAATAGGTGCCTTGTAGTAATTAGCTATCCAATGAATGAGGTCGTATGAGGGCTTATCGATTAGAGAATTTCTATCTAAAACTTTAGTAATGGGTTTTATAGATTTTACATTTGGGCTGGATTGTTTTTTTAAAACGTATCCGACAATTTCTCGGTTTCTAAATGGAACTTGAACTCTGGAGCCATTGGAAATCTTGATGTTTGAACTGTAAGTAAAAGAGTTTCTTAATGGTAAAGGAAGCGCTACTTCATAATATAAATTTTCCATTTAAGTTTATTTGAGAATAAATAGTCTTCTGGTATAGTGCGGCAGCATATTTTTTTAATCAAGAAGAATAGTGAAAAAAGAAATTCATCCAGAATACAGAACGGTTTTATTTCATGATGTGAGTGTAGATAAGTACTATCTCATTCCATCAACATTGGAAACTGACCAAACTAAAGAATGGGAAGATGGTAATACTTATCCTTACTGTCCTCTTGATGTATCTTCAGCCTCTCATCCTTTCTATACAGGTCAGAATAAAATCATCGATACTGGTGGAAGAGTTGAAAGGTTCAAAAAACGTTTTTCAAAGAAAGCTGCTGTAAAGGCTGCTCCTGTTGAAGAAAGTCCTAAAGAAGAAACTCCTCCAGTAGAAGAAAAAGAAGAAGATGAGAAAGCTTCAGCTCCTGCTGAAGATGTTACAAAAGAGGCTCCTGAAGAAACCGCTGAAGCCATTGAAGTAGCTCCTTCTGATGCTCCTCAAGAGGAAACTTCTGCTGAAGAAGCTAGTGATGAATCTTCTAATTCTTCTGAAGAAAAATAAATTTTCATACTTGATTTTTTAGACTCCTAATCAGTCACTCATATGAATCCTGAATTTATAAGAAATATCGCCATCATTGCACACGTCGATCATGGGAAAACCACTTTAGTCGATAAATTACTGGAACATTCCGGCACCTTAGATAGAAAAAATATTGGCTCGGAGAGAATTTTAGATTCCAATGATCAAGAAAGAGAAAGAGGAATAACGATTCTTTCTAAAAATACTGCCATCAAGTGGAAAGATCACAAAATCAATATCGTAGACACTCCCGGTCATGCTGATTTTGGTGGGGAAGTGGAAAGAGTTTTGTCTATGGTAGATTCGGTTTTATTACTAGTTGATGCCGTCGATGGGCCCATGCCACAAACTAGATTTGTGACTCAAAAAGCTTTTGAAAAAGGACTAAATCCCATTCTGGTCATAAATAAAATTGATCGTCCAAGTGCCAGACCTGATTGGGTGCAAGATCAAGTTTTTGATCTCTTCGATAGATTAGGTGGAAATGATCAACAGATGGATTTTCCTACAATCTATACCTCTGCATTGAATGGAACCTCTGGTTTGGATTTGGAGAAAATTGAAGAAGATATGTCGCCACTCTTAGACCTTATTATAAGTAAAGTGAATGAACCCGCTGTAAGTTTGGAAGAACCCTTTCAAATGCAAATCAGCGCTTTAGATAGTAATAGCTATGTGGGTGTAATTGGCATCGGCAGAATATCTCGTGGAAACGTCAAACCAAACGATCAAGTTGTAGTGATCGATGTTGAAGGAGAACAAAAAACAGGAAAAATTCTCCAAGTTTTAGGTCATGAAGGTTTGGAAAGAGTTGAAGTCGACAAAGCTGAAGCCGGGGACATTGTCTGTGTGACTGGTATTGAAAAATTGTATATCTCAGATACTTTATGTGACCCAGAGAATACAGAACAACTTCCTCCTCTCTCTGTAGATGAGCCGACTGTGAGTATGACCTTTCAAGTGAATGATTCCCCATTTGCTGGTAAAGAAGGTAAGTTTGTAACGTCAAGAAATATTAAAGACCGTCTTGAACAAGAATTACTAAGTAATGTTGCTTTAAGAGTTGAGCAAGGTGAAAGTGCTGATAAATTCAAAGTCTCTGGGCGTGGTGAATTGCATTTATCGGTTTTGATAGAAAACATGCGTCGAGATGGGTTCGAATTGGGAGTTTCAAAACCTGAGGTCATTCAAAAAGAAGTGAATGGCGAAATTCATGAGCCTTTTGAACAAATAGTAATTGACATCGAGGAACAACATCAGGGGCCTGTAATGGAAGAGATGGGTTCAAGAAAAGCAGAACTGAAAAATATGGAACCCAGCGAAACGGGAAGAATAAAATTGGATTTTATCGCTCCTTCCAGAGGCATGATTGGATTTAGGTCGCAGTTTCTTACCTTAACCAGCGGCACCGGAATTCTAACTAGTATCTTCGATCATTACGGTCCTGCAAAAAAAGGTGAGATTACTACACGTCAAAATGGGGTCTTGGTCTCTATGGCTGAAGGCAAAACCTTAGCCTATTCGTTATTCAACCTACAAAACAGAGGAAAGCTTTTTGTCGGACATGGATTGAACGTTTACAAAGGTCAAATTGTTGGCTTACATTCCAGAGATAACGACTTACCGGTCAATCCAACCAAAGCAAAACAGTTAACAAATATCAGAGCCTCAGGTACTGATGAAAATCTTATCTTGGTTCCCCACATTGAACATTCTTTAGAACAGGCATTGGAATTTATCGAAGAGGACGAATTAGTGGAGGTAACGCCTTCAGCGATTAGATTGAGAAAAAAAGCTTTCAGATATTAATTTATTTGGTACCTGAAGAGCCAAAGCCCTTGGAGCCCCTTTCCGAGAAATCGAATTCAGAAACCAACTTGAAGTTGGGTGAAGTAACGGCAAAAAACATCATCTGAGCAATCCTATCTCCAGGGAGAACCTCGAATGATTCTTTGGATCTATTCCACAAAGAGACCATGATTTCTCCTTGATAATCTGAATCAATGAGGCCTACAAGGTTTCCTAAGACAATTCCGTATTTATGCCCCAAGCCTGACCTGGGGAGAATTAAGGCTGCATATTTAGAATCTTTAATATGTATTGAAAATCCAGTGGTAAAAAGAAAAGTCTCATCGGGCTGAAGAACTTTTTTTTCCTTGATATTAGTTCTCAAATCTAAGGCTGCCGATCCTGCAGTGCTGAATTTAGGCAAGGGAATTTTGTTACCAAGTTCGTTATCAAGAATTTTAAATTCAACGTTAAGTGCGATATTTGAAGTTGCTTGTTGTCCGGGACTAACCGCTTTTGATATCAAAGAAGGTAGGAAGATTCCTACTAATTTGAGCAAAATCCATCTAATCATTAAGGATGTTTTTTGAAATAAATTGAACTATTTTTCTTGCAACCTTTTCTTTTGAGGTTTTGGGTATTTTTAATTCTTCTTTTTCAGTAATTAATGTCACCTCATTATGGTTAGAATCAAAACCAATAGAACTATCTGATACATCGTTAGCGACAATAAGATTCAAATTCTTTGAAGATAATTTTTTTCTAGCGTTATCAATCATATTTTCCGTTTCTGCTGCAAAACCGACTATTTTTAAATCAGGATTGTTATCTGAAACGTGTTTCAAAATGTCTTCATTTTTTTCTAAATTCAGACTCATGTTTTTAGATTGATCTTTTTTAATTTTTTGAGATTCAGCATTTTTCATTTTGAAATCTGCAACTGCAGCCGTTGATATAAATAAATCAATATCGGACAAATTTGCAGTGACGTGCTCTTTCATTTCCTCGGCAGATTCTATATCTATTCTTTTGACCCTCTCAGGTGTGTCTAAAGTTACTGGACCAGAAATCAAAGTCACTATTGCGGATTCATCAACAGCAGCTTTAGCAAGCGAAAAGCCCATCTTTCCAGAACTTTTGTTGGAAATGTATCTAACGGGGTCTATTTTTTCTCTTGTGGGTCCAGCTGTGATGAGTACTTTTTTACCAGCTAACAATCCAGAAGAAAATTCTTTTGCTACCTCTTCAATAATTTCCTTAGGTTCTGACATTCTTCCAGGACCCACATCACCACAAGCTTGATCGCCCTCGTTAGGCCCGATTTGGTGAAAAACAGGTTTTTTAAGCAATGAAAGATTCTTCTTTGTACGTTTGTCCTTCCACATGCCTTGATTCATTGCTGGGGCAAAAAATATTTTAGAGTCTGCAGCAAGACATACCGCAGACATTAAATCATCGCCTCTTCCAGCAGCGAGTTTTGCAAGGCTATCTGCCGAACAAGGAGAAATGACAATGGCATCAGCCCATCTTGCTAATTCTATATGCCCCATAGCTGATTCGGCGTTGGTATCTAAAAGATCTGAGTGAACTTCATTACCTGATAAAGCCTGCATGGTAAGCGGCGTAATGAATTCTTTGGCTGCTTCAGTCATAAGCACACGAACTTCGGAGCCTGAGCTCTTAAATAGCCTTATTAACTCAGCCGCTTTATATGCCGCAATACCTCCTGTGACGCAAAGCAAAATTTGTCTATTAGCCAATTGTTCCATACAAAAATTATAACTCAGATAGGTTTCTTTGAACTTAGGATTCTGGTATAAAGCTCTTCTTGCTAAGGAATATTATGAGCAAAAAGTGTCAAGTAACAGGAAAAACGCCAATGGCAGGGAACAACGTTTCTAAGGCAGTTAACAAAACTAAAAGAAAGTTCATGCCTAATTTGCATCGTCATAAGTTTTGGGTAGAGTCTGAAAACAAATATGTGACTCTAACTCTTTCTGCGAAAGGTATGAGAATCATCGATAAAAAAGGGATTGATGTTGTTTTAAAAGAAATAAGAGATAGAGGTGAAAAGATATGAGAGAAAAAATTAAACTAGTCTCCTCTGCTGGAACGGGTCACTTCTATACCACAGATAAAAATAAGACTAAAACTCCAGACAAAATAGAATTTAAAAAATATGACCCTAGAGTCAAAAAACACGTCATCTACAAAGAAGAAAAAATCAAATAATTTCGATATTTATCTTGCTTCTAGTTCGCCTAGAAGAGCCGAAATCCTTAAAAATCTTAAAGTTAATTTTGAAATCCTTAAATGCGATTACGACGAGTCCAACTTTACTGATGAAAGTCCTGAGGATTTCGTTGTCAAAAATACCCAGCAAAAATGTCTCGCTGCTCATGCAATCAGACAACAAAAGAAGTTACCCAATAAGCCAATCTTAACAGCTGATACCATTGTTGCCTTGGATGGCAAAATATTTGGAAAGCCTGAAAACAAAGATCATGCCATTGCCATGCTCCTTGAGTTCTCCGGAAGAAGACACTCGGTCATGACCTGTGTCTGTTTTGGTGAAACCGACCCGCAATCTGATGCTGAAGTAAGCATGATGTTTGATCTAGTCAGAACCGAAATTCAATTTGCAAACTTAACTGCTAATCAATGTGCAAAATATTGGGAAACCAATGAACCAAAAGACAAAGCCGGTGCTTATGGCATTCAAGGTTATGGAGGATTATTTGTTGAATCTTTGGAAGGTAGCTACAGCAACGTTGTAGGGTTGCCGGTCGTTGAGACTTGTAAGATTTTTAAAGAAAAGAATATTGGTTATTGGTTGAATCAATAACTTTTTATTTCAGATAAAATAAAGTGTGAATTTTTCTAAATTTTTCGCTGGGTTTTTTTTAGGTTCTTTAATTGTCTTAGCTTTTCAGCCCTTTAATTATTGGTTTGTAACTTTTCTCATTCCGGGACTTTTATATCAACTGATTAAAACTGAAGGCGTAAAAAATACTTTTTTTATTTCCTATTTTTTTGGTTTCGGCCTTTGGGCATTTGGAATATTCTGGATAGAAAATAGCATAACTGTTTATGGAGGAGCCTCACCAATATTGGGAAGTTTTCTAACATTATTGTTAGCAGCTTTTTTAAGCTTGTTTCAGGCTATCAGTTTTACCGCATTTAAACTTGTTAACAGCCAAAGAAAAACTTATGAAATATTTCTTCTTTTTCCAGCTGCTTGGGTATTGAGCGAATGGTTGAGAGAGTTTCTTTTTACTGGTTTTCCATGGTTGTATATAGGTTATACCGCTGTAGATAACAGCCTGTTACAGGGCTACATTCCTATCCTTGGAATTTTTGGCATAGGTTTTCTCATTGTTTTGATCTCTCAAATGTTTCTTGCTTTGCTAGACGGCTTAAGAGACTTTACTCAAAGCAAATCTTTATATTTATCTTGCCTAGTCTTAATAATAGTTTTTGTCGGCAATCAACCTCTAAAAAATTTCAATTGGACTGAGTCAACTGGGAAGATCTCGGCAACAGTTGTTCAGCCTAATATTGATATCAAAGAAAAATGGACGCAAAAAGGATTACAAAAAATACAAAGTGCGATAGAAAAGAAATTAAATCAAAATCCACTGCAAAATCTTACTCAATCCTCTGTCATATTTTGGCCCGAGGTAACTCTCACCTCATTGATTCAAAAAGACAGAATAAATGAATTCAGAAATAATATTCTCAAAGAAAATAATTTGCTCGGAATGGTCATAGGGGCATTATCCGAAAATAAGTCTGAAGAAATATATAATTCATTAATTGGAATTGGCAATATCTCAGGCATTTACGACAAAAAGTTTTTAGTCCCCTTTGGAGAATACGTTCCTCTCTCAGGACTTTTCAGTGTATTTTTTGATTTTTTTAATTTCAATAGGCCGCAAATATTTTCAGGTAGCAAGAGCGAACTTATCGGGAATGAATTGATAAAAATATCTTCAGCAATCTGTTATGAGATTGCCTATCAAAATATATTTTTATCCAATAGCAAAAAAACTAATATCTTGTTTAATGCCAGTAACGACAATTGGTTTGGAACTGGCTTAGGCCCTCATCAACATTTGCAAATTGCAAGATTTAGAGCGGCTGAACACCAGAAATATTTGGTGAGATCGACATCAACTGGTATCAGCGCCTTAATTAACCATCACGGACAGATCATAAAAAAAATTGAAGCTTCTACTGATAAAAATGAATTAGAGAGTTTTCAAGAAGATGTGATTCTTAAGTCAGGTCAAACTCCATATGCATTTTTTGGGAAAAATCCTTTTTTATTCATATTGGTTATTATCTTTTTTATATCGGCGATATTAAAATTTAAAAGGGATGAAAACTTATTTTAAGTATTTAATTTTTGTGATTTTTAGTTCTGCCTTTTTTTATGGTTGTAGTTCAATTCCTTTGGATTATTCATCTTATGAAAATATCAATTTTCAAGAATTTGGTGAAATGAACAAAAACCGAACTCACGTTTTGATAAATTTAGCTAAACAGGAACTTACTATAAAAACTCCATATTCAAGTAAGACTTACCCGATTTCATCTTCTGCTTATGGAATCGGTAGTGTTCGAGATAGTTTAAAAACTCCTCTTGGTGCGCATATAATTTCTGAAAAAATCGGTAAGGGAGCAAAAATAGGTTCAGTTTTCAAGGCTAGAAAATTTACCGGGGAAATAGTGGTCCCCATTACAGAAAAAATTGATATCAAAGAAGATGTCATCACTACTAGGATTCTATGGTTGGATGGTTTGGAAATTGGAAAAAACAAAGGAGGAAATGTAGATTCAAAAAGTCGATACATTTACATTCATGGCACTGCCGAAGAAGGTCTTATTGGTGAGCCTGCCAGCTTGGGTTGCATCAGAATGAAGAATACAGACGTTATAAAGTTATTCAATAGAGTGAGAAAAGGTACACAGGTATTGATTTACTGAACTTTATTATTTAATTTAACCCTATGAGATTTGCTTTAATTTTATTTTCCTTCTTTGTCGTTAGTTGCTCTAAAGGAAACGCCGAAATAGAAAATTTTAATGCAATGAACTTTCAACCTGATCTAAACAAAATCCCTGTAGAAGGTTGTCCTGCCATTTTAAATCACAATATCCGTGTGCTTGATTCAAAAGAAATCATCAATTTGTGCGAACACAAAGACAAAGTAGTGCTTGCAGTAAATGTTGCCAGTCGATGCGGTTTCACCTATCAGTACGAAGCTTTGCAAACATTATTTGAAAACTACCAAGGAAAAGATTTTGTGATTCTAGGCTTCCCTTCTAGAGACTTTATGTTTCAGGAATATAGTGATGAAAGCCAAGTAAAAGAATTTTGTAATTCTAAGTATGGCGTGACCTTTCCCATGTTCGCTACATCAAGTGTCAAAGGAAAAAAGGCCAACAGCTTCTATCAAAACCTTGCAATGATTACCGGAAAATCTCCTGATTGGAATTTCACTAAGTATTTGATATCCAAAGATGGTGAAGTTTTAAAACCTTTCTCCAAGAATATAGAGCCTGATAGCGAAGAAATAATTTCTGCTATCGAATCACTGCTCTAAAACTTCCGGAACTCCATTTTTATCTATAACTAAAGAATCTGCCTTTCTTGCAGCAAATATACCGTTGGCTACTACACCTGGAATGTTATTGATTTCGTTTTCAAAGTCATACGGTACATTAAGTTTTAAGTTACGGACGTCTATAATTTGATTACCGTTATCAGACACAAATCCTACTCTGTATTCTGGGGTTCCACCCTTTACCACTATCTGTCGTGCAACATAACTTCTTGCCATTGGAATGACTTCAATAGCAACTGGAAATTTTCCAAGCAGTTTTACTTTTTTAGAAGAATCGCAAATGCAGATAAATTTTTTAGATGCTGAGGCAATTATCTTTTCTCGAGTTAATGCTCCACCACCGCCTTTGATCATTTCAAAACGATCATTGATTTCATCAGCACCATCGATATAAAAATCCGGGGAGCCAACGTCATTTAACTCGGACACTTCCAAACCTGCCTCTTCCAATAATTGCGTGCTTGCAACTGAACTGGATACGATGGCCTTGATTTCAGGTTTTTGATTAATCAATTCTTGGATAAAAAAATTAGTAGTACTTCCTGTACCAATACCCAAAATACAATCTCTATGAAGCTTTGTGGCCAGATACTCATAAGCTTTGCGTGCAACGGCTTGTTTGATTTCTGAGTTAGAATTTTCCATGTCTATGGCTTATAAGAGAACTCTACGTATAATACCTCGCTTTCCAGAATTTTTATGAAAAAAGTAATCAAAAACTACATAGATAAAATAGAGAACTCTAAAGTTTATGAGGTCGCTAATATTTCTCCTCTAACTAAGGCTGATAATTTATCAAAAGAACTGGCAAATAGTATTTTCTTAAAAAGAGAAGATTTGCAGCCTACCCACTCTTTTAAAATTAGAGGTGCTTACAACAAGATTGCTCACCTTTATCAATCCAAAAAGATTGCTGAAGTGGCAACAGCATCCGCGGGAAATCATGCCCAAGGAGTAGCTTATTCGGCAAAAGAGCTGGGCATAAAGGCAACTATCTTCATGCCAAAGACCACGCCTTTAATCAAAGTTAATGCTGTGAGAGATTTGAAAGCTAAGGTAGTTTTAGTTGGTAATAACTTTGATGATGCTCTTAAAGAATCGAAAACATTTTGTAAAAAAAATAAAGTAAATTTCATCCATCCATTTGATGATCCATTAGTAATTGCAGGACAAGGTACAGTTGGCATGGAAATCTCAGAACAATTTCCTGAAAATCTTTATGCTGTATTTGTTGCCGTTGGTGGTGGTGGTTTGATTGCTGGAATTGGAGCTTACATAAATAAAGTTCTTCCCAATGTAAAGATAATAGGTGTTGAAGCAGCTGATTCAGCGGGATTACATGCCTCTATAAGTGCTGGTAAAAGAGTGAAACTCAAAGAAGTTGGATTGTTTGCTGATGGAGCTGCGGCAAAACAAATAGGAAAAAATAACTATGAACTTATAAAAAATTTCTTAGATGATTCAATAACCGTTGATACCGATGAAATTTGTGCTGCTGTGAAAGATACTTTCTTGGAAACTAGGACCGTTCCTGAACCAACTGGAGCATTAGCACTTGCAGGATTAAAAAAATATATAGGCCAAAAAAGAATTAAGAATAAAAATCTTATCGCAACTTATTGCGGCTCAAATCTGAATTTTGAGTCTTTGGGACATATTGTTGAAAGATCCAAAATTGGAGAAAAAAAGGAAATTATCTTAAGTATAGCTATAGACGAAAAAAAGGGTTCGTTTAGAAAACTTTGCAGAGACATCGGCCAAAAAAATATCACCGAGTTTAGTTACAGAAAAGATAGCAGTTCTAAAGCAAAAATTCTTTTGGGATTGGAACTTCAAGATTCAAAAAAAAGCAAAGATATTTTTTTAAAAGCCTTAAGAAATAAAAACTACTCTTTTACAGATTTAAGCAACGATGAAATCTCTAAAAAACATCTTAAATTCATGCATGGTGGTAGAGGACCCCAACTAGAAAATGAATTCGTAGAAGAAGTTTACAGTGTAGATTTCCCTGAAAAACCAGGTGCCCTTCTCAATTTTTTAACTTTGCTTAAAGACAAATGGGATATCTCCCTTTTTCATTATAAAAATCAAGGTGCAATCTATGGTGGTGCTTTAGTAGGTTTTACAATAAGACAGAAGCAAGTAAAAAGTCTGGAAAGAGATCTCCTAAGAATTTCCTATCCTTTTACAAGAGAGACTGAAAACCTAGGTTACCAAGCTTTTTTAAAGTAATTGCTTATCTGTAAAAACTACATCTAACTTCAAGTCAAAATCTTCAAGTATTAATTTTTTTATGAATTGAAACTCATAAGCCAAGCCAATAAATTCTGGTTCGGTGACACCTGAAAAAGTTTTATCATAGAAACCTCCTCCAAATCCCAATCTTTGAAAGTTCTCATTGAAAGCGCGTAAAGGAACAATAACCGCATTTAATTTCTCGAGCTCAATGGTTTCCTCACTCATGGGTTCAAAGATATTTAAAGAATTTTTTCTAAATTTGGTTTTTTTGTTACAAAGTACAAATTCCAATTTATTGCTCTTGGAATTGATTTTTGGTAGGTAAAAATGATTTTTTGAATCTGCTAGAAATTTATTTATTTTCTCAGTTGAAACTTCATGAGGCAAAGACATATAACTTGCAACGTGTGAAAAATTTTTTTTCTCCAAATGATCTTTTATAAAATCTAAGTGGACTTTTTCTTGGTAACTTTTAGAGGAGGAAGTTAAGCTTTTGAAGCCTTTTGAAATTAACTCTCTTGCTTCAGTTTTATTCATATTTAAGAGAGCTTCCCAAGTTATCGCTGTTAAATAAAACCCGAACCGTATAGTTCAGGTCGGGAAGAATCACCATCTATCAGGCTGCCCTAAGGGCGCTCAACAAGAGAAGTATCAAATTCCCTATTTATTTTGCATCGGCTCGAAGTGTTATATAACTAGCAAATAAGCCAGGAAGCTTTGAAAATTATAGCAATATTTTAAAGCTTAGATAATTCAGAAATCTCGTCTACTAACTTAAGACTTAAATTTTCTTCTTCAGATGAATCGACTTTTTCTTCTGAAACATTTGCGGCTGATTTTTCATCTGTAGCCGCCGATGATTCATCATTTGCCTCGGTTGATGAAGCTCCTTCGTTTGTGAGAAATTCATTCACTACATCGAGGCCTGCTAATACGGCAACTTTTTCAATTGGAAGATTTCTTGTTTTGCGTTTGATGGATTTGATTCGCTTATCCAAGATTTCACCGGCTTCGATCAAGGTGGATTGTTCCTCGGGAGGACAATATAACTGATACTCGATGCCTGCTATTTTAAGGGTTACTATGTCTTGATCGTCTTCACTCATAAAGCTTCTAATTTTGAAATCAATATTTCCAACTTATTTCTTGATAATTCTATATTATCTTTTAGACGATTATTCTCTTTTTTAAGTCTTAAATTTTTGTTTCTTAAATCTTTATTTGCCTCTCTAAGTTTTTTAGAAAGTTCTAAAAGTTCCTTTAGATTTTTCTCTAATTCCTTCTGCGACACAGATATTATTTTATTCTTATATCAATAACGTTTCTATAAAGACTTTATATTGAAGTAAAATCATTCTATGGACATTTTTCTAGAAAGAAGAAAAAAATTAGCTGATCTGTTGCCTGATGGATCGGTAGCGGTCATTCATTCAGCCAATCAAAAAATCAGAAATGGTGATACTGACTATTCTTTCAGACAAGATAGCGATTTTTTGTACTTAACCAACTTTAATGAAGCCGATGCTGCATTAGTTATTGAAAAAAAAGGTAGTACGATTTTTCATCTCCTCTGTGCGGAAAAAGATGAAGTAAGAGAAAAATGGGAGGGACCTCGATTGGGTCCTGAAAATGTGACCCAATTGGGTTTTGAAAGCGGTTTTAAAATAGATGATCTTATTTTAAAAACTACTGAATTTCTCGAAGGAGCAGATCATTTATTTTGTCAAAACAAAAGTCAAAAAAAATTATTCTTTGCATTAACCAAAGGACTTAATGGTAAAAAGATCAACTTTGATTTAAATCCAAAAAACATTAAGAGTGTTGATTCTTTTATACACGAATTGAGACTTTTAAAATCAAAAGAAGAAATCAGTATTATTCAAAAAGCATGTGATATCTCATCTTCGGCTCATGAAAGAGCAATGAAAGCTGTAAAACCAGAAATGTACGAATATCAACTTGAAGCAGAATATCTGCATGAATTTATGGTCAATGGAGCAAAGGAGTGTGCCTATCCTTCTATCGTGGGAGGAGGAGAAAATGCATGCATTCTTCATTACAGCAAGAATACAGATTTGCTAAAAGACGGTGATTTGGTTCTGGTTGATGCAGGCTGCGAATACAAGGGCTACGCGAGCGATATCACTAGAACTTTTCCTGTTAATGGAAAATTTTCGTCAGAACAGAAACTTATCTACGAGATCGTTTTGGAATCTCAAAAGCAATCTATTGAAAGCATTTCAGAAAAATCCAATCCTCTTGAGACGCATAAAAAATCTTTAGAAGTTATTGTTGAAGGACTATTAAGCTTGGGTTTGTTAAAGGGCTCTAAAGAAGAAGTGATTGAAACTCAATCTTATTCAAAGTTTTATATGCACCGCGTCGGTCATTGGTTGGGTCTTGATGTGCACGATGTCGGTGGCTATGAAAAAGATGGCAAAGTAAGGTCTTATGAAAATGGGATGATTACCACGATCGAGCCAGGAATCTACATCAGTAATGAAGAAAACGTTCCTGAAAAATTTAAAGGAATTGGAATTCGAATCGAAGATGATGTGTTAGTTGAAAACAATCAGCCAAAAGTTCTTAGTTCAGCCATTAAAGAGCTTGATGACATTCAACAACTGATGGCGAGTTAATGAAATATGATGTCCTCATTGTTGGTGCTGGCGTAACTGGTGCCCTCCTTTTTCTTGCATTGAAGAATAAAAATATAAATGTCGGTCTAATAGATGGTCGAGAAAAAGCGCCCAACAGTTACCGCCATCTATCATTGAATAACAAGAGCATGTCATTTCTTAAAGAGCTAGATGCATGGAATGTCATAAGTAAAAATGCTTTTGAATACAACCAGATAAAGGTTTGGGATCAAGAAGGTACTGGATTCATAGATTTCAATGTAAATGAATTGGAAAAAAATATTCCAAATATTGGCTTCATAGTCAAAGAAGGAGACATTCAAAATTCTCTGTTATCTCTCGTTTCAGATTCAAAAAATCTTTTGTGGAGTTGTAATTTAGAAAAAATAGAGAAAATTAACGGAGATATTCATTGCGAAACATCAAAGGGAAAATTGGAGACAAAAATGTTAATAGGCGCAGATGGCATTCAATCAAGTGTAAGAAACCTTTCTTCGATTTCTTCAAGAACTTGGAGTTACAATCAGACAGCAATAGTTGCTAACTTTTCTGTATCCCAAACAGATCCATGCATTAGACAAACTTTCACCTCGGTGGGACCGCTTGCCTTGCTGCCAATGAATGAGACTGAACTTACCATGATATGGTCCATTGACGATAGCAGGGCCTATGACTACTTGGGTATGAATGAGGATGACTTTATAGATGAAATTCATCGATCATTCGGAGAAAAACTTCCAGAAATAAAATTCTCAGCCAAAAGGCAGTCATTTCCCCTAAAACACCTTTCTGCAAAAACTTTTGCCAGAGGTAATGTTTTTCTTGTGGGAGATGCTGCGCACCACATTCATCCGTTAGCAGGATTGGGATTAAACGCAGGAATCGGTGACGTGAAATCTCTATCGGATTTAATTAGTCCTGATGGTTTGCTTCAAGTTAAACAAATTGAAGATAAATACAACCGACAAAGAATTCCAATCAATTTAGCCCTAGCAGCTGCTATGGAAGCTTTCAAAAGAGGTTTCGAGCAAAAAAATATCTGGATAAGACTTATTAGAAATCATGCTTTTAGTCTCACCAATAAACTAACTTTTCTAAAAAATAAATTTATTGAGCTTGCTACCGAGCTTTAGTCCTTAATTAATGATTTGGAAAAATCCTCTACTCTTTTCCAGTCGGTAAATTCATATCTTGCCTTGGCGTCTGTAGGGCCGTTGGTGATCCACATGATAAGTCTAATCATAAATCTATCGAAAAAATTATATGTTGGGTAATCAACAACACCTGCGAAAACGTCTATTTTGTTTGGTTCCCATTTTGTTGCTTTGAGAAATTTTGCAACATAGGGATTGGTATCGGGAGTATTTTTCTCTGGCTTTCTAGCAACGACATTTACACTAAAAAAAGCATTTTCTTTGCTTGAGAGCTCATCAAAGTTTTTTTCAATAAACTCGAAAAGTTCTTTTCGATAATTACCATATCTGATGCTGGCCCCAATAATAACTTGTTGATAATTTTTTAAGCTTAGCGATTGAGCGTCAACTAATGAAGTTAAGTCAACGTGTGCGTGATGCTTGATATGTTCAGCAATTTTGCTAGATATTTTTTGAGTATGACCATCTACAGAAGAATATATTACAAGAGTATTTCTCATCTTATTTCCACTTCGCTGAAGGCGGCATGGACATCAGGATGGCCTCTGTAGAACCTCCTGTTTTTAAACCAAACAAAGTGCCTCTATCCCAAATCAAATTGAATTCGACGTAGCGTCCTCTTTTGATCAGTTGTTGTTCTTTTTCTTCTTCAGTCCAGTCTAAGTCTTTTTTGCTAGATACGGTTTCTTTAATAATATTGAGAGTGGTTGAGCCAAGCCCTTTTACAAAATCAAAATCGTCTTGCCAGTTGCCGGTATTCAAATGATCAAAAAAAATACCACCAACTCCTCTGGGTTCATCTCGGTGGGCAAGATAGAAATATTCATCACAGTTTTTTTTAAAATCCGAGTAATAGTTATTGTCTGATTTATCACATGCTTCTTTTAACTTAGCGTGAAAAAGCTTTGTTTCTTGATCGTCTGGAATTGATGGAGTCATATCTGTTCCGCCTCCAAACCAATTTTCACCAGTAGCTAAAAATCTAGTGTTGAAATGAAAAGCCGGCACCTTGGGTGATTGCATGTGAGCAACCAAACTGATCCCAGAAGCCCAATACTCTGCAGATTTTTCTGTTCCTTTGATTTGAGATTTAAAATCATCAGAGAATTCACCCGCAACAGTTGAAATATTTACCCCAACCTTTTCAAATACCTCACCCTTTAGAATACTTATTTCGCCGCCGCCAGAACCTTTATGATTCCATTTTTTTCTTTCAAACTTTCCGCCGTCTAATTCTTCAAAGGCAGCGCAAAATTGATCTCTCAAAGATCTAAACCATTGAGATGCTAGATCTTTTTTTTTATCTAAACTGTTGGTCATAGTTGGGATATTTTATTTGCAATTAAATTATTAATGGCTTCAACATGCTCGTCATTGTCATTTAAGCAAGCTATGTAATGGAAAGCCTCACCTCCAGAATCTAAGAATATTTCTTTATTCTCTTCATCGATTTCTTCTATGGTTTCTAAACAATCCATGCTAAACCCTGGTGATAAAATTAAAATTTTCTTTACTCCCTCTTCAGGTAATTTTTCCATCAATTCACTTGTATAGGGTTTTAACCACTCTCTTCCTGCCGCTGCCAATCTTGATTGAAAACTAGTAATGTACTGATTTTCTTCAAGCCCTAAAGCTTCTGCAACCAGGCGAGAAGTCTTCTGACAAAAACAATGATAAGGATCTCCTTCTTCAAAATATTTTTTTGGAATGCCGTGATAAGAAAAAACTATCTTGTCTTGTTTTCCATAAAATTCATGAGTTTTAATTGTGTTAGCTAATGAATTTATATACTCAGAATTGTCATGGTAGCCGCTCACAAAATGCAAACTAGGAACCCAGCGCCATCTTGAAAGAATTGCGCTTACCTTATCGAATATTGTTGCAGCAGTTACTGCAGAATATTGAGGAAACAAAGGTAGAAGTAAAATTTTACGACAATTTTTCTCCTTCAAACTCAACAAAGCTTTTTCAATGCTTGGATTTCCGTAGCGCATGGCTAATTCAAATTCTATAGATTCAGAATTTTCATTCAGGTTTTTTATCTTGCTTAAAAATCTCTTTGAATAAACCAGCAACGGTGAGCCTTCCTCAAGCCATACAGATTTATAAAGGGCTGCAGATTTTATTGGCCTAAAAGGCAAAATAAAGAGATTAAGTACCAACCACCAGATTATTTTAGGCACTTCTATGACTCTCGTATCTGATAAAAATTCTCTAAGGTATTTTCTTACATCTTTTGTAGAGTAACTATCTGGCGAACCAAGATTGCAGATAATTACACCAACTTTTTGTTTGTCTTCGTGGGAAAAATTCTCTTCACCTAAAAAACTCATAAATAAGACCTTACTTTTTTCACAAAATGTTTAACATTTTCTTGAGGTGTAGTCTTGATAACGCCATGACCTAACCCACAAACCCATCCTTTTCTATCCTCTATTGAGAGAGAGGAAATATCTTCTAGAAACAAATTTAAAGCTTTATCAAATTCGTTGAAGTCCTGAGTAATGATTTTTTCACTGAAATTGCCTTGAATGAACCCATCATTCCTTTTTGCAAAAATATCTTGAATGCTGACATTTGAATCTACCCCAATTCCTGCAAAAGAAACTTCGAAGCTGTCGGATGCAGCAAAGATGTCATCATAAGAAATTCCGTCTTTTGCATAGTAACCAACTTGATTTGGAAAAGACTTTACCAACTCACTTAAAATTTTATTGAGGTAAATAGATAAATCGTCTTTAGCAAGCTGGTGAGCACAAGAATCAAAAATCATTACAAGTTCAGCTCCAGCCTGCAATTGCAAATAAATGTTTTTATGTAAAAGAGGATAGATATACTCTTCCAAAATTGCCCATTGGTAGCTTTCTATTTTTCCAATCTTGTTTAATTTATTTTTAGCTGAGGCAAAAGATAGCAATGTCCATGGTCCGCCAATAAAGCCAATCATAGACTTATCGTTTGGAAGCAATTCCAGAGTTCTTTCTATTGCCTCTCCTTGGAATTCCAAAGAAGCAATAGGATTTTTATTGACAAGGATTCTAGAAGCATTTTCTTCTGATAGATGTTCTTTGAATATTGGACCGGGGTCATAAATCAAGTCCATACCCAAAGACTCCAAGGGAAAAAGAATGTCGCTGAATAAAATAGCGACATCAAAGTCAAATTCTTCTATTGGACCTAAAGCAGTTTGAGCTGACAAGGCTGGAATTTTACAAAGCTCAACGAAAGAGTGAGATTTCTTGAGATTTTGATAATGATTATGATATCTGCCAGCTTGACGCATAAACCATATGGGCGGAATTTCCTGAGGAACCCGATTCAAAGCATTTTGAAACCTGGAGTTACGCATATCAGAAATTATAGATTTTTTGCTATCTCTTTTGCGGCATAAGTTAAGATACAATCCGCACCAGCTCGCTTAAACGAAAGAAGCGATTCAAATATTACTTCCTCACTTAGCCAGTTTTTTTCAATTGCTGCCTTCAACATAGCGTATTCTCCGCTTACTTGATAAACAAAGGTTGGCATTTGAAATTTTTCTTTAACTGCCTTTACCACATCAAGATAAGGCATACCTGGTTTTACCATAACAATATCAGCGCCTTCATTTATATCTAAGGCAACCTCGTGAAGAGCTTCATCAATGTTTGCAACAGCCATTTGATAAGAGTCTTTTGTTTTATTTCCAAAAAATTTTGCAGATTCTACTGCTTCCTTAAAAGGACCATAGAACTTAGAACTATATTTTGCTGAGTAAGCTAGAATCATAGTGTTTTTAAAGCCCTTTTCTTCAAGGGCTTTTCTTATGACTCCAACTCTGCCATCCATCATGTCAGATGGAGCAATGATATCTGTACCTGCTAGAACCAGCTTCAATGCTTGATCTTCTAAAATTTTGAGTGTCTCATCGTTGTCAACATCGCCGTCTGAATTCAATACGCCATCATGGCCATGTGTTGTGTAAGGATCTAAAGCTACATCAGCAATAACTAAAATTTCCGGAAAATTTTGTTTTATTGTTTTTATGACGTTATTGAGAAAATTATTTTCATTTACTGCCTCGGAACCTTTCTCGTCTTTCTTATCTTCATCTATTACAGGAAAAATGGCTACCGCTTTGATACCCAAACTAATGAGTTCTTCGATTTCTTTGAGAATACTTTTTTCTGAGTGTCTAAAAATTCCAACTAGAGATTCTATTTCTTCTTTTTCTTTTATGGATTCCTTAACAAAAATAGGCTGAATAAGATCATCAATGGTCAATTTATTTTCTGCAACAAGATCTCTAATAGACTTATTCGATCGCAGTCTTCTCAGCCTAGAAAGAGGATATTTTCTTTTAAAATTTGCCATATCGGGTAAACAGGTGCGTAGCTTACTTTGCTTCGTTTACTTTTTCCAGCCAGTCTTCATAGTTTAAAAAAGGCTTTATTTTATTGGGATATAGTTTGTTCAACTCATCAAAAGTTTTTCCCAAGCCACAGGAATGTTCAGCATTTTCAATACTTGGAAATCTTTTCAAAGCTTCTTTAAATGAACTGATAGACATCCAATAGAAATGTGAATATTTGGATAAATCTTCTATCTCTTTTTCAGGCACTAATTTATAAGTTGCAATAAGTTTTTTATCTTTTGATTCAGAATCAATATGAGAGACCAAAAACCAATTTACGTTTTCAAGTAACGAGCTGGGTTTCGATTGTTCCTCCCCTAGGCTATCCGAAGTACCATTCACCCATATTCCTTTCCTAGCTAATTTAAACCAGTTTTCAATGCCGCTTGTCCAAATGACATTCGACAGATCAATTGCTATACCTTTTTCTATTGAACTTGCCCTTGAGATATACAAACCAGAATTTTTAATTACTTTTATTTCTTTTATCCCTTCGTCAATCTTTGATCGGGAAAATAATTTAAAATCCTTTTTTGATTTAGGATAGAAATCTTCAATTGGATTTTCGAATCCAGATAATTCTTTCTTGGAAGGTGAAAAAAACCTTTTATCAATGAGTTCATTTTCTGGCGTTAAGCCTTTCTCAGTGGTGATTTTTCCAAGAGGATGATTTTCTATGCTTACGCCTATTTTTTGATGACAGCCTCCGCCGTATTTTTTGAGTTTTTTTCTTTCCTCTTCTACATCTTTAAAAACATCTAAATCATTGATTTCATTGAGTAATTCAATTACTTCTTTATTACCTGATTTTATCTCGACAGCTAATGCTCCTTGGCCAGGCGCGCAAGGATTTTGTGAACAAGGAATTACCATCCACAAAAATTCATCTAAGTCCTTTTTGAAGGAATCTAATTCAGTTGTTATCTCTTCTATGGGGGATAAAAGCCTATCCAAAGCAGCTTTGGCTATTACCAAACCATCTGCATTTGAATCTTTAAGTTTTTGAACTCTGGTTAAAATATTTCCCCTGATATCACTAAAGCTGAAAGAGTTTATTTCAAAAGGAAAAGCTTTCTTTAAAAATTTTGATAGATTTTCTTGTCTTCTTGGAGATGACGTATAGATTTCTAATTTTTTCTTTTTGAAGGAACTTTTCTTGAAAATCAAAACGTCCCTTAGATCAGCTCTTTTTATAGTTGCAGCAATTTCTGTCCCTTCTTCAAGATCAACTGGCAGATCTTTCCAGGAGTGAACGGCAATATCTGCTTTTCCAGTTAATAATTCTTCTCGGATGTCTGAGGTAAAAACTCCCATTTCAGGCATTTTGTGCAGGGGTGTAGTTAAGTCTATATCGCCAGAAGTGTCTTTTGTCTTAAAAATAATTTTAATTTCAGGATATTTTTTTTTAATTACCTCAGAGACTTCTATTGCTTGAAGCTTTGCAAGAGAACTTTTTCTAGAAATGATAGTTAACTCATTCATTATAACCAATCCTTATAAACAACTATATTATTATAATTCCTTAAAATCTAAATATTTAGTTTGAACTCTTTTACGTCTATAGTAATGTTCAAATTCCTTTTGGAGATGAAATGAACTACAAAAAATATTTTTCCGATGAGTTGACCTCTTTAAAGTCACAAGGTCTTTACAGAAAATTCAGAGAAATAAATCGAGATAAAAAACATTTTCCAAAAGCCACTGAAAGATTCGAAGGCTCCGAAAGACCTGTTGAAGTCTGGTGCAGTAACGACTACTTAAATTTGAGCCAACACCCAGAAGTAATTAAAAGATCTATTGAAGTTATCGAAGAATTGGGGACCGGTTCTGGCGGTACAAGAAATATTTCTGGAACTTCGTCATATCATGCCGACTTGGAAAAAGAGCTTGCCGAACTGCATAATAAAGAATCCAGTCTGATCTTCCCTTCTGCATATACAGCTAACCAGTCCACTCTTTGGACACTGTGTAAAAAACTTGAAGGTATCGAGGTATTCTCCGATGAACTAAATCACGCTTCTATGATTCAAGGTATCAAAAACGCTAACGTTCCTTGTCATATTTTTCGTCACAATGATGTCGATCATCTAAAAGAATTGTTAAATACCTCCAATGCCAGTGTGCCTAAACTCATAGTTTTAGAATCTCTTTATTCTATGGAAGGTTTGCGATCACCTCTTAAACAAATTGTTTCCTTGGCAAAAGAATTTAACGCTTTAACCTACCTCGATGAGGTTCACTCTGTTGGTCTTTACGGATCAGAAGGTAGAGGAATTGCAAATGAGCAAGGAGTTAGCGATGAAATTGATATCATAAACGGTACTTTATCTAAAGCTTTTGGCCAAATGGGTGGCTATGTTGCTGCAAGTTCAGACATTATCGATTTCATACGAAGTTTTGCTCCTGGTTTTATTTTTACTTCTTCTGCAAACCCAAGTATTGCAGCTGCTTCAATCAAGGCTATCGAAGTGGCAAAAAAATCTGAAAATCTTAGAGAAGACATTAGAAAAAACTCCGATTTAATAAGAACTGGGTTAAGAGATTTGGAAATTCCTCATCTCAACAATGACAGTCACATCATTCCCATTCATCTTGAAGACCCAAGATTGTGTAAAAACGCTGCTAATCTTCTCATCGAAAAGCATGGAATTTACATTCAGCCTGTATTTTACCCAACGGTTCCAAAAGGCGATGAAAGATTTAGAGTTACCATTACGCCTAAGCACCAAGCAGAGGATATAGATAGGTTTCTATCTTCATTAAATCAGGTTTGGGATAAATTAAGTTTAAGAAGAGAAAGCTACGCTTCTAGCCAAAAACCTCAAGTAACTAAAATTTACTAATTTAAAAGTCGAAATCCCGCCATAAGGCGGGATTTCTTCTCTCCAAAAAACTTCAACGAACAACTCAGGGGGAGATCTTCAAGAGATTAGCCATGAGATGAAATGAAAGGCGTCTCTATAAATCATTTAGTAGTTCAATTTCCGTTTTTTCTGGAAGGAAAGCAACTCTTAAAAATATTTGAAATATCTTCCTGGATTATTTCAAGATATCTAAAGTTGCTTTTCTTCATTCTCTCCTAATGATTAAAATCTTTTGCTGTAAGAAACTCTAACGTTTTGAGACTCACCTACTGAAACTTGATGGTCAGAGTGAGAATGAAGGTAATAAGTTTCATCACCTAGGTTTTCAATATTAATCCTTACAACATCGTTTTCACTTGGAGTAATTGTCATCGCCATATCTAACCTAGTGTAATCAGGTAATAATGGTCCAGATTCCGCATTAATATAGGATTCATCTTGGTATGTTGCTCCAAAGCTAATTTCAAACAGGTCGTTAGCTTGGTGTGTATACCACAACGAATAAGTGAGCTCAGGTATTTCCTTTGCTGCTCCCGATCCCTTCGATTTAGTAGCATCTACAGAAGCTAGGCCAAATCTAATAGCATTGTTATCATTAACTTGGCCGTTAAGAGTTATTTCAAAACCATCGATTTCCAAACCTATTTCTCGTGTTTCTTCGCCAGTTCCATTATCAAAAGCAGTTGCTTTAGTCTGTTCACCTGTGAAATAAGCTAATGCAAGCGAGAGACCTGAATCCGTGTCGTATTTAAAACCTAATTCAGTATTTTCAAAAACATCTGGATCGAACTTGCCAGAATCTCCTTTAAAAGTCTTATATTGTTCGCCCGAACGAGGTTGAAATGCCTCACTGTAGCTAAAGTATAGCGACATGTTTTCTTGAGGTTTAAAAATTAATCCTAAGCGAGGTGAGAAAAGAGAATCTTTTTTTGTTAAGCTTGGATTAGTTCCATTTAAAGCTCCTTTGCCTGTTCCATCAACAGTTATGCCGTATTGTTTAATTGTAGTTTCAACTTCGTCATAACGACCACCTAGGATCATGTTCCACTGGTCTGCTAAGTCTATGTTACCTTGAAGATAGAGTGAAGTAACTTCGATGTCAGTATCAGATTGGTTGTTCAAATCAGATATATAATCGACATAAGTAACTTGGTCTTGAGTTACGTCAGCATCTGTCAATCCACCTGTTTCAAGCGTTCGTCTGTTTGTAAGATTTCCATTTGCTACATTAAAATTCATGTTTCTGACTGGCATAAAGATTTCATTATCGTCTCTAGTAGAAGAGAAGTAAGTGTTGTAACGGTGGTTATTGTTTTCAGTATCAACCATTTCAAAACCTACAGTTAATGTTCCTTGATCAAATTCATTTATGCTGCTTAAAGAAATGATTAAGCTTTCACGCATAGTTACATCACGATATCCATCCATCTTAGCTCCCATGGAAGCTGTGTAATCAGACACGTACAAGTTTTGGTACATTTTTCTGAAATCGTTTGCAGTAACACTAAAATTAAGTTTTCCAGTATCAGAATAATTGTGATTGAGTGAGCCTTTTAAAATATTTGCTTCAAGCGTTGTTGTATTAAGGTCTTTAGTACCAAAAACAATGTCTTTCATAGCATCAATTGGACTTTTAGTTGCATCATCAGTTGGAATACCTCTATCAACGAATCTTTCGTGATCAGCGTATTCATAAGACAAATCTATAGTTGTCGCTGAGTCAACTTGAATTTTCATAGTCGGGTTAACACCTACTCTATCTCCACTAAACATGTCTCTGTGATTAGCAAGCGAATCAACATGAACGTTTAAACGAAAAGCAACGTTATCGTTGACTATGATATTTCCGTCCATAGCAACGTCTCCGCCACCAAAAGAATCAATACCGGTGTCAAGAGAGCTAAAGGTTTCGCCAATTTGAGCAGTCTTAGAAACTCTATTGATTAGACCACCAGTTCCGCCACGACCAAATAAAAGTGCATCACCGCCTTTAAGTATCTCAACTTGCTCAACGTTGTAAAGAGATCTGTAGTATTGAACGTCGTCTCTTACACCATCTTGATAGAAGTCTGCAGTTGATCTAACTCCACGGAATACCACAGCATCCCTGTGACCTTCACCCTGGGAAGTGTTTACTCCAGGTGTGTATCTAATTAAATCGCCTATTTGCCTGAATCCTTGGTTTCTAATGTCATCATCAGTGATAACAGATACTGATTGAGGAACATCCAAAATCGGTACTGGGGGTTTAAGAGAGTTAACTTGATCTTTGTAAAGGACTTTGCCTTTAACCTCAAGAGTCTCATCTTGCGCGTAAATTGCTGAAGTTGTAATAACTAAAGCGAAAAGAAAAATAATTTTTTTCATAATAAATTCATCTCTTAAATAAGATTGATTATCAAATGATAATGATTATCATTTATATTGTAAATGAAAATGAGAAACATTCTCATTCAGATATATATTTATACTTTTTTATTTTTTAAGCATAAAAACGTCGCCAGAAAGTAAGTCCCAGCAAAAGAGAAGCCAACCATGCAAAAAGTTCCACATAGTTTGGGTTACTGTTGTAACCAAAAAATCCTTTTAAGAATGCACCAATGCTTCCACTATCATGCATGATGTGAGTATATTTGCCCTTCCCTTTGATGTTGTAACTATAGAGAAAGGATTGATCATTTTCTTCAAGTTCTTCCTTAGGCTTTAAAATATCCCAAGGTCTAGATATTTCCTCTTTGCTTTCAAGACCAACTATTTGCAAATTATCGGATTTAACCAAATAACTTTCAATTTCATGAGTGCCGTAAGCAACCATGCCTGAAGCTAAGAATACCAACAACAAGGTTGTCGCTTGGAAGAAAGATCTAATATTGAATCTTTTTCCTTGAATAACAAAGATATAAACCAGTATCAAAGCAGCGATTATTCCAGTAAAAAATCCTAAATAAGAGAAGCTTTGAGTCATAGAAAAACTAGCTAAAAGGAATACAACTGTTTCAAAACCCTCTCGAATCACTGAGAAAAAAACCAAAAAGAAAACTCCCCAGGATGAGCTCAAGGCAATTGCTGACTGCTCTTCAAGTTGCTTTCGATCGCTGACATGTTTTGAAAGCCAAAAAATTACATACCAAATAAAGCCTGCGGTTATGAACATAAAAATTCCCTCAAAGAGAGCTTTGAGAGAATTGTTTCCCAGAGCCTGCTGAGCTGAAACTATAAAATAAGCGACCAAGATGCTAGCAACAATTGATGTCAAAACAGCAAGCCAAAGCTTTTGAGTTGAAGCGCCATTGCTCGTTAAAAATAAATAAATGATTCCTACAATTAGAGCAGCCTCTAAAGTTTCTCTAAATAAGATAATAAATTCGTTCATAGAAAAAATAAGGATATTTTAAAAATGAAAATGATAACTATTCTCATTAAAATAACAAGTTCTTTGACTTTTTTTCTATGTATTTTTTTTAGCTTATGACTCGACTTTATAAGGAAAATAAAGGTATCATTGCCAGATAAACAATTATTATCCAGGGGGGATAACAATGTATAAAAAACTTTTACTTACGGGAGTCCTTCTCTCGTTTTTTTCGGGCTTGAGTTTTACTCAAGATGAACAAGTTACTGTAATAGGTTCCTTGATTAAAGGTACCCCAATCGATACAGGTTCACCAATATCAACATTTAATGCTGAAGAAGTTGCTTCTCAAAATAACTTAAATATTGTTGAGCTTATTAAAATGGTTCCTGGTAGTTCAGGAATGGATGGTGAAGCCAACCAGTTCGGTTCAAATGCTTCTGAGGGTATTGCTAACGTAAACTTGCGTGGTCTTGGTACCAATAGAACTTTGGTTCTTGTTAACGGCAAAAGACAAGTAACAGTCCCAATCGCGACTGGTGCTGGAAGGTCCGTTAACTTAAACGATCTACCTATGTCTGCTTTAAGTAGAATAGAAATCCTTAAAGAAGGTGCTGCCGCGACTTATGGTTCTGATGCCATAGCTGGGGTAGTAAACTTCATCACTGATTCAACTTTTGAAGGATTGAGAGTTAATTTCGGTGCTAAAGGCATATCAGGTGCCGAGCAAGATGGTAATGAATTCTCTATAACCTATGGAACAGCCCTTAATGATGGAACTAACTTTCTTTTATCACTTGGTGCTCAGAAAAAAGGAGAGCTTCGTGCGGAAAATACTGAATACGTCAGAAGAAGTTTTAAAGAAAATGGCGTTGGTGGTTGGTCTTCTTTCGGTAACCCAGGTACTTTTGTTTTTAAACTAGATGATGGTAATGCTAATACCGCTGCACCGACTGGCTATGTTGGAGACCCTGGTTGTAATGCTTCTGGTGGTTATGCGCAATTGCTCTCAGCAGATTCAAAAGTAGCCCATAAAGATGCTGCTGGAAATACTATAAGTGAAACTGACATGGGTGGGTATCACACCTTATGTCGTTACCAATACGCATACTTTGATAACGTTCAGGAAGAACAAACCAATTCTCAACTTTGGATGGAATTTAATGGAGACGTAAACGGGGAACATGATTTTCATGTGGAATTTTCTTACGGAAAAACAAACGTTCCTAACTATGCTACATCTCCTTCTTATCCCCCAAACAATCCTACTGCAACAGTTGTTCCTAACTATCACCCTGGATTGCAAGCTTTGTATACACAACATCCAGCTTTTGCAACTCTATTAAAAGGAACTGCGTTTGGAGGAGATGGAACTACTCAAAGAGCTGCGCATGCAATGTTTGCAAGGCCTTTTGCTACAGCGGGAAATCCAAACGGTGCTTCCAATGGAGCGGAAAATGAATTTAGAAAGTATGACGTTTACAGATTTGCTTTTGATTTTGAAGGTTCTTTAACCGATGGAATCGATTACAGCACAGGATTGAACTATTCACAAAGTGAAGGTAACTATACTTTCTCAGATACACAACAAAATAAATATAATTCTTCGCTATGGGGTTATGGTGGACCTAACTGTCCATATGAAATGACTGCGCTTAGCGCAACAGGTGTTCCAACTATGACACACAAAGTTACAGGAGTTAACGCTACTCTTAGCGCAACACCTCCTGCTGGTTGTGGTTACTTGAACATCTTCTCGAATGCCTTTGAGCAAGGGAACCAAGCATTTTATGATAATAAAAACCCCTTTACTGGAGACAATCAAGTGGGGACTTCTATTAAAGATAAAGTTGGTAAAAACCCTCACTATTTAGCAGCTCAAGCTAACGATCCAGATTTTCTTAGATGGTTAGTTGACAGAGGTGAAGTTGAAGCTAAATCTACTTTGATGACTGCAGATTTCACCATACAAGGCCTTATGGGTTCCCTATCTGGTGGAGATGCCGCATGGGCTTTTGGTTATGAAAGAAGAGAGTACAATCTTGAGCAATCGCTGCCTGCGAATGCTGGAACAAAACTTTCACCAACTCACGATATCTTTGACGGAGACAAACATCCTTGTCTATTACCCAAAGACAACAGAGATGCTACTGAAAGAGCTAACTGTTTAGCTACAAACCCTGCGGGTCTGTTTATGTTCTTAGCTCCTGCTTACGGAAGAGACCAAAGCCAAGAAGTTGATTCTCTATTTGCTGAATTCGCACTTCCAATTTTGGATAATTTCGACATGCAATTGGCTTTAAGATATGAAGATTATGGCAATGTTGACTCTGTAGATCCTAAAGTCGTAATGCGTTGGACACCAATTGATGCACTTACTTTAAGGTTTACTGGACAAACTACGTTTAGAGCTCCAAACCCAGATGAAATTTGGGACAAGAGATCTACATCACTTGCCTATGTATCTCAAACCGGTGCGTTTAAAGCAATTGATGCTACTGGTAATCCTAATCTTGAGCCAGAAGAAGCGACTACTTACAACTTCGGTATCATAACTGACTTTGGTACAGACAATTGGACAGCAACAGTTGACTACTACAACTTTGATTTTGATAACCCAATCATTACCGAAGCATATGCGCAAATTGCTGCAGCTTATGCTGCGGGTAAAGCTGCTGGTGCAACAGCTGCCCAAACTGCTGCTTTTAATGCTGTTAAAGGCCAAGTACGAGGTGGACCTAATTACCTAACCGATGGTTCTTTTGCAGCTAGTGAAATTGCAAGAATAGAAACTCTCTATGTTAACGGTCCACAAACGGAAACAGATGGGCTTGATATATATGTCAGATGGGAAGACGACTATGCTAATGGTGTTTTATCTGCAGGTATGGAAGCAGCTTACGTAATTGATTACAGTGTTGCTGCATACTCTAAAGGTGGTGCTCAAATAGCTGGTGCTTATGAATGTGCTGGTTACTTCAACATCAATAACACTTGTAGATCTATGCCTGACCTTAAGTCAAAAGCATTTGTGAACTATGTAACTGATCAACACAATTTTTATGGTGCCATCAATTACATATCTTCGTATGAAGACAGACGTTCAAATGTTGAGATTGCTCCTCATACTACTGTAGATGCTACTTACACTTACAGTTGGGATGACTTCAGTATGTCTTTCTCAGCATATAATCTTACTGATGAACAACCTCCATTTACTTTGTGGGAAATGAGCTATGATCCAAATACTCACAGTCCATTAGGTAGATACTTTAAAGTAGGTTTTACATACAATATGGAGTAAGTCTTGCTTAATAAAAAAAAGCCTCTGCTTGCAGAGGCTTTTTTTATTTAAAGATATTCAGTAATTCTTTTTTGACTTGCTCGGCAATAATTTTCTGAGCTTTTTGATTGGGATGAATTCCATCTAATTGCATTAAGTCCTTATCAAGGGCAACTTTTTCTAACAAAAAGGACATCTTAGGAATGCTTTTTTCTTGAGCTATTTCTGAATAAATACTTTCAAACGCCGCTATATAATTTTTTCCATAATTCGGCGGTATTCTTATTTGCATAATTATTGGATAAGCCCCGGCTTCTAAAGAAACATCTATTATTTTAATTAAGTTATGTTTGATTTTATCAATTGGATAGCCTCTCAGTGCATCGTTACCGCCCAGTTCAACCAAAACATAATTTGGCCTGTATTGTTTTAAATCATTCTCAATTCTGGATAAGCCGCCAATGGTTGTATCTCCCGAAATACTAGAGTTGATAATCTGTAATTCCTTTCCAGATGTCTTCAATGAAACCTCCAATAACTGAACCCAATTTTCCGATTCTTTCAATCCATAACCAGCTGAAATACTGTCTCCTAAAATCAAAAGCTTCTTTGATTCTGCAGTGATAGAATAAGAAAAAGTTAAAAATAAAATTAATATTATTTTTAATCCATATTTTTCTAAAAAATTCATTTGATGATTATAGAAGCAAGAAATTTGTCAAAAAAGATTATTTTTAATAATCAGGAAATAGTCATTCTAGACGATATCAATCTTGAAGTAAGTGCTTCTTCTTCCTTAGCAGTAATTGGACCTTCTGGCTCAGGAAAATCTACTCTTTTGGGTATTTTAGCTGGCCTCGATTCCCCAAGTTCTGGTGAGATATTTATCAATCAAACAGCTCTACATAATCTATCTGAAGATGCTCGAGCAAAAATCAGAAAAGACTCAGTTGCATTTGTTTTTCAGAACTTTGAACTCTTAGCAGGCCTTAATGCTTTGGAAAATGTGATGCTTCCTATAGAGCTAAAAGGCAAGAAAAAAGCAAGAGCCATTGCCGAAACTTACCTTGAAAAAGTAGGTATGCAAAATCGCTTAACGCATTACCCTCAGCAACTTTCTGGAGGGGAACAGCAAAGAGTTGCTATAGCTAGAGCTTTTGCCTGTGAAGCCGATGTATTGTTTTGCGATGAACCAACTGGAAATTTAGATTCCAGTAACAGCGAGCTGATCGCCAATCTTATCTTTGATACTTTTATGGAATCCTCAAGTGCATTGGTTATTGTGACTCATGATATTTCCTTAGCAAATAGATGCGATCAAAAAATAGAGTTAGTTGATGGCAAAGTCTTATGACAATTTTTTCATTAGCAACAAAGATTTTTCTTAGAGAATTCAGATCAGGACAACTTCTTCTGATGTTTCTCTCTTTGTCCTTGGCAGTAGGTATTGTCGCTTCCATTACCTTCTTTACTGATCGTTTGGATGGCTCTTTAATGATGGAATCAAAGCAATTTTTAGGAGGTGATTTAAAATATGAGTCCGATACACCTCTTGATGAGTCTTCATTCCCCATTGGAGATTACTCCTATGCAAGTATTTATGAATTTGGCTCAGTGCTGGGCTCGTCCAAGAAATTTCAACTTGCTTCAGTAAAATCGGTCTCCCCACCTTATCCTTTGATTGGCGAGTTTGAAATTCTAAAAAAATATGATCAAAGAATCTTGGAAACAAATCCGCCAAAACCAGGAAACGTTTGGCTAGATACTCGTTTGGCCAACCTCTTAGAAGTTACGATTGATGACACGATTAATATCGGTGAAAAAGATTTTTCCATAAGCGGAATCATTCTTGCCGAATCAGACAGAGGCGCTGGCTCTTTTGCCTTTGCTCCAAAAGCCATTATGAACTCGTCTGATCTTGAGAAAGCAAACGTAATTCAACCAGGCTCAAGGGTAAGATATTCATATGTCTTTGATGGATCACAAGAGACTATAAAATTATTAGAAAATTTCTTTCAATCTAAAAAAAAACCAGGAGATGAAATTACTACTCCAGGAAACGAAACAAGCCCACTCGGCAGGGCAATCAAAAGAGCCTCAAATTTTTTTCTATTGGGTGCTTTACTAGCAATCATTTTATCCTCGCTAGCCATAGCTATATGCTCCTTGCAGTTCACTAGAAGACACGTGGACTATGTAGCTATTTTTAAAGCTTTAGGATTATCTCCTATTGAAATAAGAAACGCATACTTATTTATCTTCAGTTTGATTGCTCTATTTTCTTTTTTAACAGGCATTTTCTTAGGCTGGGTGGTTCAGCTATCGTTTATGAATCTTTTGAAAGATTATTTCCCTACAAATTTGCCTTTGCCTGGGCTAGATCCTTATCTTATTTCATTGTTAACAGCTTTCTTATGTTTGATGGGCTTTGCTTATCCGATATTAAGAAATCTCTTTAATCTCTCGCCTAATGTCATTTTGAGAAAATCTGAGAAAAATATTAATGCTTTTAATTCTTCATTTTATATCGTTGGAGGTTTATCAGCCTTTTACGTGCTTTTGATCTTTTTTATTAAGGATTTTTATTTAACGAATATCATATTCTTTTCAATTCTTATGTTTAGTGGAATTATTTTTGCCTTCATTTATGGCATCTTTCATTTTATAAAGCCTTTGGGACTTAATCCTCTTAAGCCAATGAAAATGCTTGCTTTTGAGCTCAGCAGGAGAAAACTTTTTAATTCCATGCAAATCGTAGCAATAACTGTTGCTGTTGCTCTCAGTTTAGTAGCCTACTCTGCCTCAACAAATTTGGTTGGGTCATGGAAAAGTTCTCTCCCAGATAATGCTCCTAACAATCTTTTATTCAATATATATGAGGGAGAAAAAGAAGATCTTGTTGAGTTTTTAAAGTCAAATGAGATATCAATTCAGCCATTATTTCCGGTAACGAGTGCAAGATTTCAAAGATTGGATTCAAAAAAAGAAATTGATCGTACTTTCAATTTCACTTGGATGGATAAACTGCCAGAAGGCAATGAAGTCATTGCTGGAGAATGGTTTAAAAATGAAAATAATGGTATTTCAATTTCATCAGAAATATCAGAAAGATATGAACTACAGGTTAACGATCGGATTGTTATAGATGTTGCGGGTAAAAAAATTAATAGTTACATTCAAAGTATTAGAGAAGTAAATTGGGAAAATTTTAGCCCTAATTTTTTTGCCATTGGCTTTCCAGATGACTTTAAAGAAATCTCTTCAACATTTATAACATCCTTTCATATTCCTCAGGAAAAGAAACCTTTATCATCGGAATTAATGAAGACCTTTCCAACGATATCGTACATCTCATTGGATGCCATAATTTCGGAAGTTCAATCCATCATCTTAAAAGTTTCACAGGCATTAAAATTAATTTTGGGTTTAACTCTAATTGCAGGATTGTTTTTAATGTTGGCAACTATCCAAGAAAGTTTTAAGCAAAGGGAAAAACAAAACGCAATTCTTAAAACTTTAGGTCTGAATAGAAAAGTCATGCAAAAAAACACTTTTATGGAATACCTATCGATTGGATTATTTTCGGGGCTGTTAGGTAGTATGCTTGCTGTGATAACAACATTTTTTATTGAAGAAATAGTTTTTGAAATAAACTCCCAAATATACTGGGAAGTAACATTCATCGGAGCATTTGGTTCAATTTTAGTAGTTGGAATAATTGCTGCCCTATTTACGTTCTACCTTTCTTCTAAGACTCCAAAAGACGTTCTAAGAGGTGCAGATGGCTAAATCAAGAAACATAATTGCGATAGGTGGAGGTGGTTTTGGGGCAAATCCAGGACAAGGAATTATTGAAGAGTACATTTTAAAGCAAACCAAAAAAAAGAACCCCAAAATTTGCTTTATTCCCACAGCAACAGGAGATAACGAGGCTTACAAAGTAAATTTTTATTCTACCTTCACAAACTTAAATTGCTGCCCTTCTCATCTAGACTTTTTTAAAAGAACTCCGGACTTAAATGATTTAATTCTTAATCAGGATGCAATCTTTGTTGGAGGAGGAAATACCAAAAGTATGTTGGCTGTTTGGAAGGAATGGGGGTTAGATAAAATTCTAAAAAAAGCCTATAAAGATGGAATTGTAATGAGCGGAGTTAGTGCGGGAGCAATTTGCTGGTTTCAAAATGGAATTACAGACTCCTGGGCTTCGAGCCTAAAAATAATGCCCTGTTTAAACTTTATAAAGGGGACTTGCTGTCCTCATTATGATGAAGAACCAGAACGCAGGCCAGCTGTAAAAAAACTATTACTAACCAATAAAATAAAGGATGTTTTTGCAGTGGACGGAGGCGCAGCTCTGCATATCAAAGATGAAAAAATTTTCAAATCTGTAGTTTTTAGAAACAAAAAAAGTAGCTACTTTGTCTCGTATGATGGTAAGAAAATAAATGAAAAAAGTTTCAAAGAAATTAAACTTATTTAGTAAGATTCACTTAATAACAAAATACAAATTGGAGAAAAAATGCTTAAAAATTTAACGCTTCTAACAACTCTTTTTCTTTCTTTTTTTGCTTTTTCAATGGGTCATCTTGATCATGAAAAAGGTCTTCATCCAGTCGCTAAGTCAGGTCAAGTGATTGTCACTTACCAAGGTGATTGTTCTAAAGGAAATACAAAGAAAGCTATGCAGCTAATAGATAAAATCATTGCCTATGAAAAGAAAAACAGTCCTATAAAATATTCTTCTGCGCCTGGAACTTGGTCTGATAATTCCATTGGAGCAGTTGATTTGCATGACTCTGAAGATGCTATGAATAAAGCTTTTGATTGGCAATCTGGTGATAAAAAATGGTCAAATATGTTTGATGGAATTGCAAAAGCTTGCGGGATAACAACTGACGATTTCGTTATCAAAATAATGAAAGCTAAATAGAGCTATTTTTATTATGAAAAAAAGTAACGATAAAAAGGGATATTGGGTTGCTAAAGCAAATGTGAATTCTCCAGAAAAACAACAAAATTATGGAAAATTAGCAGAAGCAGTGCTTGAAAAGTTTAAAGGCAAATTCCTCATAAGAGGCGGTCGTCAAGTTACTAAGGAAGGAGAAGAATACATGAGAAATGTTGTTGTTGAATTCCCTTCTTATAAAGACGCTGTAGATGCTTACGAGAGCAAAGAATACCAAGATGCATTAAAAGTTTTAGATGGTGGCGCTGAAAGGCTTTATGCTGTGGTTGAAGGCTACTGAATAAAATCAAAAACCGTAAATGTTCTACTTTCTTCTTCTTGCATGGCTAATGGCATCCTATATGGCTTTGTTTTCTTCAAGAATGAAAGATAGTCCTTTGAAGCCTTATGGATGGTCAATATGGTTTGTTGTTACAGTGATAGTTTTAGGAAGTTTAATAAGTGAGTGGGTAAGGTAAAAAAATGCAGAATGACGAAAAATTAAAAAAATTTACAAAAGAATTCTTCGGTAAATCCATGGAATTTCTAAGTCTTGAATATATTGAATCTACTGACGATGAAATGATTTTTTCTTGTAAATTTAAAGATGAATGCTCTAATCCCATGGGATCTGTCCAAGGAGGCATGATAACCGCTGCATTAGACGATGCTACATCTGCCGCAATGATTTCAGGTTATGAAGAAAAGAAAGCCCCCATGACTACGGATTTACATGTCCTGTTTCATAGGCCTCTGGCGGTAGGTCCTGCAAAAATGAAAGTCAAAATTATAAAATTAGGAAGAAGCAGCGCTACTTCTGAGGGTAGAATTTATAACCAAGAAGATAAATTGGTCGCAACCCTTCTTCACACTGCTCAACCAGTAGACAGGCCAAATTAATTATTTCTCAGCTTGAATATTGCGAGCAAATTTATACTCATACAGCAGTGTAATGATTTATCTTCAAAAAGATTCACATTCACATCGATAAATTCATGACCTTTTTTCTCATAAAAATCTTGAACTGACATTTCTGCTATTAAAGTAGTATCAATTGGAACGGGTCTGTAATTTTGGGATTTTGTTTGCAAATGAACCCAAGGATTCATGAAAGCATTGCCTGCTAAAATCCAGTTAGAACATCCGAGTAAAAAACACAAGTTTGCATATCCAACCTCTTTTGGTTGTAAAAGCTTAGGCAATTTCTTTTCATCAGTGAGGTATATTAGTGGTTTATCGCCTCCCCAATGAAATTTGAAAGCTTTACAACCTTCTTTTTTCAGCTTCTCCCAAACTTCAAAAGAAGCCAATGGAGCTTCAAAATTGTCTTGAACAAAAGGATCGCCTAGATAGTCAGGTTCAGTAATAGAGCTGTTTGAAATCTTAGATTCTGCATTAGCTATGATCTTTCCATCTCGATTTTTTAAAAAAGTGTTTATTTGACCTTCCTTAAAATCTTCTGACAAAACCTCAAAAGTTTCACCATCATAAAGGGGAGAAGTTATTTTGCAATTTGCATATCCCCTCTCTAGCCAAGACTTTCCAAGAGATTCTATAACTGGATGGAGTAAATATGCTGAAACAGTAACACCTGGGACTAATCCGCCCTTAAAGCCATACTCTTTTGCTAGTTCATCACTATGAATTTGATTTTCTGAGTCCGGTGCAGTGTTTAAAGCTGTTGCTTGCCAGGAATTCATAACCAAATCTAATCTAGCGTTTTCTTTTGTTTAAAATAAAGCACGAGTCCCAGTGCAATAGGCCAGCTTCCCAAGATAAATTCACCAACGAATATCTGATTAAAGCCTGTGCCATGTGCGTAAATCGCAATCAGATTGAAAACCCCTGCCCCAATGTAGATTAATCCAGCTGAGAAAAACCAAACAGGATTTAAAGTAATAACTCCAAAAATAGAAAATAAGAACGTAGCCACAAAAAAAGACGTAAAGTCTCTCAAAAGAGCATTCTGCGCATCCGAAGTTAATTCGTTAAAAACAAACCCAAAATCTGCAGCAGCAATTATTGGAGTGAATACCCAATTGAGCACCAAACCTAAAAGAAAGTAAGCATAAAATATTCCTAAAAACCTTATGATGAAGGTGTAGTTCTTTTCCTCTGAAATCAATTTGAAGTAAAAGTAACCGCCTAGAAAGCCTGCGCCCCAATGCAAAACTTTTCCTATCAAGGTTCTGTTGCCGCCTAACAATTGAGTTTGAAATAACAATTCCACCATCAAGATAAGAGCCATTCCGATTGCTACAGAACCAGCTATAGCATAAAGGTATTTACCTCCTAAACTACTGTATTTTGAAATCAATCCAGCTATAGTGAAAGCAACTGTAAATCCAAGGATTATTACTCCAAACAAGGCAATCCCTAATCTTTGAAAATCAAATAAGATAACTTCCAAAGACGAAAATAATCCAACTGGCATATCAACAGAGGCAAGCCAAATTAAATTAGACAATGATGAGATTGGTGTCATCAACATTACAGTAAATAAGGCTGCAGAAAGAACTGCGAATGGATATTTTGCTATTTTCATAATTATTCCGATAAAACTTTTATTAACTTTCCTCTTGGTCCATCTGTTAAGAGATAAATAAAACCATTCGGTGAAGCTTGAATATTTCTTAGTCTAGAATTCAACTTTGAAAAAAGACTTTCTTGATTGTTTTTTCCAGTTTGAGAAAAAGTAACTTTTTTTACATCTTTGGAAACCAACGCCGTCACTAAAAAACTATTTTTTAATTCTGGATATTTATCTCCCTCATAAAAAATCATATCAGAAGGAGCAATTGATGGTGTCCAGTGAAATAAGGGCTGTTCCATACCTTCTTTTTCAGTAAAAGGACTTATAACTGCTCCAGAATAATCTATTCCGTAAGTAATTGCCGGCCAGCCATAGTTAAGAGACGGTTCAATCAGATTCATTTCATCGCCTCCCCTTGGTCCATGTTCATGCTCATATATTTCACCGGTTTTTGTAACAATCAATCCTTGTTGGTTTCTGTGCCCATATGAATAAATATCTGGCAGAGCATCCTCCACGTTTACAAACGGATTATCAGAAGGAATTGTTCCATCTTTATTTATTCTGATTATTTTTCCAAAATGATTATCCAAAGTTTGAGCCTTTTCACGATGGTCAAACCCATCCCCACTAGCAAGTAAAATCGTTCCATCATTTAAAAATGCAATTTTGGCGCCAAGGTGAACGGGAACTCTTCTAGGTGCTTTCGCTTCAAAAATTACCTTTTTATTTTCAAGAGAATCTTCATTCAATACAGCGGACATTAAATACAGCGTAGATTTTCCATCCGAATTTCGGGCTGAATAACTGAGGTAAATTATATTGTTCGAGGCAAAGTCTGGGTCTAGTACAACTTCGGAGAGACCTCCTTGACTACTGTATTGAACCTTTGGCGTGTTTTTAATCTGTGTGATTGAACCATCTATCAAATTAGCAATTTTTAACTTGCCTGGCATTTCGGTATAAATGATCTCGTCTTCGCTTAAAAACTCTAAGCTCCAAGCATCATCTAAGCCGCTCAGAACCGTTTCAAACTGATAATTTGGAAAAAGACTTGTTGAAAAACATAAAACGAATAAAAGGTATTTTGCTCTCATAACTCCCCTTGATTGAAAGATTAATTATAAAAGATAAACCCTTAGGTAATAAAATAAATAACAGTTTAAAATTATTGTTTTATCATAAATTTATGAATTTTGAACATACTCCAAAGGTAAAAGAATTGATCAATGAGGTTTCTAACTTCATGGATGAAAATATATATCCTGCCGAAGAGATATATGCGAATGAAATGAAAGCTTTTCGAGACAGCGGTAATCCTTGGCAAGTCCCCAATGTCATAGAAGAATTAAAACTAAAAGCAAAAAAACAAGGTTTATGGAATTTTTTCTTACCTGAAAGTGAAAGTGGTTTTGGCTTAACTAATTTGGAGTATGCTCCTCTAGCAGAGATTATGGGCAAAGTAAGCTTTGCATCAGAAATCTTTAATTGTTCTGCGCCAGATACTGGGAATATGGAGGTTTTAGATAAGTTTGGTTCTGACTTTCATAAAGAAAAATGGCTACAACCTCTTTTAGATGGAGAAATCAGATCGGCCTTTGCCATGACGGAACCAAAAGTAGCTTCCTCCGATGCTACCAATATAGAAAGTAAGATCGAAGAGGATGGGGATGAATATGTAATCAATGGGGAAAAATGGTGGACTTCCGGGTTTGGCAGGCCTGACTGCAAAGTCATGATTTTTATGGGAGTCACCAACCCGGATAATCCTAAACACCAGAGACAATCTCAAATACTTATTCCTACTGATGTTGAAGGAATTGAAAACCTTAGGATGTTAACTGTTTATGGAGCAGATCACGCACCAAATGGACATGCTCATCTGAAATTTAAAGATGTGAGAGTCCCTAAAGAAAACTTAATTTTAGGTGAAGGTAGAGGTTTTGAAATAGCTCAAGGAAGACTTGGGCCTGGGAGAATTCATCACTGCATGAGAATCATAGGAGTTGCAGAAAGAGCATTAGATTTGCTCTGCAAACGCTCTCTAAGCAGAAAAGCCTTTGGCAAACCTTTGGCAGAGCTGGGTGGTAATTATGACGTGATAGCCGACTGCAGGATTGAGATAGAAATGTGTAGATTGATGACTCTTAAAGCAGCTCATATGATGGATACAGCTGGGAACAAAATTGCAAAAAGTGAAATTGCTCAGATTAAAGTTGCTATTCCTTTAATGGCAACCAGAGTTATTGATAAAGCTATCCAAATTCATGGCGGTGCGGGTGTTTCTCAAGATACGCCTTTAGCGAGCTTATATGCTTCAGTCAGATATTTAAGAATTGGCGACGGTCCAGATGAAGTCCACAGAAGAACTGTAGCTCGTTATGAGCTTGGAAAGCATTAAAGTTCTTTTATATAATAATTTTCATGCTCAATTACCAAGAAGAATCTTGCGAACTGACTTTGAAAGAAGGTATTGAAGAATATCGTAAATATTTAAGAGCAAATAATCGCCATGTTTTGGGTGAAAATTGCTCTGAAGATGAAAAACTTACTATTTTAGGTCACGATGCAACGCATGTAATTTTTGGCTTAGATACTTCTCTAGAAGAAGAGGCAATGCTGGACTGCTGGGTAATTTTTGGTGGAGATGTCTTTAAGATTATTAAAGAATTTTATAAAGGTTCTTTGGATTTAAAAGAAACAAATAAAAAAGTTTTTGCTCTAACTAAGGAAGTTGGATATTTAAAATTTACTTATCTATATTTAAGAGTGATGTTCCAAAAATGGCCAAAGATTTTTTTCAGAACTAGAAAAATGAAAAAATGGTCTTATTTTTTTCCTTCAGATTTTCTTGAAAAGAAAGTCTCAGACCTCAGAAAAGACTTCAATATAAAAATTCTTTCACCTGAAGAAAGGAAAATGAAGAAAATCTTTTGGCAAAGAGCTATTTCTTAAATTAAATGATGGTGGGCCCGGGAGGACTCGAACCTCCGACCAACGGATTATGAGTCCGCTGCTCTAACCAACTGAGCTACAGGCCCGAATAATAAATAACATTCTGAATGAATTTATTCGTCTAGGAAAGTTTTAAGATGTCCCGATCTTGATGGGTGTCTGAGTTTTCTCAAAGCTTTGGCTTCAATCTGTCTGATTCTCTCTCTAGTCACATCAAATTGTTTACCGACCTCTTCTAAAGTGTGGTCGGTATTCATGCCAATCCCAAATCTCATTCTTAACACTTTAGCCTCTCTGGCAGTTAGGCTGGATAAGACACCGTCAGTAGCATCATGGAGATTATTTTCTGTAGCTGCATCAATTGGAGAATCTTGTAAGGGATCTTCAATGAAATCGCCTAAGGTAGTGTCGTCCTCATCCCCTATTGGGGTTTCCGTAGAAATAGGCTCTTTAGCTATTTTAAGTACTTTTCTAATTTTCTCTTCAGGCATATCCATTTTTTCTGATAATTCTTCCGGAGTAGGCTCTTTGCCATGTTCTTGAAGCATTTGACGAGAAATTCTATTCAGTTTGTTGATAGTCTCAATCATATGAACTGGAATACGAATGGTTCTTGCTTGATCGGCGATAGACCTAGTAATCGCCTGCCTAATCCACCAGGTAGCATAAGTTGAAAATTTGTATCCCCTTCTGTATTCAAATTTATCAACTGCCTTCATCAACCCAATGTTTCCTTCTTGAATAAGATCTAAAAATTGCAGACCTCTATTTGTATATTTTTTTGCAATTGAAATAACAAGTCTTAGGTTTGCTTCAATCATGTCTTTTTTCGCTCTTCTAATTTTGGTCTCGCCTTTTGCCATTTTTGAAGTAATATCTTTTAACTCTTGGACATCCATACCGACATTTTCGGTTAGAGATAAAATTCTTTTTTGAATTTTATTCACATCGGGCTTTACATCTTTAAGCAGCTTTGCGTAATTTTTCTTGGAACGAATAGTGCTATCAAGAAACTTAAGATTCGTTTGGTTATCTCTAAAGATTTCTAAAAAGTCTTTCCTTGGCATGTTGCAATCTTGTGTGCAAATGTCATAGATTTCTCTTTCAGAATCCCTAATTGCTTTTGCCAAAGCCCTAGCTGTGAGAGATATAGTTTCGAATCTTTTTGGTGATAACTTAAGAAATTTAAAAAGTTCTCCAAGTTTATCAAGATCTTTTTGAGTTTTATCGTTATCTCTTCCAGACGAAGCAATGGTTTTTTGTGACTTGTTGTATTGCCTTTTGATAGAAGAGAATCTTTTAGCAAGTTCTTCCATATTAATACCCACGTCTTCCTCTTCCTCTTCCTCATTTTCTTCGGCCGAAACTTCTTCCGTAGAAGGTGGAAGATCTTCTTCTTCGTCCATGAAGCCCACTACTAAATCAGTGATTCTTTTGTCTTCTTTTTTGATTAATTCATATTCCAATAAAACATCTTCAATGATTCCTGGATAAAAAGCGCAAGCATGAAGTAAATCTCTTGCACCTTCTTCAATACGCTTTGCAATTGCGATTTCGCCTTCTCTTGTTAATAAGTCAACAGAACCCATTTCTCTCATGTAAAGCCTTACAGGATCGGTAGTTCTGCCAACTTCTGACTCAATGGTACCCATTTCGTTTTCGGTAGGTGTTTCAGGAGTGTCTTGATTTGCAGGAGAAAAGTTAGAACCTTCTTCTGGAGCCTCTTCTAGAACCTGAAGGCCTAAATCATTTATTATCTGGATAACTTCATCTAGTTGATCTGGATCAGACACTTCATCGGGTAAGTAGTCGTTGATGTCAGCAAAGGTGATGTATCCCTGTTCTCTGCCTTTTTCAATGAGCTCTCTCAGCCCACTATTCTCTAAATCGTCGTCAATCATATTTTGGGTTGTTGATTATATATAAGTTTGAAAGTCTTAACTATTAAATTTTTAGCAATTAGAGCTTTTTAAATAAGGATAGTTCGTCCTCGGTAAGTTGTTCAAATTTAGAAGTAAGAAGTTTCTTAAGCTCTATTTTTTCTTTGGAATCCAACTCATTTTTTTCATACTTTATTTTTAATTTTTCCAAAAGATTGTCCCCTTGATTTCTTTCAATGTAATCAACTGCCTGTTTGATGAACTTCAAACCCTCATCAGGACTGATGAGGTTTTGATCGTTTGAAAGATCAATCAAAATGTTTTTTTGCTCAGGAAACTCTTGAATAATCATAGGAAAAGAAACGTCTGATTTGGCTCTCAAAAAGGAAATTAAGGGACTAATTAAGAATTCATTATTATCTATAAAATAATCCAGGTATTCAGATTTAGCTAAATCTGGATTATGAATAATGCATTTTAGTAAGCTCTTAGTTACCTTACCCAGATCCATTTCCATGTCCTCTGTTTGAGAATGTTTTTTAGCTTCTGGTTTTGTTGGTGAAACCTCACTGAGATCAATATCCATTTTTTTTGAAAACTCATTGATCAGAATAGTTTTGAAGTTGCCTTCCTGCATGGGCTTCACTAAAGAAACAAACTCTTTGGATGCTGCAGCCTTACCTTCTAAAGAGCTGTCATGGTTTTCAAGAATGCTTTCAAATAAATAGTCGGAAAGATTTTTTGCATCATTAATTAGCTTTGGTAATTCGTCTTTTCCTTTTTCTAGCAGCAGACTTGCTGGATCATGATCATCTGGTAAGAATAAAAACTTTACTCTTTTGCCATCTTTCACAACCGGAATAGCTATTTCGAGTGCTAATTTTGAGGCATTTCTACCTGCCTCATCTCCATCAAAACAAAATATTACTTCATCTGTCTTTTGAAAAAGTGTTTCTAAATGAAATTTATTAGTCGCTATTCCCAATGTTGCAACGGCAATGGGTAAATCAAAACTAAAACAAGCCAAAACATCCATGTAACCTTCAACTACTAAGATCTGACTTGGTCTTGAGCTTCTTGCTAAAACATTTGGAAGTCCATATAGTTCTCTGCTTTTTTTGAATACTTCGGATTCTGGAGTATTGAGGTATTTGGGTTGATCTTGATCATCTAAAATTCTGCCTCCAAATCCAACAATTTTGTTTCTTCTTGAGACAATAGGAAAAATCAATCTGTTTCTGAAAACATCATACTTTCTTTCATTTTTTGCGATTTTAAAAAGTTTAGAAGATTCCTTGGCTTCAATCTTTTTGGATTCGAAATGCTTTACAAGATTATCCCAGCCTTCCAAACTTAAACCCAATTCAAATTCCTTTGAGATTTCTTCTGAAATTCCTCTTTCCTTCAAATAAGATCTTATGTGTTCTCCTTCTTTTGGCTTAAGAAGATTATTCTTATAAAAGTTTTTAGCCTCATCATTAAAACGAAATAATTCATCAAATTTTTCCCTATCGTAGTTTGATTTGGTCCTTGGAATTTCCAAACCAAGGTTTTTCGCTAAAATTTCCACAGCTCCAATAAAATCTTTTGACTGATAATTCATCAAAAAACCAATAGCATTTCCTGAGGCTCTGCATTTAAAACAATAATAAAATTGCTTTTGATCACTCACGCTAAATGATGGGTTGCTACCATCATCACAAAAAGGACACTGCGCCCAATGATCTTTGCCTTTTCTTTTTAAAGGAACATAAGAATCAACTAAAGAGACAATATCTGAATCCTCTAGAACTTTTTGAATGAAATCTTCAGGAATAAAATCAGACATTTTTACTTTTTTCTCTCAACCAAGATTCCAAAATTACCTGAGCAGCTAAGGCATCAATTCCTGGATTAGGTTGTATCTTATTTTTTTTAATTATTTCCTTTTGCTCCTTTGCCTCAAAAGAAGACAATCTCTCATCATGAAGTTTACATTCTATGTTTAAAGATTTTTCAATTTTT
>CACBOY010000010.1 GCA_902540995.1 uncultured SAR86 cluster bacterium
TTCTGGGAGATAGCCCTCTCGGGTTGAGATAAAAATTTCATTCATATACTTCCCCAAACCAAGAGAGTAATAGGTTCTAAGAATTTGACTGGGATCAAAATTAGCGCATAGCTTTACCATGCCGACATTACTGGATTTAGAAATTATTTCTTCTGTAGATAATGTTCCATAGTTTCGGGCATCTTCAGTTTTATAACCTTCAAATTCTATCCATCCAGGGGAAGTATTTACTGTTGATTCGATTAACTCTGGATTGTTTTTTAATAAGGCAGATAAAGCTAAGGGTTTTACAGTAGAGCCTGGCTCGAAGAGCTCTATCGCTGAATTATTCTTCAATAATTCCATGTTATTAAGTTTTTTTCTATTGTTGGGGTCAAATGATGGAAAATTTGTCATTGCTAGAATTTCATTTGAATCCAAGTCAATCATTATGCCTGACGCAGATTCTGCATTATGAAATTCAACAGCTTTTTTAAGCTTATCAAATAAGATAAATTGCATTTTAGAGTCAACAGTTAAGTTTACTGATAAGCCATTAATTGGCTCTTTAATTATTTTATTTTGAATAACGCCTGATTTTCTAGAAAGAATTTTTTCTTGATAACCGTCTTCTGCCTTTAAAGTTTCATCAAGAGCAAACTCAATTCCATTAACACCTTCGTTTTTATAATTAGTAAGTCCTATCAATTGAGAAAATATCTCTCCTTGAGGATAGTTTCTTTTAAATGTTCTCTTGCTTATAACTATTCCAGGAATTTCTAAAGATTGAATGAGTTCTTTTTTTTGTTTTGCTACTTTTTGATTAAGAACCAAATATTTGGTTTTTTTTCTGGCTAACCGCTTTTTTAGCCTATCAATATCTAAATCTAAATTAGTCGATATGAGATTTATATGAATTGGGTCAAATGAAAAATCCTTTAGGGAGATGCCAATCTCATAAGATGGAATATCTTCAGCTAAAACATTGTTATTTCTATCAAAAATTACCCCTCTTTTTGAAGCTATAGAAGATTGCCTGATTGAAGCTTTTTGTGAAAATTCTTTCCCTAAACTAAAATCGTTTTTTTGGAAAAAGACTAGCTTAATTGGTAAAGCTAATAGGATAAAGAATATTACAATCCAGAGAGTAAGTTCTCTGTATTTATTATTCTCGCTTGCATTCAAATCAATCTATCTGTTTTCTCACAAATGACGGTATGTCTAAATAATCACTTTTTTTTGTTGATTCATTCTTAGCAATTTCATTTTCAACTTTTCCTAAAGTTGGCACTTCTTGAAATCTACCGTATGGATCATTAGCAACCTTAAATCCTGAAACTCTATCATTTTGTTGAGAGCTATCTGATAAGCCAGTCGCTATGATTGTGACTTTTATATCTCCTTCCATATCTTTATCTTCTACTGCACCATGGATTATTTGAGCGCCATCACTCGCAAATTCTGATACTTGTCGAAGGACGTCCTCTATCTCTCCAACCTTAATGCCTTTTCCAGTTATATTTACTAGAACTCCTTTTGCATTTTGTAAATTTATATCCTCCAAAAGTGGACTCCCTACTGCTTGAGCTGCTGCATCTTTTGCTCTACTTGGACCACTAGCAACTCCTGTTCCCATCATGGCAACTCCTTGCTCAGCCATAACAGTTCTGACATCGTTAAAGTCCACATTTATGTAACCAGTCTGAGTGATGATGTCAGCAATACCTCTTACAGCTCCTAACAAAACATCATTTGCATGGCCAAAAGCTTCTAACATGGTGCAGTCGCCTCCAAAAACTTCACTTAGTTTTTGATTTGGAATGGTTATTAAAGAATCAACTTCCGACCTTAACTCTTTAATTCCAGCTTCTGCCAAATCATCTTTAAACTCTAAAGACATTGGTTTTGTAACAATTGCTACTGCCAAAGCACCAACCTCTTTTGCAGCTCTAGCAACTATAGGAGCTGCACCAGTTCCAGTTCCTCCTCCCATTCCTGCTGCTATGAAGACCATATCAGCACCATCAAACATAGTCGTTAACCTTTCATAATCATCTAGAGCAGTGTCTCTGCCTACATCTGGCTTTCCTCCAGCTCCTTGCCCGTGATTATTTAATTCTCCTAAGATTATTTTTTCAGCTGCTTTATTTTTAGTTAATGCTTGAGAATCAGTATTTGCGGAAATTGTTTCCACGCCTTCAACTCCGTTAGCTACCATGTGGTCTATAGCATTGCCTCCACAGCCACCAACGCCAACTACTTTTATTATGGTTTGATTTCTCTTGCCATTATCTACTAGTTTATATTTCATAACTCCTCCTAAAATAAAGTTAAAAAGTATTCTGTATCCATCTAAAGGCTTTATTTAATAAGCCTTTTTCATTTAACATTGCAAAGTCCATGTAATCTTCTTCCTGTTCCTTTTGAGCGAACAAAATTAATCCAACTGCTGTGGAATATATAGGATTCGATAAAATATCGCTTAAACCAATCAATCCCTGAGGTTTTCCGACTCTGACAGGAGCTTGAAATATTGCCTCCGCTAATTGAGAAATGCCCTCTATTCTTGATGCGCCTCCGGTCAACACTATTCCTGCGGGTATTGCTTGAGCAGGATTTATATTTCCCATTCTTTGCTTAATAATTTGAAAAATTTCTTGATATCGTTCTTCAATGACGGTCGATAGGCCATGTCTTGAGAATGATTGGTTTTCTCTACCATTAATTGATTGAGTAGTTATCATTTCGTCGGAATCTGCTAATTCACTCCAAGCACAACCATGTTTCTTTTTAATATCTTCCGCATTTTGAATCGAAGTTTGAATTGCCCTAGCAATATCATTAGTAACATGTGTTCCTGCAATAGGTACGTTTACTGTATGACTAATTGCTCCATCTGAAAAAATAGCTACGTCAGAAGTTCCACCGCCAATATCAATAAGACAAACACCTAATTTCTTCTGATCATCCGTAAGAACTGAATGGCTAGATGCAAGTTGTTCCAAGACATATTTTTGAACATCAATTCCACATATTTTCATGCAAGATCCAATATTTGTTGCTGAATTCTTAAGACAAGAAACTAAATGTACATGGGCTTCAAGTCTTACACCTGCCATACCTAATGGCGCCTTTACTCCAGGTTGATTATCAATGATGAATTCCCTTGGCAAAGCATGCAAAAGCTCATAGCCCTCTGGAATTCTTTGAGCTTGAGCTGTAGACATAACCTTTTCAACCTCGCTCATTTTTACTTTTTTATCTTTTATTGGAACGGCTCCTGAAGAATTTAAACCATTTACACTCCCGCCTGAAATTCCTACAAAAGCTTTTACAACCTGCCTTCCTGACATAAGCTCAGCTTTAGAAACCGCCTCTTTGACGGCTGCTACTGTAGATTCAATATCCACAATAACTCCATCTCGAAGACCTATTGAATTTTGAATACCTAAGCCCAATACATTTATGCCCTCCGAGGTATTCTCTGCAATTATGCAAACAACTTTAGAGGTTCCTATATCTATTCCGACTCTTAAATTATTTTTGTTATTATTCGCCATTAATAATATCCAATTGCTAATTTATCTTTATGTCTCAGGTCTATGGTTTTAAAGTTTTTTAATAAATTTTGTGAATCTTTGCTCTGGAAGAATAATTTCAGGGTTCTAAGTTGATCAGGGAGTTGAAAATCTTGAAATTTAATAAATTTCTTATTGGTCGTTTGAATTTTTATTTGCCCAAATTTTTTATGTTCCATTTCTTCAATCTGAAGATCTTTCAACAATAGGACCTCTTGAATTGCGTAATAATTACTAATCAACCTTATAGGTTCTTTGCCAGCAGTTGATAAATTAACCAAAGATAAAGAATTATTATCATTTAGAACGATTGATTTGCCGTTTTGAGAAATGACTTCATCATCATTTAAATGAAAATAAGGTATTTTTGTTAACTCTCTATCTTTAAAATTTAAACCGTCCAAGGAAGAAGCTATTACAAAGCCACTGGGTAAGACAAATGTAAAAAGAAAAAATATCTTTGCATTAAGCCTGATATTCAATTTGCAACCTCAATCTTCAATATCTCATCAGGTCTGATCATAGAAAGACTTTGCGAAGAATTCTCATAAGCTTCTTTTAGAGATTTTTTTAATTGTATTCTGCTATTTAAAGAGAGATTCTCATCCAATTCATAATTAAATGCTTTTGTTAGTTTATAAATATCTGAATTTGTTTTTTTTATATTAAAGTCCAGCTGTAAGTAAACTAACAAAACAAAAGTTAAGATAAACATAAGAGAAAAAAACGATATGTATTTAAGAGACATATTCTATTTCCCCAATTCTTAAAATTGCACTTCTAGATCGAGGATTAGTTGATTTCTCCTCCTTGGATGGTTTAATTTTATTAACGTTTTTCAAGTTAATACCCTCAAAAAAATTCTTGTAATCTTTTTTGAAAAAGTTTTTAACTATTCTGTCTTCGGCTGAATGGAAGCTTATGACAGCTAAAATGCCTCTGTCTTTTAAAACTTTTATTGCTGAAATTAGGCCTTCCTTTAATTCCTCAAATTCATTATTTATTAAGATTCTTATGCCTCTAAAAATATTTGTGGCTGGATGTTTTTTTTGGAAACCTTTTGGTTTGAAAAGCTCTGCGAGATTTTTAGTTGTAGAAATATTTATATCTTTTCTTGCTTGGATGATTTTTTTTGCAAACTGTCTAGATTTTCTTTCCTCTCCAAGAAAATAAAAAACGTCTGCAAGTTCTTTTTCTGATGCGGTATTTATCCATTCTTTAGCAGACATTCCGGAACTATTATCAAATCTCATATCCAGTTCGCCCTCTCGCATAAAGCTAAAGCCTCTTTCAGGCTTATCTAATTGAAGGGACGAGACTCCTAAGTCAAAAAGAACACCATTCATAGTATTTTTTGAAAATAAGCTCGAGATATTTGAGAAAGTTGATGTTTGGAAATTAAATCTCTCATCCTTGATAAGATTTGCATAATGTTTGACCTCTTTATCTTTATCAATTGAATAAAGACTGCCATCCGAATTAAGATATTCTAGAATTTTTTTTGAGTGCCCGCCTAAACCAAAGGTGCAGTCAAGGTATGAACCGCTTTTATCATAAATGAGATTATTTAAAGTCTCTTTCAATAAAACTGGTTCATGAGAATAATTCAAAATGGGATCTCCTGAACTTCACTAGGAAGTTCAATTTCTAGTCTTTCGCCTTTTACGTTTTTCCCTTCTTCTTTGAGTTTCCAGTTTTTTTCACTCCATAATTCTAGTTTTTGACCCATACCAATGAGTACAACTTTAGTTTTTTCTTTAATTTGACTGTAATTTCTTAGGGACTGAGGAATAAGAAGAGTCATTCTTTCAGAGACTTCAAAATCAATAGCATGAGCATTACCAAGGAAATTCCACTGTAAAGATCTAATTTTTGGATTTAGGCCAGAAAGATTTTCAAAGGCATCGGAAATTTTCTTCCACAACGCTCCTGGATAAATCAAGAGAGAAGGATATTGAGGATCTCGAGTGATAATAATCGACCCTGAAGCCATTTCCTTCAACAAGTCTTTGTATCTTGCAGGTATAACAATTCTTCCCTTAGTGTCTAAGGAAAGACTGCTAAACCCATAAAGTCCAGCCATAAAGTAGTCCCAAAAAGTTACACTAATGTATACTTTTGCACACTTTTACACACTTTTTATGGATTGTAAATATAATATAACTCTCAAAAAACAGATTTTTACGCTGTAATAAAGGCTGCTAAAGTGGATTGAGCTGACTCATAAGCCGGGTTCTGTTTGAAGTAATCATTCATCTCGAATTCATGTCACCATGAATTTCTAGCGGCCTACCCAGATTCAATGCGGAAAACATTATAAAATCTCTATTTGGCCTTGCTCCAAGTGGGGTTTACCTAGCTGTTTTTTGTTACCAAAAAACACGGTGAGCTCTTACCTCACCTTTTCAACCTTACCCTAAGGCGGTTTATTTTCTGTTGCACTTTCCATAGTAAGCTTTTAAAACTTACCTCCAGGGGTTACCTGGCACTTTTTCCTATGGAGCCCGGACTTTCCTCTGCTATGCAGCGATTACTCGGTCAGCTCGCAGGAATTATACTTATTCTTTATATTTGTTGTAAATTTCTTTTGCGCTTTGTTTTGAAATTTTAGAAAAAACCTTTGAAAATTGTTTCAAGGAAAGATCATTTGATAATGATGAATACAAATAATCCAATTTGTTGTCAAATTCATCATCTCTCTTATCAGATCCTTCTAAAACAATAACAATTTCTCCTCTAGTTAGGTTCAAATCCACATCTGCTATCTGGTTCAACTCCTCGATAGTGCCTCTTAAAATTGTTTCATGCATTTTAGTCATTTCACGAGCAATACTAATTCTTCTGTTTTCACCAAGAACATCTCTCATGACTTTTAAAGTTTTTTTTATTCTGTAAGGGGATTCAAAGAAGACAATTGTCTTTTTTTCATAATTGCATTTTGAAAGTAGTGATTTTAATTCGCTAGATTTTTTTGGTAAAAAGCCTTCAAATATAAATTTATTATTCTTAAATCCAGAAGTAATTAATCCTGAAATTACTGAAGAAGGACCTGGAATACTTTCAACTTTAATATTCTCGCTGATAACTTGTGAAACCAATTCATGACCCGGATCTGAGACTAGAGGTGTTCCAGCATCTGAGATCAAAGAAACAGTCTTGCCATCTTTTAGATGTTTTAATATCGAGGAAATTTTTTTCTGAGATGAAAAGTCATTATAAGAAACCAACTTGCTAGTAATTTTGTGAGCTACAAAAAGTTTTTTTGAATTTCTTGTATCCTCTGCAAGAACAATGCTTGACTCATTAAGTATTCGAATTGCTCTTAAAGTTATATCCTCTAAGTTACCAATTGGTGTAGCAACTAAATATAATGTTCCTGTCATGTTAAAAAAAATAATCTCTTATGTTGTCTTAGTTTTCATCCTAACTTGCTGCACTTTATCTAGCAATGAATACTCAAAAAAAGAAGATGATATTGATGAGTTTAAAAGTAAAGATATCGTTCTGAGCTCATCTCGATTAAGCTCAAACATAGAAATTGTTTTTTTTGAAGACAAAACCGCTTTTCAGAAATCCTTTTTAGAAGGAATAAAGAATGGTTTCTTTGCTTTGAGGGAAGGTCAGAAAAGAAATTCTCAAATCAACTTTATGGATTTTTCCAAAGAAAAATCTTTTGATTGCTCAAAAATATTAACCAAAACAAAAAAAATAATTTTCCTCAATAATAACTTGTTAGATATTTTAAATAGTTGTAATTTAAAAAATAGCAACAATATTTTGGTTATCGTCGGATTAAAAGAAAAAGTTAAATTAAATCTCAATTTCATTGATCCTTTCTATGACTATGTAGACTATCTTTACAGTTCAGATCCTGAAATTCTTCCAGAAGAATCAGTAGTTTTAACTGACAGAGAATTAAAAGCAGAAAACTATTTTTTAATCGAAAAACAATCAAACATTGAAAATAGAATTTCAAACCTTTTCGAGATTAATAAAAGTTCAAACAGAAAAAGGGAGTTAGAAAGAATAACTCAAAACAGAATTTATCAAACGCCAAGATTTAGGAAAGATGTAAAAAAAATTATCATTAATACAAAAGAAGTTTCGGCTGAAAGAATTATCCCTGCGATTAATTTCAACTTAATTTTTGAACCTGAAATTTATACCCTACCCGGGCAACTTGATTTGTGGAGATTTTCAAAAAAGGAATTTAATTCTAATTTAAAAGGCTTAGAGCACCCTATCTTATTGAACAATAGCTTCTTATTTGGTGATGAGTTTTCAAAGAAACAAATTCAAGAAAAGCTTTTTTACGCTTTAGGATTTGATTCACTATTATTTTTAGGCAGAGGTATCAACAGTAGGTTTAACGGACTGTTAGGTGAATATACAAAAGATGAAAATAGAATTTTTATCACGCCAGAAAAAATTGGCTTTAAATAAAGCTAAAGTAACTCTATTTCTAATGAAGTAAAACTTTCTTTGACGCTGGGTAAGTCTTGCATCCTTTCAATATAGTCAAAAAGAGGTTTTGATGCTTTATTGTTAGGAATTTTAATTTGATGATGATCAAGTCTTAAAAGAATTGGAATAATTACAGCATCCAAGACTGAAAACTCATCGTTTCTGAAGAATTTTTTATTGTCAAACATAGCCAAAGAGTTTGAAATATTTTTTTGTAAGTCGTTTCTTGCTTTTGTAATTTGTGGTTTTGAAGAATTTGTATTTTCAAGAACATCTAAATTTTCAGCCCAGTCCTTTTCAATTCTTTGAAGGATTAATCTAAATTGAGCTCTAGAAACTGGGTAAACAGGTAAAAGAGGTGGGTGAGGAAATCTTTCATCAAGATATTCAACAATCAAACCAGAGTGATACAAGGAAAGTTCTCTGTCTACTAAAAGAGGCAAATGTCCATCAGGGTTTATCTCTAAAATTTCCTTAGGAAGATCATCTTTACTGAGCACCTCCAAATTGCAAGTTATTCCTTTCTCAGCAATTACAATCCTAACTTTCTGAGATCTATGTCCAATATCATCATGGAACAAAACCATAGCAGACCTGTTGCTTAGAAGACTCATAAAACTATTTTAAATCTTTTTTAAATTCTCTATATGTCATATAAGCAAAAGCGGTAAAAATTATCAAAAAAAGTAACACATAAGTCCCAATTCTTTTGCGTTGCTCTGCAGAAGGATCTGCCACATATGTCATGAAGTTGGTTAAATCATATATGACTTGATCATATTGGCTTTCGGAAAGATTATTCTGCATGTCTTCTAAAACGTGCGGCATATTTACATTTTGATAAACTCTGTTATTTACTCCGTAAGGTCTAGAAGAGTCGGGATAATAATTTCTTAAGTAAGTATATATCCAATCAGGCCTTCTCAATCTGGCCTCTAAAGTGAGATCAGGAGGATAAGCCCCAAGCCAATTTATTGCATCTTCTTTAGTCAAACTTATCTCCATAAGTTCCCCTATTTTTGAACCATCAAAAATTAAATTATTCTCATACATTTCCAAAGGAATGAGTAAGTCTTCGGCAACCCTTTTGTATCTAGAATACTTAAGGGAGTGACAGCCGTAACAATAATTCATGTAAGTAGATAAGCCTCTTTGCAAAGAAGCTTTATCTGAAACATCAGCTTCGAAGTAATCACACTCCATAGAACCGCATCGGTATTCTCCTGCAGAAAAGATAAAGAAAGACGAGGTTATGATTGTGAGATAAAAAAGGGTTTTCAAGCTGTATCTCCGACACGCTCTGGAACAGGTTTGCATTTCTCAAATCTCGTATAAAAAGGCATCAAGAGAAAATAGGCAAAATAAAGAAAGGTAAAAACTTTCGCAAGCATATTCTTAGTCTCTGTAGGAGGGACAGATCCAAGATATGCTAAGACGAAGAAACTAATCACAAAACCAGCTAGAAAAACTTTACTGAAGATACCTTTATACTTTATTGATTTGACCGGGCTTCTGTCTAACCAAGGTAAAGCTGCAAAAATTGCAATTCCCGCGGCCATAACTACAAAACCCAGAAATTTAGCGGTTAATCCAAATAGAGGGAAATCTATTGCTCTTAGCATTGCGTAAAATGGAGTGTAGTACCAAGATGGAACAATATGAGCTGGAGTAGATAGTGGATTAGCTGGCTCATAGTTAACGTACTCGATGATATATCCTCCCCCTTCTGGGAAGAAAAATATCACTGTGCAAAAAATTAATAAAAACACTCCCAATGCATAGAAATCGTGAGTTATGTCATATGGAAAGAAAGGCTTGGCATCCAATGGAACTCCATCCTGATCTGTATGTTTTTTAACATCTATGCCGTCTGGATTATTGGAGCCAATTTCATGAAGGGCTAAAATGTGAAAGAAAACAACCGCAATAATTAAAATAGGTAGTAAAACTACATGAAATGCAAAAAGTCTCGATAAAGTAATTCCTGAGACTATGTAATCACCTCTGATCCAGATAGCAAGATCTTCGCCAAAGTAAGGAATAGAACCCACCAGAGATATAATTACTTGTGCAGCCCAAAATGACATTTGTCCCCAGGGAAGGACATAACCTGTAAAACCTTCTGCGCATAGAAGAACATAAACAAACCATCCACCAACCCAAATTAATTCTCTTGGCTTCTGATATGAACCATACATCATGCCTCTAAACATATGCAGATAAATCAATGCAAAAAATGCTGATGCACCGCCGGCATGCATGTATCTGATAAGCCAACCATAATCTACATCCCGCATAATATATTCAATTGAAGAAAATGCTCCTTCTGCTGTATTGGTATAATTCATCATCAACCACAAACCGGTTAGAATCTGCATTACCAAAACAATCAATAAAAGAAAGCCAAACAAATACCAAATATTTATGTTGGAAGGAGAATAATATTTAGAAAGATGCCTTTCGAAAAGGTCGATTACGGGAAACCTTTTATCAACCCAATCAAGGCTTTTTTTACCTATAGTGTTTTCGCTCATTAACTTACTCCGTCTGAACCGATAACCAATAAGTTATCTTTTTCAAAAAAATGTGGAGGCACAACTAAATTCGTAGGAGCTGGAACATTTGCATAAACTCTTCCGACCAAATCAAATTTCGAACCATGACAAGGACAAAAAAATCCTCCCTGCCAATTTGAATCAAAATCCTCTGGCTTTGCTTCTGGGTAATACTTTGGAGCGCAGCCCAAATGGGTACAAACTCCGGTCAAAACTGCAATTCCTTTTTTTCTAGACCTTATCTCATTTTTCGCGTATTCCGGTTGAGAGGGATCATCCATATCAGGGTCAGCTAGCCTTTCAAGATTTTTTGTTATGAAATTTGTATTTTCTTCAGGAATGTTTACGACGAAAACAGGTCTTCCTCTCCATTCAACAGTCATCATTTCTCCAGGAAGTAACTTTGAAACATCAACTTTAACAGGCGCACCTGCTGCCTCGGCTTTAGCACTAGGTTTAAAGGCACTAACAAATGGTATCGCCGTAAAAAATGCTCCGATAATTCCTAGGAATGAAGTTGTATATGTGAGAAATTTCCTTCTACCAGGATTAGGAGGACTTTTGGGTTGCATATTTTATCTTTTGCTGAATTGAGGTGCTTTTCTTGCTTTTCTTAATCCAACTTTTTTTCTTTCCACTTTTCTTGAATCTCTTGTTAAATAGCCTGCGGACTTTAATGCTCCTCTGAATTCACTATTCTTTTTTTCCAGCGCTCTTGAAATACCATGTCTTATAGCGCCAGCCTGACCAAAGGAACCTCCACCAGAAACTTTAATTTTGAAATCAAATTTCTGATCACATTCTAAAAGTTTAAGTGGCTGTTTAACCAGTATTTTAGCTACTTCTCTTCCGAAGTATTCTTCTAAAGGTAGATCATTTATTAATATGTTTCCAGAGCCTTCATATAGGTAAACTCTAGCAGTTGCACTTTTTCGTCTTCCTGTTGCATAAATTGCTTCTGACATATTTCTAAATAGATAATTCCTTAGGTTGCTGTCCAATATGAGGATGAACTGAACCAGAATAAACTTTTAACTTTTTAATTATCTGATTAGCAAGTTTGTTTTTAGGAAGCATTCCTTTAACAGCTTTTTCAATTATTTTTTCGGGAGAATCTTCTTGCATCTTTTCAAAAGATTTTGTCTTGAGTCCTCCAGGATAGCCGGTATGATGATAATAGTTTTTTTGAGAAAATTTATTACCAGTTACCTTAATTTTTTCAGCATTAACAACAACTACAAAGTCACCTAAGTCTGCATTTGGAGAATACTGAGCTTTGTTTTTACCTGAGAGAATTGTTGCTATTTTCACAGCCAATCTCCCTAAAACTTTGTCCTCAGCATCAACAAGATGCCAAATTTTTTGGACATTGTTGCTCTTATAACTCTTAGTTTCCATAAATAAGTTTCGAAAGTCGAGAATGATAACTCAGAGAGGTTATAATTGCTATTACCAATGATCAAAAAAAGTTATTTTGTCATATCTTTATGGGTAGTATTAGGAGCCATATCTGCTTTAATTTTTTCTAGTTTTTATGGCAAAACAGATATCTATATACCTATCTATCATGATATTTCGAATGTACTCGAAAGAACTTCCCCTTCAGTTGTAAATATTTGGACGATAAAAAAATGGAAGGCATGGCAAGAACAATCTAATGAATTTGGATTTAAATTCAACAGACGAGTTGTAAAAACCGGCCTTTTTCCTAATGGATCGGGAGTTGTTATTGAAAAAGGTCTAATAGTTACAAACTTTCACGTTATAAGTGATGCTTTCAATCAAAATCAAGAATTAATAGTAGAAAATCATTTAGGGAAAACAGTTAAAACTCAAATTTTAGGATTTGATTCAGAAGCAGATATTGCAGTTTTAGGAATTATTGATTCGATCAATCTAAAGCCCTTTAAAATAAGAAAAAACATAGATCAGGTTAAAGTTGGAGAGTCTGTAATTGCAATTGGTAATCCTCAAGGATTAGGGCAATCATTCAGTAAGGGTATTGTTAGCGCCATAAACAGAACTTTCCAAGATAAAAAAGGAAATTTTATCCAAACCGATGCATCAATAAATCCAGGAAACTCTGGTGGTGCATTAATTGATGATAAAGGAAGGTTACTAGGCGTGGTAAATGTAATTAGGTCTACTTCTGGAGGAAATCAGGGGTTAAATTTTGCTATTCCTGTCGATACAGTAATTGAAGTCTTCAATTCAATTATAGACAAGTAGTATCTATTTGCGCCTAAGCTTCAAGGCATACGCATGTCCATGCAAACCTTCAAGCTCTGCTAAAAATATTGAATGATCAAGCAGTTCATTATATCTAGCCTTATTCTTAATGGATTTAATTTCTGTTACCGAGGTTCTCACTAAAAAGTCTTCGATACTAACAGGCGAACTAAATCTGGCAGCAGAATTTGTTGGAATTACATGACTGGGTCCTGCAGCATAATCTCCTAGGACAGCTGTATTGTTTTCTCCAACAAAAATAGCTCCAGCAATGAATCTTTTTAATAATGACTCTTTAAAATTTTTGTAAATAATTTGTAAATGTTCTGGACCTACAAGATTATTGATTTCAATTGCTTCTTCTAAATTTTTAACCTGTATAAACATTGAATTTTTTTCTAAAGCGGTTTTTATTGTTTTTCCCCTTGGAGCCTCAGTAACTTGTCGTTCAAGTTCTTTAAACAAATCCCTTAATCCTCCTTTTCCAATTTGAATAAAAATACATTTGGAGTCTTCTCCATGCTCGGCTTGGGCAATTAGATCAGCAGCTAATTGTTCAAATCCTTTTTTCTTATCAGAAATAATTAATACCTCAGATGGGCCAGCAAATGAATCTATGCCTACATCTCCAAATACCTGTCTTTTTGCTTCTGCAACATAGTTATTCCCAGGACCAAAGATTTTATCTGACTTTGATATCGACTCTGTCCCATAGGCCATAGCGGCTATTGCATGTGCTCCACCGAAATTATAAGCATTAGTTATTCCTGCTAGATGAGCAGTCCCTAACATTAATGTTTTTGCTTTCTCGGAAGAACTAGGAAAAAAAAGGTTAATCTCTTTTGAACCTGCCACTCCTGCAACTAATGCAGTCATAAGAATAGAGGATGGATAAACAGCTTTGCCTCCAGGAGCATAAAGACCAATTCTGTCTATTGGTTTATGGATTTGACCTAATAAATTAAATATCCCATCCTTTGTTTTTAAATCACTTATCTTTATTGCTTTATGAAAATTTATTATTCTTTTCTTAATGAAATTTAAGTTTTTCTTGATTGCATTGTCTAACTTTTCATAATTTTTTTTTAAATCAGACTTATTGAAAGAGGCTTCTGTAACTGTTTTAAATTCTGTCTTATCAATTTTGTTAGAAATCTTTATTAATGCTTTATCACCATTTTTTTTTACATTAAGTATTATTTTTCGAACAGTTTCTTTAACGTTAACAGCCTGATTTCTAAATTTACTCTGCAATAAGTATTTTTTGGCGACAGGAAAAGATAATATCTTAATTTTTAAAGTTTTCATTTAGAGCATTTTTCATGGAAATAATTAATTTTTCTATCTTTTGATTATTTGTTTTGAAAGAGGATTTGTTAATGATTAATCTAGTTGAAATGTCTTGGATCACCTCCAATTCAGACAATCCATTATCTTTAAGAGTGTTACCTGTTTGAACAAGATCAACAATATAATCTGAAAGCCCGAGAATTGGTGCTATTTCTATTGCGCCTTTTAATTTTATTATTTCTACGTTTTGCATTTTTGAAGCAAAAAAAGCTTTTGCAGATACTGGATATTTAGTAGCTACTATCGGTTTGTTTGAATTAGTTACTTGCTTATATGAGGCTAAAGAAAGACGACACTTGCCTAATCCTAAATCTAAAGATTCATAAAAATTTTCTTCATCTTCAATCTCGTTTAGAACATCTTTCCCAACAAACCCCATGTCTGCAATGCCTTTATTGACAAACTTTGGAATGTCCCAAGACCTAAGGATTGCAACTTTGATATCTTTTACAGAAGTATCCATAACCAGTTTTCTTGATGAGTCTTCAAAAGATATGCCTATCAACTCCAATAGATTTCTAATTTCTTTAAGTAATCTTCCTTTTGGTAAAACAATTAACATTACCCTGTCACCCGCTCTATATTTGCTCCTAGGGAGTTCAATTTTTCTTCAATTCTTTCATAACCCCTATCAATATGATAAATACGATCAATTTTCGTTTCTCCTTTAGCAACCAAGCCAGCTAAAACTAAACTTGCTGACGCTCGAAGGTCTGTTGCCATAACAGGTGCTGAGTGTAAGGAATTTTTTTTGCCATTTATTGTTGCTGTGTTTCCCGCCAAAGAGATATCTCCTCCCATTCTAATAAGTTCTTGTACATGCATAAATCTATTCTCAAAAATAGTTTCTACAACAGACGATTGTCCCTCTGCAATGGTGTTCAATGAAATAAATTGTGCCTGCATATCTGTCGGAAAAAGAGGATAAGGAGCAGTTGATATATCGACAGGTTTAAGATTTTTATTCATTTTTAAATGAATGGTATCTGTATTGATATCTATTTTTGCGCCTGCTTCAGTTAACTTTTTAAGAACACTATCCAGAGTTTCCGGCATAGAATTTTTTATTGTCACCTCGCCTCCAGTCATAGCAACCGCTGTTAAATAAGTAGCAGTTTCTATTCTATCTGGCATAACTTCATAAGAAGTTTGTTTCAGTTCTTTCACGCCAAATACCATTAGTTCTTTTGTTCCTTTTCCTTGAATCTTCGCTCCCATACTAATCAAACAGTCAATCAGATCTCCAACTTCAGGTTCTCTTGCAGCATTTTTAATTATGGTCTCTCCTTCTGCTAGGACAGCAGCCATAATGGCATTTTCTGTTCCTGTTACGCTAATGGTGTCAAACAGAATTTCGGCCCCTTTTAAGCCATTTTCTGCTTTCGCTTTTATATATCCTCCTTCAGTAACAACTTCTGCACCTAACTTTTTCATGCAATCAAGGTGAAGATTTACAGGTCTACTTCCTATTGCGCATCCTCCAGGTAAGGCGACTTCAGCCTGTCCAAATTTTGCCAAAAGAGGTCCAAGCACCAAAACAGAAGCTCTCATTGTTTTTACAAGCTCATATCTTGCTATTTGATTTTTAAGATTTGAAGTATCTATCTCAAGATTCATATTCTCATCAAGTGTTATATTTGCTCCCATTGATCCTAAAACTTCAATCATAGTAGTGACGTCTTTTAGGTGCGGGATATTACTTAAGGTTAATTTGCCTTCTAATAAAAGAGAAGAAGCTAGTATTGGAAGAGCAGAGTTTTTTGCGCCAGAGGCTTTTAAGCTTCCATTAAGAGAATGGCCTCCCTCAATAATAAGTTTATCCATTAATTTTCTAGGTTTAAGGAATCTTCTTCGATACTCCAAGAATCTATTGCTAGATCTAAATTATCATCATTTTCTTTAACAAGAGATGCAAATTGTTTTCGGTAAAGTGAAACTATGTCTATACCGTCCAAAACTATACCAACTACTCGCCAATCCTTCCTATCTTCAACTTGAATTTTTTTCATCTTATAAATTAATTTAAATTTTCTTCCTGAAAAGTCGGTATTTAATTGGACAACCGCTAAATCCATTCGTTCATTGGGATGAAAGTGAGATTCTATTGATATATTTGCTGCCTCTACACTGCTTAGTGCACCTGAATAAGAGTCTAAAAGAGTACTCTTAAACTTCTCATTAAATTTTAAAATTTGTTTTTTTGTAGCTGCTGTAAAAAGCCTCTTACCCATTACTCTTTTTGAAATTTCTTCGGGGGGAATCAGTCTTGAAAACCTAACTTCAAACTCATTTAGAAACTTATCCTTATCTGAATCAAACAAATCTTGATTGTTATTAAGAAAATTAAAAATTTCATTATGTTGTGAGTTCACAAACTCCTCTACCTCTGTATCTAGGAAAGAGTTTGAAGAAAAAATAATGATAAAAAATAAGAAAAAGTACTTTTTCATTTATAATCGGATTTAAAGAGCCTAGTCTACTACAGGATAATTAATCACAGATGAAAAAACCAAAAAAAATTAATTTTTTTGCAATTGGTAAAAAAGTAATTTCAAACGAAATTGATGCTCTTCAAGAGGTTTCTTCGGGTATTTCCAAAAATGAATTCAATAACGTTTGTAACTTTTTATTAGAAACAAAAGGAAATTTAATTTTTTTAGGCATAGGTAAGTCAGGAAAGGTATCTGAAAAAATATCAGCTACTCTTTCTAGCCTTGGAAAACCTTCTTTTTATATAAATGCCGCCGAGGCTAGTCATGGAGATCTTGGTGCCATAACAAAAAAAGATTCATTAATTATTTTCTCTTACTCAGGTGAGACGGAAGAATTGGTTGATCTTCTGCCAAATCTTAAACAAAAAAAAGTGAATATTTGTTCTGTTACCGGAAACAAAAAGTCCTCAATTGCACTTTCATCTAAAGCGCACATATCTTTGAATTTAAAAAAAGAGGCGGATATGCTAAATCTTGCCCCAACATCCAGCACGACTGCCATGATGATGATTGGAGATGCTATTTCTGTAGCTATAACAAACCACGAAGGTTTAAAAAGATCTGACTTTGGTGCAAATCATCCAGGAGGTAGTCTGGGTAAAAGTTTCATTAAGGTAAGAGAAATTATGATCAAAGAAAAAGACTTACCTTTTATAGATGGAAATATTTCTATAATTGATGCAATGGAAAAAATATCAAAAAAAGGGTTTGGATTAGGTTTAATAAAAATTAAAGGTATCGTAAAAGGTATTTTTACAGATGGAGATTTAAGAAGAATGATAAACAATCGTATAGACCTTACATCAACACCTATAAAAGAAGTCATGACTAAAAATTTTAAATTTGTAAAGGATGTTGATCTTGTCCTTGATGTTTCAAGGATAATGGAAGATCAAAAAATCTATTCATTAATAGTAAAGAATTCAAATAAAAAAATAACAGGTTTAATCAGAATGCATGAAATTCTTTCAGCAAAAATAATTTGATGCCAAAAAGCATTTTTGTATATTTAGTTGCTTTATTTTTTCTTATTGGTTCTGTCTTGTTCTTGTCTTCATTTTTTTTAAACTCATCATCTTCTGAGTTAATAAAACAAAATAATGAAATTATTTTTGAAGCAAAAAATATTTCTATTAATTTAGGCTTTAAAGAAAGTGATTTTATGTTAGAAGTAAATTCTTCAATGGTTAATTCTTTGAAAGATGAAAAAAATCTTTATGTTTACCAGCCAAAAATAGATATTTCGGGAAAAAATACTTTTTTAAAAATAATTTCAAATAAGGGAACAATTGCTTACGATAAAAATATAGTGCAACTTGATAATAAGATTGAAATTTCTGGAAAGGTAAATGAAAAAGATATTTTAGGAAAAGCTAGTAATGTTGATATTGATCTTAATAAAAGAAACTTATCATCTGATGAATTAATCATTTTTATTGATGAATATGAAATTTCTTTGAAAGAAATTATTCTGAATGAAGATGAGATAGTTTTTAAAGGTAGCCCTGTATACCTTAAAGATAACAAAGGTTTAGAGACAGAAACGTCTATGGTGAAGTTAAAATCAAATGGAGAATTAATTTTTCCATCAAAACTTAATATTAAAAATTATTAATTAAAATGCGTATTGATGGGAAAAAACTTAAAAAAGTTTCAAATAAAGTAAATATTCTCGAGAGTATAGATATTTCTATTTCCTCAGATTCTATATATGGCTTACTAGGTCCAAATGGAGCAGGTAAGACATCTTTGTTCTCTATTCTGGCTGGTTTGAGCAAACCTTCTGAAGGCGAAGTGCTCTATGATTCAAAAATAGTTAACAACCTAAGTTTTGAAAAAAGATCTGAATTAGGGGTTATTTACCTGCCTCAAGAGCCTTCAGTATTCAGAGAACTCACCGTTGAAGAAAATATAAAGGCTGCGCTTGAAGCAAAAAAAATTGAAAAAAAAGAAATTGACAACAAATTTACTAAAATCTCTGAAGAACTTGATCTCATGAGCATCAAAACTCAAAAATGTAATTCTTTATCTGGAGGTCAAAGAAGAAGAGTTGAAATTGCTAGAGCAATTGCGTTAAACCCCAAACTTATATTGCTTGATGAGCCTTTTGCAGGAATTGATCCTTTGATAATAAATGAGATTAAGACTTTGATTAAAAATCTAAAAGAAAAAGGTATAGGTGTTCTAATAAGTGATCACAATGTAAATGCTACTTTGGATATTTGTGATTACATTTATGTCATAAACGCAGGAAAAGTTATCGCTCAAGGGATTCCAAATGAAATTGTGCAAAATGAAATCGTCAGAAATGTTTATCTTGGGGAAGTGACTTAAGCAAAATTTTTATTGTCCGTAAGTAAGTTTTATCCTCAAATATCTCAAAACTCCGTAAATGATTGGCCAAAATAAGCTAGAGATGATTGTTAAGATAAATAATTCAAAAATAATTGATAAGGCGAAATTATTGGAAATTAAAATGAAATAAATTTGATATATAAAAACAATGATTGCCACAATCAAAGATTGTTGCAACCTAAATAAAGCTCTAAACCTATGGAAGTATCTTTGCGAAAAGTAAGATGTCAAAAGAAAGATAACAACATGAATTCCTAAAAGGTATCCCAAAAAAATATCTAAAATGAAACCTGAAAGCATAGTCCAAAAAAAACCTATATTTCTTGGCGTTGCTACATTCCAATAAATTAATGTCATCAAGGTTAGAGGCAAAGTTAGCCTAGATAGCAGGAAGTCATTTAATAAGACTTCAACCATTGAAGCGATAATTAAAGTGAGTCCTACAAAAAAATAAAAATTAAAAATTGAAGGTTTTTTATCATCAAGACTATTCATGGCTTAGTAAATAAAATTGTAGAGCCGAAACTAAAGTCAAAAGTATTTTCAACTGTAATTTGCAAAAAGTTTGATTGATCATTTTCTTTTATTTCAGTTACCCTTCCAAGCAAAAAACCTTCAGGGAACCTGCCTCCCAATCCAGACGAAATGATTTCATCCCCTTTTTTAATATCTCCATTTTTTTTGAATTCTTCAATTTGAAACGTTTTAGGCTTACCTGATCCAATTATAATTATATTTTCTAAGGTTCTAATGTTCTTTGCTGGAATTTTTATTGACGCATTATGAAGAGGTATTATTTTTATTGAATTATTAAGTAGTTCATCTATCACTCCGATTAAACCAAAAGCATTAAAGGCTATCATATCTTTTGTAATATTATTTGATCTGATTTCAACTGAAACAATTTCTTTAGGAAATTTCTTAAAATCTGTAATCTTACCTAAGAATATTTTTCTTTCCTGAAAACTCTTACTTAGATCAAAAAGCTCTTCGAGCTCATTTAGAGAAGTTTTTGTATTTTGAAGAGCAAGATTTTGATTTTCTAAATCTCGTATCTGGTTTCTTAATAAATCTATTTCTTCAGAAAGTTTTTTTTGAGAAGAAAAATAAGAATCAAAGGAATTAAAACTATCTTTAGCTAGGTATTCAATTTGTGTGAAAGGAGAAAAAATATATGACGAAACAATTCTAATTTTACTGCTTAAATCAAACGAATAATCTCCATACATAATAAAGAAACTAAAGAGTATTGCGGGATAGAATCGGCTTGCGCGCATTGACCCCGTAGTGAATATTGCTGATTGCGCGATATCGGTTTGTTTGTGTTCACCGCCGAACATGAAATTACTCTGTAGATAAAAGATCTACATCAAATTTATCAATAATATCAAGGGCAATTCCTCCGCCTTTTACTACACAGGTTAAAGGATCATCAGCGACAATTACCGGAATTCCAGTTTGCTCAGATATCATTATGTCTAAGTCTGTAAGCAAGGCTCCTCCCCCTGTTAAAACTATTCCTCTTTCAGAAATATCTGCGCTAAGTTCCGGAGGGGATTGTTCTAAGGCATTTCTTATAGATTGAAGAATTGAAGATAGAGGTCCCGATATGGCTTCATAGGCTTCTAAACTTGAAAAATTGATTGTATTTGGGACACCTTCGGCTAAATTTCTTCCTCTGATTTCCATTGATTTATCTTCACTTTCAGGAGTTGCACAACCCACAGTTTCTTTTATTCTTTCGGCAGTTGATTCACCTACCAAAACTCCGTATTTCCTCCTAATATAAGAAACAATAGCTTCATTGAATCTATCACCTCCCGTTTTCAAAGAGCTGGAAAAAACCACTCCATTAAGTGCAAGAATTGCTATTTCAGTTGTTCCTCCGCCAATATCCACCACCATTGAACCTGATGCCTCTTCAACCGGCAATCCAGCACCAATAGCTGCTGCCATAGGCTCTTCTATAAGCCTTACTTCTCTAGCGCCTGCTTGAAGGGCTGATTCTCTTATTGCTCTTCTTTCTACTTGTGTTGATTGACAAGGGACACAAATCAATATTCTTGGACTTGGTTTAAAGAAATTTTCTCCATGAACAACCTGGATAAAATGTTGAAGCATCTTTTCTGTTACTTGAAAATCTGCGATAACTCCGTCTTTAAGTGGACGAATTGCTTCAATGTTTCCAGGAACTCTTCCAAGCATTCTTTTTGCTTCAGAGCCTACCGCAACTACTGATCTATGGCCCTCAGATTTTTTTATAGCTACTACGGATGGTTCATTTAAAACAATTCCCTTACCTTTGGCAAATATGAGTGTATTAGCAGTACCCAAATCAATTGATAAATCTGTTGAGTAAATGCCTTTTAGAGATTTGAGAACCATAATTTTGTAACTTTTTAAATAATTCGAATAGTAGTTGATTTTAAGTTGATATAAAATCTTCCTCTCTTTTAATCATTATAATGAAAATTACTGAACAAGACCTTAAAAACATCTCTTTATTGAGTAAAATCAAGATAGACGAGGAAACATCTGACTCTTTGATGAAAGACCTGGAATCAATTTTGACCATGGTCAACAAAATGGATGAGCTAGATACTTCAAAAATAAAACCATTAACCCATCCCATAGAGAATACTCAGACCTTGAGAGAAGACATCGAAAAAAAAGACATTGAAAGAGAAAAACTTCAAGAACTTTCAAAGGAAAAAGACTCTGGTTTTTATCTTACCCCTAAAGTAATTGAATAATTATGAGTGAATTAATAAATCTTTCTTTAACAGATCAGATACTTGGGCTTGCTGATAAATCTTTCTCATCTAAAGAAATTACAGGAGCATATTTAAATGAAATTAAGAAAAAAGAATCTCTAAATTGTTTCATTTCGGTGTTCGAAAAAGAATCAGAAGAAAAAGCCCTAATGGCAGATGAAAATATTGCGAAAAACAAAGCTAGGCCTCTAGAAGGAATTCCAATTGCTCACAAAGATATTTTTTGTATTAAAGATAAAAAAACAACTTGTGGTTCTAAAATGTTATCCAACTTCATTTCTCCCTACTCTTCAGAGGTTTTCTCTAAATTAGATACTGCCGGAGCAATTACCCTAGGAAAAACAAATATGGATGAATTTGCTATGGGATCTTCAAACGAAACAAGCTTTTATGGAAATGTTTTAAACCCTATTAACGAAAAACTTTCTCCAGGGGGTTCTTCTGGAGGATCAGCAGCTGCTGTTAGAGCAAATCTTTGCTCATTTGCAACTGCAACCGATACAGGAGGCTCTATAAGACAACCAGCTTCTTTCTGCGGAGTTACGGGTATAAAACCTACTTATGGAAGAGTTTCCAGATGGGGAATGATTGCTTTTGCGTCCAGCCTTGATCAAGCAGGAATAATCGCAAAAAATGCTAAGGATGCCGCTATAGCTCTCAAATATATGTCTGGGTTTGATCAAAAAGACTCGACATCTTTGAATGAAGAAGTTAAAGATTTACAAAAGGAAGTCGATGCAGATCAAGAGCATATAATTGGGATTCCTAAAGACCTAATTGAAAATATTAAAAATGATCAGGTGCGAGATTCTTTCAAGAATGCTATTTCTATTCTTGAAAAAGATGGAGCTAAAATTGTAGAAATTAATCTACCTCATATTGAATACTCCTTACCTGCTTACTATGTAATAGCCCCTGCAGAGTGTTCAGCAAATTTGGCTAGATATGATGGAATTAGATTTGGCCATAGAAGCGAGAGCGTATCCTCTTTAGAGGATCTTTATGTAAATTCAAGAACAGAAGGATTTGGGAGAGAAGTAAAGAATAGAATTTTTATTGGAACATTCTGTCTTTCAGCAGGTTACTATGATGCCTTTTACAATAAGGCTTTGAAAATAAGAAATTTAATAAAGAGTGATTTTGATGAAGCCTTTAAAAAAGTTTCTTCGATAGCAATGCCTACTTGCTCCAACTCTTCTTTTGAACTGGGCTCAATAAATGATCCTGTAGAAATGTATGAACAAGATATTTATACAATTCCTGCAAACTTGGCAGGCTTACCAGCGTTATCAATTCCATCAGGCACGGCTGACGAAATGCCAATTGGCCTCCAACTCATTGGAAACTATCTTGAGGAAGGAAGAATTCTAAATCTTGCAAACAAATTTCAAAAATTAACGAATTTTCATGAGTTTAAATAATTGGCAGCCTGTTATTGGATTGGAAGTTCATGTGCAACTTGCAACCAGAACAAAACTTTTTTCCTCTTCACCAATAGCTTTTGGTGCTGATCCAAATACTCAAGCTAGTGAAATTGACTTAGGACTTCCTGGTGTACTGCCAGTATTAAATAAGGAAGCGATTTCTCATGCATTAAAGTTTGGTTGTGCAATAAATGCCGAAATATCTGAAAAAGTAATTTTTGCAAGAAAAAATTACTTTTATCCAGACTTACCTAAAGGTTACCAAATAAGTCAATTAGATGATCCTATAGTGGGCAAAGGAAGTGTTGAAATAAAACTTGGTGATAAATCAAAAATTATTGGTGTTACTAGAGCTCATCTTGAAGAAGATGCAGGAAAATCAATCCATGATTTGTACAGCAATAACTCTGCAATAGATTTGAATAGAGCTGGAACTTGCTTATTGGAAATAGTCTCTGAACCTGACCTTAGTTCTGCTAAGGAAGCGGTTGAGTATTTAAAAAAAATACACAGTATTGTTACTTTCTTGGGAATCTCAGATGGCGACATGTCGCAGGGATCTATGAGATGCGACGCTAACGTATCTGTTAAAAAGCCCAATGATCAAAAACTAGGTACAAGAACTGAATTAAAAAATATAAATTCTTTCAAATTTGTTGAAAAAGCAATTATTTTTGAGATAGACAGACAAATTAAAGAGCTCGAAAAGGGAGAAGAAATTATTCAAGAAACTAGATTGTATGATTCTAAAAAAAATCTGACGCGATCCATGCGCTCTAAAGAAGAAGCCAATGACTACCGCTACTTTCCAGAACCAGATTTAATTCCAATAAAAATCTCAAAAGATCAAATTAACGAAGTAAGAAAAAATCTTCCTGAATTGCCAGAAATTATGAAAGAAAGGTTCATGAACTCTTATGAACTATCAGATGACAATGCTGAGCTTGTAACTATAAATAAAGAAACTGCATCCTTTTTTGAAGAGGTATTGTCTTATGAAGTTTCTCCTAAAAATGCTGTAAATTGGATCACTGGAGACTTATTTGCGCTGCTTAACAAAAATGACACAAACATTTCTGAATCTAAAGTAAATCCAAAGCATATTGCAGAGATAATTCAAAATATTGAAGATCAAAAAATTTCTGGCCCTTCCGCAAAAAAACTTCTTGAGATTGTATGGAGTGAAGGAGGAGAAATACAAGAGCTTATTCAGAAAGAAGGTTTAGAACAAATTTCTAATGATGATGAAATAGAAAAAATCCTTGATGAGGTGATTTCTGAAAACCAAAAACAATTTGAACAACTAAAATCAGGCAAAGATAGATTGCAAGGCTTTTTCGTTGGTAAAGTTATGAAAAAAACTTCGGGCAGTGCAAGCCCACAAGTAGTAAATAAACTTTTAAAGGATAAATTATCTAAGTAATAAACATGGATAAAGACTCGGCAACATAAGCAGGTTTTTCTTGACCTTCTATCTCCATCACAACTTCATATTTTAAAAGATATCTTCCATCACCTTTATCATCAACAGATAAAAGTGTAGATTTAGTTCTTACTTTTGAACCCACATTAACAGGAGTTAAAAATCGAACTTTATCAAGTCCATAATTAAAAACCATGGTCATACCCTCAGGAGCAACTTGAGGTGCTGGCAACCCAGCCATCAATGAGAGGGATAAGAATCCATGAGCTATTGTTGAGCCAAAAAGTGGCGTAGCTTTTTCTGAATCAATATGAATGAATTGATGGTCATTCGTTGCATCAGCAAATTGATTTATTCTATCTTGATCGACTTTTAACCAATCAGAAGCTCCCATATCTTTACCAATGTAATCTTTTAAAGTGTTTGCAGGTACTAATCCAGCCATTGTTTTCTCCTTATTTTTTATTTCATTAAATGATTTTTGTAGTCTTCTCGCAAACCTGTCTTGAGAAGTTTTCCTGTTGCTCCATGAGGAAGTTCGTCTAGAAAGATAACGTCATCAGGAAGCCACCACTTGGCTACTTTATCAGAAAGGTAATCCAATACTGAATCTTTATCACATTCTTCCAAGCCATTTTTAACAATAAACAATAAAGGTCTTTCATCCCATTTGGCATGAGCAACTCCAACAACACATGCCTCTGCTACTCCCGGATGTCCAACTGCCGTATTTTCAAGATCAATAGAACTAATCCACTCTCCTCCAGATTTAATAACATCTTTACTTCTATCGACTATTCTCATATAGCCATGAGTATCTATCGTTGCAACATCTCCCGTATCAAACCAACCATCTTCCAGAGCTGTCTCGTTAGACTTAAAGTATCGTTCAATAATTGCAGGTCCTTTGACCATAAGTCTCCCAAACGTTTTTCCATCATTAGGAAGAACCTTACCTTCATCATTTATTATTTTCATTGAACAACCATAAACTGCCCTACCTTGGCTTGTTTGAATTTCATATCTTTCTTCAAGATCCATGCCATCCATCTCTGGAGTATAGGAATTGAGTGTCCCAAGCGGACTCATTTCTGTCATACCCCAACCATGAAGTAAAAAACAATCATGTTTCTCTTGAAAAGCTTTAATCATTGCTTTTGGAGCGGCAGAACCGCCAACTAAAACACTATTTACTGACTCAAGTTTGATATTGTTCTTCTCAGTATAATTCAGTAAGTCAAGCCATACAGTAGGAACCCCCATAAGCTGATTTACTTTTTCAGAAGTAATTAAATTACAAATTGATTCACCATCAGTGAAGGGGCCTGGAAAAACCATTTTGGCACCATACATAAATGAGGCATAAGGAATTCCCCACGCATTGACATGAAACATTGGCACTACAGGAAGCAAAACAGTTTCAGAAGTTAAATTCATTGCATTCCCAGCAGTAGCATACCAAGCATGTAAAACTGTAGATCTGTGAGAATAAAGAACTCCCTTAGGATTTCCAGTTGTACCAGACGTATAACACAATGATGATGCTGTATTCTCATCAAACTCAGGCCAAACTATTTCTTCAGATTCATCAGCAATAAGATCTTCATAACAAATGAGATTTTTAATTGATGAAGACGGCATGTGCTCCTTATCAGTAAGTACCACAATTCCTTTAACTGTTTTAAGGTCAGAAATGACATTTTCTATGATTGGTAAAAAAGGCGCATCAACGAAGATATATTTATCTTCGGCATGATTAACAATGTATTTAATGTCATCTGGAAATAATCTAGGATTAAGAGTATGAAGAACAGCCCCCAATCCGGAAATGCCAAAATAAAGTTCTAAATGGCGATAACTGTTTACCGCCATTGTGGCAATTATGTCCCCCTCTTTAATACTTAAGTTAAGCAAAGCATTGGCCAATTTCTTTGATCTTTTTGCGGAGTCTTTAATGGTATATCTGTGTATGCCTCCTTCTACAGTGTTACTTACTATCTCGGTATTGGCATTATTTTTTATAGCATGTTCTAAAACTCCTGAAATAAGAAGTTGTTCATTCATCATATTTCCTAACATAGTCTCACCTTTTTTTTGTTAAACCCTTTACGAATAAAGGAGAATATCTTCGCTCAAGAAATCCTTCAACCTCTTTTTTTGATTCTAAATGAAAAAGTTTTATATCATTTAAAGAAGACATTAAAAATGGTTTCCATTCCAATAGAATTTCATCAAGAGGGTTTTCAAAAATAAATCGAATTGATTTTTTACTGATATTTAAAGCGCGCTGTAACTCCTTTTCGTTTAACTTCTTGAATGGATCGGAGAAGATTGGTTTTAATTCCTTTGGTAAATATGGAACTTTCTGCTTCGGGTTAAATAAATAATTTAATAAAAATTTGTCTGTTTCTTTTAAACCAGTTCCATTAAGAAAGTGTCCAAATATTGATTTGTTTAAAGACCTTCCCTTTAAGGGACCTAAAAACAATCTACTTGGGCAATAATCATTTGCATAAAAATTATCCCAAATGGCTATAGGATTTTTAAAAAAATTTTGAATTAACTTTAGAGATGAATTATTAATCCTTTCACTAATAACGTTATCTCCTGTCCAAAAAATAACTACGCGCTTATTTAAATTTTCTTTTAGCCCTCCTAAATATCCTTCATCAAATATCCCTTTTGACAAAGATAAATTATAAATTGACGGACAAAACCAGATATTTTTTTGTTTTGGAAAATGCATAGAAACTTCATTTAAAACTTCTGCATGTTTTTTTCCCAAATCTTTGTCTGCCGCTTCCTGACCAAAATTAGTTATATCAATGTCATCAAAGAAAATTGCTATTTCATCAAAGCCTGCCTTCTCAAGAGCATAAGATAATTTTGTTTTCAAAAGTTTTAAATTTTTTTCAATATCTTCAAAAAATTCTGAAGTGGGAGAAACGCAATAAACTTGCTGGATTTTTTTTGGAAGAATTCTTCTTTTGAGATTTTTATCAAGTTCTTTCCATTGATGACGCAAATAAATATCTTCTTTAGGTCCATAAAAATAATGAGAAATTGGTGTTTTTAAGTCTTTAAACGCATCAATAGGTAATCTCCTAGAGTAATAACCTTCTATATAGCCTTTAAACATGATTTAGATTCGACAGATCCTGCATTCTGGATTTTTATGAATATCAACTCTTTTAAAAATTCCTTTCAACGAATCAAAAATCATAAAATATGATTCAAAATTTTCTTCTACAGTCGCTTTTATAACTTCAATTGCCATTAAAGAGCCTATGGCTCCAACTAATGGAGAAGCAATCGCAGACTCTCTGCATGATAAATCTTCGTTCTCGAGATCTTCAAATAAACACTCATAGCAGGAATTCATAGCATCTCTCAAATCAAAGCAGCCCAATTGTCCTTTCCAAGCGATAGAAGATCCAGAAATAAGAATTTTGTTATGTTTTACGCAATATCTATTTACAGTTTTTCGTGTTTCAAAATTATCAGAGCAATCAAGAATTATTTCTGAATCCCTCAGAAGATATTCGATATTTGCAGAATCAACTTTTTCCTCTAATCCTATTAGCTCAATATAAGGATTCAATTGAGATAATTTTTTTACTGAGGTAGTGGCTTTGTTTTTTGATAAGTCATTTTCATCAAAAAGGATTTGCCTTTGTAAGTTTGAAGCTTCTACAAAGTCAAAGTCTATTATTTTGATTTTACCGAATCCAGATAGAGCTGAATAAAGAGAGGCAGAGCATCCCAAGCCACCCATGCCTATAAATGCCAGCGACATATCATTAATTTTTTTCTGCCCTTCAATGTCTATTTCAGGCAACATAATATGTCTGCTATATCTTAATAATTCTTCTTTTAACATTGATAAATCGAAACTCTTTTATCTCCATTTAAATCATTTAAATTCGAAAAATTAAGATACCCATTTTCCATGGCAAATTTATTTAATTCTTCGTATTGATCCGGAGCATGCTCTAAATAAACTTTACCATTTTCATTTAAAAAATTTTTTCCTTTAGATAAGATTAACTTTAAATCAGATAGGCCTTTATCTTTTGAAAATAAAGCTTTTTCTGGTTCATGCCAGATCCCTTCTTCTTTTCCGGTAGTTGCCTCTTTATCCACATAAGGAGGATTAGAAATTAGATAATCTACCTGAGGAAAAAGCCATTCATTGTTCCAATCGTGATTTAAAAAAATTATGTTCTCACTGCAAAACTTCGCTGCATTTTGTTTTGCCACCAAGATACTTTTAATAGAAATATCTGTTGCAAAGATAAAACAATCTTTATTTTCTTGAGCGATGGATATAGAAATCGCTCCAGACCCTGTTCCAAGCTCAAGAAGAGTTTTGCCTTGTAGATTTTCATTGAGAATTGCATCTACCAATGTTTCAGTTTCTGGACGCGGAACAAGGACATCTGGCGTGACAATAAAACTATTTTTCCAAAACCCTTTCTTTCCAATTAAATAAGCTAGTGGCTTCCCTTTTAATCTCTCTTCGACCATAAGGTCAATTGAGCTTAAATCTTCTTTATTAATTTCTTTTTTAATATCTGAATAAATTTTTGCTTTATCAATTTTAAGAACATGTTGAAAAATCATTTCAGCATCGGGACTGTCAATTTTGTTTCTAGTTTCTATTAACTTATCCTTGAGAAGCATCAGGTAGATTCATTTTCTAAGTTAATAAGTTTTTTTGCTTCATTCTCTTCTGTAAGGGCCGATAGCATTATTTCCATGTCACCATCTAAAAATTCTTCCAAATTATGAACAGAAAATTCTATTCTGTGATCAGTAACTCTGCTTTGAGGAAAATTATAAGTTCTAATTTTTTCTGACCTATCACCACTTCCAACCATGATCTTTCTTTGAGAGTCTAATTCTTTGGCTTGTTCTTCTAATGCTGCCTCATTCAATTTACTCTGAAGTAAAGACATAGCTTTTTCTTTATTCTTATGTTGCGATCTTCCATCCTGACACTCAACAACGATGCCAGACGGAATATGTGTCAGTCTAACTGCGGAATCAGTTTTATTAACGTGCTGTCCTCCTGCACCAGATGCTCGAAAAGTATCAACTCTAATTTCTGACTTATCAATGTTTATGTTTTCTTGTTCATCTGCCTCTGGCAGGACGGCTACCGAACATGCTGAAGTGTGAATTCTACCCTGTGATTCGGTTTCTGGAACTCTTTGAACTCTGTGTATTCCTGATTCATATTTGAGAAAACCATAAGCACCTCTTCCAGTAATTTTAGATACTATTTCTTTGAAACCTCCTTTTTCACTTTCTCTAGAGCTAATGATTTCTATTTGCCATTTGCGTCTTTCTGATAATCTGGAAAACATCCTAAACAAATCGCCAGTAAACAATCCCGCTTCATCGCCTCCAGTACCAGCGCGAATTTCTATAAACGCATTTTTTTCGTCATTTGGATCTTTTGGTAACAGCATTTTTTTTAAATTTTCTTCTAACGAATCTTTTCTATTTTTGAGACTTTCTAGTTCTTCTTGAGCTAAGGCTCTAATTTCACTATCCGAGTCATTCAAAAGTTGGTTTGATTCATCAATATTTTCCTCAACAGATTTAAATTCGCTGAAGCTATCAACTATAGGCTTTAGGTTTGAATATTCTTTTGAAATAGAAGTAAACTTAGTTTGATTTTCTATTATTTCTGGCTTTGATAGCTCAGATTCCATTTGAGAAAACTTAATTTGAATTTCTTCTAGTTTCTTTTTTACCGACTCCAGCATAAAAACTATTATAGTATCTAGTCTGCTTTCATATGAAAAAATCGTTTTTAGCTTGGTATCTTTTTTTGGTTTTTTTTCTCTTTTCGTGTGCCGCAATCGAAATTAAAGAGGATATTTTCTCAAAAAAAGGTAAGTTTTCTCTTGCTTCAAATTCTGAATATTTCTCAGGAACTATAAATGTGAGTGGCGAAGATAAGAGAATTCAATTGAATTTAGATAGTTTGAGTAAAGACTTTAAAATTTCGTTTCAAGATGAAGAAATCAAAACTAACTTTAAATACGAAAACATCATAAAAGAATCTGATTTTAAGTTATTTCTTGAATGGTTCTTTTTCAAATGTACAAATATCGAATGTCAAAATTTTGCATTGAAAAATCTTAAACTAAAAAAGCATTTATCAAATAAATCAGGTCTAATTATTCGAGGAAACTTTCAAAACTTTAGATTGTCACTGAAACTCAATGATATTTAGCTCTCCAGCAAAAATTAATTTATCTTTAAAAATAATTAGAAAAAGATCGGATGGCTTCCATGATATAGATTCAGATTTTCAATTTTTAAATTGGGGAGACAAAATCAAAATTTCTTCTTCAAATAAACTATCAGTTTCATCAACAAAAATTCAATTATCTCAAGAAGAAAACTTAGTTACTCAAGCTTTGAAAAAAATTGAGTCCTTTTGTGAGACCAAACTTAATTATTCTGTAAAAATTGAGAAAAATATTCCTCTTGGCTCTGGACTTGGAGGTGGTAGTTCCAATGCGGCAACTGCAATGCTAGCAGTAAATAGTCTCGAAAAACTCAATTTATCCCTAGATGAGTTAGTAGATTTGGGTAAATCTTTAGGATCGGATATACCGTTTTTTTTAAAAGGTCTGTCTGGAAGAGTCTCGGGTATAGGAGAGATAATTGAGCCTAAAGAATTCCCAGAAAATCTAGTCATGATTCTATTTCCTGAATGTTCAATATCCACACAGGATGCCTATAACGCTGTAACATTGGAGGAAATTTCAAATAAAAAAGATAGGTTAAACGGAAACTTTTTTGAAGAGTGGGTTTTGTTTAATTACCCTCAGGTTAGAGAAGCATTTGACTTTTTGAGTGAGAATAAAGAAGTAAATATCTCTGGAACAGGAAGTAGTATGTTCATAAAAATTAATTCTTTTGAAGAGGGAAAGGAAATAATGGATAATGCACCAAGAAAATTAGCATATGTTATTACTAATACTATTAACAAATCGCCTTTATTAAATGAACTGCTTAATTCTGGGGTGTAGCCAAGCGGTAAGGCAGCGGCTTTTGATGCCGCCATGCGATGGTTCGAATCCATCCACCCCAGCCAAAAATAAAAATGAATTCTAAAAACAACTTAGTAATTTTCTCTGGAAATTCTAATCCTGGCTTAGCAAAAAAAATCGTTAAAAAACTCAATAAACCACTTGGAAAAGCGACAGTGGGAAGATTTAGCGACCAAGAGATGAATATCAAAATTGAAGAAAACGTCAGGGGAAAGGATGTTTTCATAGTTCAGTCTACTTGTTTTCCAGCAAATGATAATCTAATGGAATTGATCATTATGATTGATGCTTTGAGACGAGCATCAGCATCAAGAATTACAGCTGTGATACCTTATTTTGGATACGCTCGACAAGATCGAAGAGTTAGGTCCGAAAGAGTTCCGATAAGTGCAAAATTAGTTGCAGATATGTTGCAAAGTGCTGGTGCCAACAGAGTTCTTACTATTGAACTGCACTCTGATCAAATTCAAGGCTTCTTCAATATCCCAGTTGATAATGTTTATGGAACAAGTGTAATTTTTGATCATATCGTTAAGACAAAATATAAAAATCAAATGGTGGTTTCTCCTGATGTTGGAGGAGTAGTAAGAGCAAGAGCATTGGCTAAATTTTTAGATGATGCCGATTTAGCAATTATTGATAAAAGAAGAGAAAAGGAAAATCAGTCTCAGGTCATGAACGTTATTGGAGATGTGAAAGACAAAACATGCATTCTTGTTGACGATATTATTGATACGGCTGGAACAATTTGTAATGCTGCTGAGGCTTTAAAGGAGTCAGGTGCTAAAAAAGTCGTTAGTTATGCTACTCATGCAGTTCTTTCTGGAGATGCTTTAAAAAATATTAGTAATTCAAGACTAGACGAATTAATAGTTACTGATACAATTCCGCTTTCAGAAATGGCCTCATCAACTAAAAAGATTAAAACCATTTCTATGGATAAAACTATAGCTGAGGCTATAAACAGGGTTAATAAGGAAGAATCTATTAGCCAAATGTTTTTATAAAAATGAGCGAATCAACATCTATATCTGCCGAAATAAGAGAAAATAATATTTCAGCAAAAATCTTGAGAAAATCAGGAGAGATACCTGCAATAGTATATGGTCAAGAAAATGATCCTAAACTGGTTAAAATTTTAGAAAAAGATTTAGTAAAAATTCTTGAAAATCCCAGTATTTTCTCTCAAGTGATAGAGTTAAATCAAAATGATGCTGCCGTAAAAGTTATTTTGAAAGAGGTTCAGGTAAATCCTTCTAATGACAGACCTATCCACGTCGATTTTCAAGCCGTCAGCGAAAAGACTAACATCACAATTAATGTGCCCCTAAAATTTATTAATGAAGAGGTCTGTATCGGAGTGAAACAACAAGGCGGGATGATTTCCCATCTCAAAAATGAGATTGAATTGACTTGTAATGCTCAAAATCTTCCAGAATTCATTGAGATTGACATGAAAGATCTGGAAATAGGTTCAAACGTAATGCAGTCTCAAATTATCCTTCCTGAGGGAGTTTCTCTAAGTACTAATATTCTTAACAATCAAGACCAACCAGTTGCAAGTGTGAACGTTACTCGAGCTGCTCTTGATATTGACGATGAGCCTTCTGAAGGCGAACAAGATGAATCTGAAGAGTCTACAGATGAGGCTTCTGAAACTAAAGAAGCTGCAGATGAGAGTAGCTCTGAGGAAGAATCTAAAGACTAACTTTACCAAGTTTTCATGAGTTCTTTTCTAGTCGTTGGCCTAGGTAACCCAGGTTCAAGATATTCCAATACTAGGCATAATGTTGGAACAGACTTTATTCTAGAAGCTCAAAAAAAATATTCTTTTGATTTGAAAGAGAAGAAAACTTTAAAATCATTTTTGGCAGAAGTAGTCATCCAAGATAAAAAAGTCATTTTTGCAGTTCCCACTATTTTTATGAATCATAGCGGAGTAGCTTTAAAGTTATTAAAAAATAAATTTAATACGACCATAGAAAATATTATTGTCATTCATGATGATCTTGACTTGAAGTCCGGAGTAATAAAGTTAAAAGCAGGCGGAGGACATGGGGGACACAATGGTTTGAAAAGTATTTTTGAAAATCTGGGATCACAAGAATTTAAAAGAATTAGAATTGGAATTGATCACCCGGGTGATAAGAAAAAAGTAAATAAGTACGTGATTCAGAAAGGAAAAAAAGAGGAAAAGATAGATCGCTTGAAATGCATAGACAAAGGCCTTTCCGTCATGGAATTTTTATTTCAAGAAGATTGGGACACAGCCTTAAATAAACTGAATAACTAATGTCTTTAAAATGTGGAATAGTTGGCTTGCCTAATGTCGGTAAATCAACACTATTTAATGCCCTTACTGCTTCGAAAATTGCCGCAGAAAACTTTCCTTTTTGTACGATTGAACCTAATCATGGAATAGTTGAATTACCTGATGAAAGACTGGATAAAATTTCAAAAATATCTAAATCTGAAAAAGTAATTCCTGCCACTGTTGAATTTGTTGATATTGCCGGTTTGGTTGAAGGCGCATCCAAAGGAGAAGGTTTAGGAAACAAGTTTTTAGGTCACATAAGAGAAACTCAAGCAATTATTCACGTTGTCAGGTGCTTTGAAGATAATGAGGTTACTCATGTGAATGAAAAAGTAGATCCAATTTCAGATGTTGAAATAATAGAAATGGAATTAATCTTGGCAGATATAGAATCTTTAGAAAAAACAAAAGAAAGAATTGTAAGAAAAGCAAAAAGTGGAGATAAAGATTTATTAAAAGATCTTTCTAGAGTAGAAGATATTTTAACCATTCTCAAAAAAGGAGATTCTCTTTTTGAATATTTACAGGATGATGAAAATAAAAATTTTGTAAATGAAGTTGGTCTTTTATCCGCAAAACCAGTCATCTTTGTTGCTAACTTGAATGATGATATGGAAGAAACCGACGGGCTTAAAAAATTAAGAGAAAAAGCACATTCAAATGGTTCGCAACTAATTGAAATGTGTAACCAGATAGAATTCGAAATAAGTGAACTTGAAAATGAAAGCAGGCAGGAACTAATAGATCTTGTAGGTTTAGAAGAACCAGGTCTTAATAAATTAATAAAAACTGCGTTTAGAACTTTAGGATTACAAACTTTCTTTACATCGGGTCAATCGGAATCAAGAGCTTGGGTAATAAAAAATGGAACCAAAGCACCGGATGCTGCAGGAGTAATCCATACCGATTTCAAAAAAGGATTCATTCGAGCCGAAACTGTATCCTTCAAAGATTTTATTGAATTTGACGGAGAACAAGGTGCAAAAGCTCAAGGGAAATGGCGATCTGAAGGAGCAGATTACGAAGTTAAAGACGGCGATATAATTTTATTTAGATTTAATGTTTAGAATCTTGACAATTAGTCTAACTACAAAGAGAATCCATTTTTTGGCTATGTAGCTCAGCTGGTTAGAGCGCAGCATTCATAATGCTGAGGTCGGTAGTTCAAGTCTACCCATAGCCACCAACTAAATTATAAAAATTAAGGATCTACTTGATCTGGAGCGCAGTTGTCGATAAGAAGAACTTGCATTTCTTCTAATACTGCAAGAGTTTCTTTGTACTCAACTACCTTGGGATCTACAGCAGTTGATCTGAAGCCAAAAAAGTTTTGACCTGATCTTGGGTTGTTTGTTTCAAACCCAAAAGAAGCATAACCTGTATCTCTGTTAGCTTGTTCTGTTAATTTTGCTGCAATATCAGAAATTATCCCAGAAACTCTAATTACTTCTTCTGTTAACTCAATACAATTGAGCTCTGTTGGGTCAAAGTCGAAATGCTTATAGTCAGAAGTAGGACTTCTGTACCACCAGACAGGATTGGCACAGCCAATTAAAAATAAAGCTATAAAGCCATAAAATAGGTACTTTTGATTAGCTTTTTTTAGAAAGGTCATTCTATCTCCCAAGAGCTTTAATTTATCAAATTTCTAATTTAATTAAAACAGAATTTTTATTCAGATGATACTTCTTTCATTGAGAGTTTTACTTTTCCTCTATCATCTATTCCGATAACTTTGATTTCAACTTCTTCTCCTTCAACGAGGTAATCAGCAATATTTTTTACTCTCTCTTCGGAAATTTCTGAAATGTGTACTAAACCTTCTCTTCCATTATCGAAAGAAACAAAAGCACCAAAATCAACTATTTTTTCTACGGTCCCTAAAGTCACCAAACCTACTTCAGGATCAGATGTTATAAACTCGATTTTTTGTAAAGCATCTTCTCGTTCTTCCTTGCTACGACCATAAATTTTCACGGAGCCATTATCTGAAATATCAATGTTTGTATTGGTTTCCTCGGTAAGTTTCTTTATATTTGCTCCGCCTTTACCAATGACTTCACCAATTTTGTTTTTAGGAATTTTGAGCTCGATTGCTTGAGGAGCCAGAGGAGACAATTCAGATCTGCTTTCAGATAAAACTTTATTCATTTCCCCTAAAATGTGATTTCTTGCTGTATGAGCTTTATTCAGAGCATCTTCAAGAATTTGTTCGTTTATTCCAGCTATTTTTATATCCATTTGTAAGGCAGTTACTCCATCATCTGTTCCTGCTACTTTAAAATCCATATCTCCAAGGTGATCTTCGTCGCCTAAGATATCGGTAATGACACAGTGTTGATCTTCAGTTTTTACCAATCCCATTGCAACTCCTGCTACAGGTTTTTTTAAAGGTATTCCAGCGTCCATCATTGCTAGACTTGAAGCACAAACTGTAGCCATCGAACTTGAACCATTGGATTCAGTAATTTCTGATACAACTCTAATTGCATATTCAAAATCTATTGGATTAGGCAAGACTGCTTCTAAAGCTCTTCTTGCAAGTTTCCCGTGACCAATTTCTCTTCGTTTTGGGCTTCCAACCATTCCTGCTTCGCCGACAGAAAAAGGAGGAAAATTATAATGCAGCATAAAAGGATCCTTTAAATCCCCATGCAATGAATCTATTAATTGAGAGAGCTTCAATGAATCCATGGTCGCTACAGAAATAGATTGCGTCTCACCCCTTGTAAATAATGCAGAGCCATGAGCTTGTGGCAAAACTCCTACCTCAATAGATATTGGTCTAACTGTATCTAAATCTCTTCCGTCAATTCTTGATTCTCCAGATAATAATCTTGATCTGACAATCTCAGATTCTAAGGATTTAAATTGACTAAGAGCTTCATCAATTTTTTCATCTTCAGGATCTTCAAAAGATGACTTCACTTTTTCCCTTAATTCGGCAATTTTTTCTTGTCTGCTGGATTTTTCTGCTATTTGATATGCTTCGGATAATTCCTCAGAAATTAGACTTTTAACCTTTTCTTTTGTTTCAGTGTCCTCTTCCTTGGCCTCGTACTCAATTGGAGAAATTGAAGCTTGCGAAACTAATTCGTCTATTAGCTCTAGACTAGGTTGCATTTCAGCTTGAGCAAAAAGAATTGCGCCAAGCATTTGATCTTCTGAAAGTTCTTTTGCTTCCGATTCCACCATAAATATCGCATCTTGCGAGCCCGCCACCATCATATTTAGAGAAGAATTTTCTAGATTTTCTAAGGATGGATTTAGAACATAATTTCCATCTATGAAACCAACTTTTGCCGCAGATAGAGGACCTTGAAAAGGAAGTCCTGAAAGTTGAAGCGCAGCTGATGCGCCTATAATAGAGATAACATCTGCATCGTCGTTTTTGTCCATGGATAAGACTGTACAGATGATCTGCACTTCCCTACCAAAACCTTTGGGAAATAGAGGTCTAATAGGCCTATCAATTAGCCTTGAAGTAAGAACTTCTTTTTCAGATGGCCTTCCCTCTCTTCTAAAAAAACTTCCTGGGATTTTTCCTGAAGCATAAAATTTCTCAATGTAGTTAACAGTAAGAGGGAAAAATCCTTGATCGGATTTATCCTGTCCAGCAACTACAGTTACCAAAACTTTAGTGTCTCCAGAAGAAGCAATCACTGACCCGGTTGCTTGCCTAGCAACCTTGCCTGTTTCCAACGTAACATTTCTTCCTGCAATTTCTCTTGTGCAAGATATAACTTTCATATCATTCATTTATTTTCCTTAAATTATGTAACTCTAAGTTACTTTCTGAGGTTTAATTCTGAGAGAATAGAACTGTATCTTTTAGGATCTTTTTTCTTCAAATAATCCAAAAGCTTACGCCTTGTATTAACCATTCTTATAAGTCCTTGCCTAGAGTGATGATCTTTGGCGTGGTCTTTGAAATGAGCTTGTAAAGACTCGATATTTGCTGTTAACAAAGCTATTTGAACTTCTGGCGAACCTGTATCTCCCTTAGATTGAGCAAACTTTGAAATAATCTCTTCCTTTGTTTTTGTTTCTAAACTCAAGAACTGCCTCCTTAGTTATTTAATTTTCTATAGATATTAACCTTTTGGGTGAAACTAAACCGTTAATGTTTTTTAAAATTCCAATGAATTTATTTTTTTCGTCAAACAATCTCAGGTATTTGCTTTTTATTTCGGCCTCTTTCAAATATATTTTTTGGCCTTTTTTTATCCTATCTATTATTTCTGAGGCGCATTGTAGCTTATCTAAGCTTCTAAGTGCATCCCCCATTTGAATTATTTTACTTTTAATATTTTCCCTATTTATCGACTCAATTTCGTGTGCTTCACTAATCTCATGTTCAGCAGAAATGGTTCTTTGTAAATTAGATAACACTGCAACACTATTCAAATCCTTAGCTAGATCTTTAACAAGAGATCTTATGTAAGTTCCTTTTCCACATTCCACTAAAAACTTGAACTTATTTTGATCAACAGAAATTAAATCTAATTTATAAATTTCTATCTCTCTTATTTTCTTTGGAACTTCTTTATTCTTCCTAGCATAGTGATACAAAGGCTTTCCTTTATATTTAAGAGAAGAATATTTAGGAGCTTCTTGATTTAAGCTGCCGATAAATTTATTTTTAATTTTATTGAAGTCATTTTTTGTCGGTATTTTTTTATCTTCCCTTTCAATTTTTCCATCTAAATCTCCAGTATCAGTCTGAAGACCAAACATCATTTCTGCGATGTATGTCTTTCTTTCGTTTGCTAAAAAATTTGTGAATCGAGTCATCTGACCCAGACATGCAAGAATTACGCCACTGGCTAAAGGATCCAGAGTACCAGAATGTCCTATTTTAGAATCACCAAGAAAAGGTTTTAACTTTCTAATAAATTCTCCTGAAGAAATTCCAGAAGGTTTGTTCAAGACTAACAATCCAGATATCAAATTGGATTATCCTGTTGGTCAATAAAAAATAAAAGTTCAGGCATTTTTTTTAATTTGATGTTTTGTCCCAACTTTTTTTTGACGAATGGTTTTGAATTTTCCAATGCCTTGGAAAGGTCATCCTGATCTTCATTTAATGCTTGATTTAAATAATTAGAAAGAAATATTTTTGCGGACGATAAGTCATCGCTTAACTTGACTTCTGTTACTGTGAGGCTCTTGAGTCTTGGATCACTAATCTCAAAACTAAATATATTAGCTATTTCTCGTCTGATATTATCTGAAACTCTCTGAGCTCTCTTATAGGGTTTTGAACTAAACAATTAAATTTTTCTAGCAGTTTCTGTTCTTTCGAAAACTTCTATTTTATCTCCAACTTTTACATCGTTGTAATTTTCGATACCAATTCCACATTCTGTTCCGCTTTTTACTTCACTAGCCTCATCTTTGAACCTTCTTAAAGAATCTAACTTGCCCTCATGAATAACGATATTGTCCCTAAGAACTCGTATTGGAAGATTTTTTATCACTGCTCCTTCTATGACAATTGAACCAGCTATCAAACCAAACTTTGGCGATTTAAAGGTATCCTTAACTTCTGCAATTCCAACTGTAACCTCTTTTATTTCAGGCTCAAGAGAGCCTTCAATTATTTCTTTTACAGCATCAAGTAAGTCATAGATAATTCCAAAATATTGAATTTTTATCTCTTCGGATTCTGCAAGTGTTTCTGCCGCAGCATCAGACCTTACATTAAATCCAAGAATAACGGCTTCTGAAGCGACAGCCAAATTTACATCGTTTACTGAAACTGGGCCGACGCCATCCAAGACTATTTTGATCTTTGCGTCTTCTACTTTTAAATTATTTATAGCACCTGCAATTGCTTCTGCAGAACCATTTGTATCTGTTTTTATTATTAAATTTACCGAAGGTTTTGCGGAATCCCCGGCGCCTGCAAAAATTCCATCTAAGCTGACTACTCCCTTTTTGGCCAATCTATTATCTCTACTTTTGCTAGCTCTTTCTTCAGACAAACTCTTCGCAGCCTTTTCATCTTTAACAACCATGAACTCTTGTCCGGCATTGGGAGGATATTCAAGTCCAGAGATTGCAACAGGAGATGATGGCGGAGAAGTTTTAATTTGAGATCCTAAAAAGTTTTTGAGGCTCCTTATTTTTCTAAATTGATCTCCAATTAAGACAAAATCTCCACTATTTAAAGTACCTCTTTGAACCAGAAGAGTCGCAACAGCTCCCTCACCTTTTTTGACCCCAGATTCTAAAACCACTCCGGATGCTGGACCGTCGTGATTGGTTTTTAATTCCAACATTTCAGAAAGCAAAGTGATATTTTCTATTAGCTCATCTATTCCCTCGCCAGTTTTTGCTGACACAGGTACTACCTGCGTATCGCCGCCCCAATCTTCTGGGACAAGGCCAATTTTTGAGAGATCTCCTTTTACTTTCTCTATGTCTGAATCAGGTTTATCAATTTTGTTTACTGCTACTATCACCTGAACATTTGCAGCTTTTGCATGATTGAAAGCCTCTTCTGTTTGAGGTTGAACACTGTCATCGGCAGCAACAACTAAAACTACGATATCTGTAGAGTTGGCTCCTCTTGCTCGCATTTCTGAAAAGGCTGCGTGTCCAGGCGTATCGATAAATGTAATGGTTTGATTATTTCGATCTACCTGATAGGCCCCAATTCCTTGAGTAATTCCACCTTCTTCTTGATCAGCTACAGATGATTTTCTAATAAAATCAAGTATCGAAGTTTTTCCATGGTCAACATGTCCTAAAACTGAGACAACAGGATTCCTCAGCTCTTCATCTCCTTCATAAACTATATTCTCAAGAATTTTTTCCTCTTCAGATTCAATGTCTTGAGGAATACCAATGTGTCCCAACTCTTCAACAACTAAAATAGCTGTCTCCTGATCAATAGCTTGATTTAAAGTTACCATAACGCCACTATTCATTAACGATTTAATCAAATCCGATGATTTAATTGATAGTTCTTTGGCAAGCTCCGATACGACAATGGTTTCAGGAATTTTTACTTCTTTTTGGATGAATTCTTGTGGTTTTTCAAATTTTTGAACATTTTCAAAGTTTTTTTCTAGAAATTTTTCACCCTCTTGCTCTCTTTGATCCTCTTTGGAGCTATCTTTAAATGTTTTTTTTGTCTTTTTTTAAGTTTTGAGGAATTTTCTTTTGGGGTTCCTGCTTTGTTTTTCTGACAACTTTTGTTTTTGCTTCAGCTTTCTTTTTTTCTTCTTCTGCTGACTCATTTTGAGCATTCAATCTTTTTCTTTCTGCTTCGTCGAAATCAATTGATCCAGTAAAGTCTTGTTTTACATTTGACTTTTTTTCTTTATCTGGAGAATTAATTCTTGTTACAGATAAGTTTGGTTTTGTTGTTTTTTGGGAAGAGGTACTTAAGGAAATGGTTTTTTTACTGTCTTTCTTGCTATCTTTGATGAATTTTAAAAGTACTTTTTTATCTTCAGTACTAACAATATCTTTTTCTGATTTGTGAGAAAGTCCCGCCGCCTTCATCTGAGCTAACAAATTATCTAAATCAATTTTTATTGCTTTAGAAAGTTGTTTAACATTTATATCTGCCATAATTTAGTCTTCTAGCCATTCTTCTCGAGCTGACATTATAAGTTTAGCTGCTCTTTCTTCATCAATTTCAAAAATTTCAGTCAATTCATCTGTTGCTAAATCTGCCAAGTTTTCAACAGTGAGAATTTCTTTTTTTACCAACAATTCCAATTCTTCCTCGGAAAAACCATCAGATAATTGTAATTTTCTTGCTTCCTTAGTTTCTTCTGTCTCACCTTCATCTAATTCCAATAAAGCTATTTCGAGAAGAGACTCTTCTGCTCTTTCTATAAGAGTTGAAATAACCTCTTCTTCTAGACCATCAATGCCAGCAAAATCCTCTATTTTAGATTCGGATATTTTTTGAACAGTATCAAGATTATTTTCAATTAGCTTTGATGCTAAATTTCTGTCAACGCCAAGATATTCAATCAGCTTGGAAATTTCTGTGTCTTCTTCTCCTGAAGACTCTCCCTTAATTTGTATTTGCCACCCTAATAGTTCCGAAGTAAGTCGGATGTTCTGACCACTTTTACCAATTGCTAGAGCTAAATTTTCATCTTTTACTACTACTT
>CACBOY010000011.1 GCA_902540995.1 uncultured SAR86 cluster bacterium
CCAAAAGCTGTATGAAGGCCAAATTCTTATTATGAAAATAAATCCAGATATGGTTGCAGATATCCAACAAGAATTTGGTTTAGATATTGATTCAGAAAATGATCTTACCTCTATTGAAGATTTGGGTGGAATCGAAGCCATTATTGTCCCTAAATCAAGATTAATTGGCCGAAAATATCAATATTTCAAGCGACTTATTGGCAGAGATTTATCTTTGTTAGGACTATGGCGCAGAGGTTTAAAATTTAGATTTAGATTATCAAACGAAATTTTTAAAGTAGGCGATGTTTTGCTTATTGCGAATAGAGGTGAAAAAAATAATATTTCAGAAAAACTTGAGCTAGCTGGCTTAATGCCTTTGTGGCAAAGAGAATTTGATGTTGCAAGAGATCCAACTAAAATATTTATAGCCTTCGGTTTGTTTGCGGTTTGTTTGTTGTTGGTAATTTTTAACTATGTACCTATCGTTGTTGCCTTTTTAATTTGCGTCATAGGCTTTGTAAGTTCAAAGTTATTAACGGGTGAGGGTGTATACAGACACATAGATTGGCCTGTTGTTATTTTGTTAGCAGCAATGATTCCAATTGGAAATACTTTAATCTCCTATGGCATAACTGATTCTGTATCTTCCTATTTAGCAGGACTATCTTCTACGGTGGATTATGTTTGGTTAGTAGTTCTGATAATGATCATTACAATGTTCTTATCAGATATCATAAATAATGCTGCAACAGCAGTGATTATGGCACCTCTAGCTGTATCTCTTGCTGACAAGATTAATCAACCAATTGAACCTTTCTTAATGTCAGTAGCTATTGGTGCAAGTTGCGCATTTCTCTCGCCTATTGGCCATCAATGCAATACTTTGGTTATGGCTCCTGGAAACTATAAATTTGGTGATTATTGGAAAGTGGGATTACCTTTAGAAATTCTAATAGTCTTAATTAGTGTTCCCGCAATTATCTTTTATTGGGGTTAATTCTAAGATAAGTTTTTTTTAGTTGCGTTTTTTTGAACGCTTTCAATCCCTTTGTTTAGAGAACTTTCAGATTTATATCCTTGGCTAGTAGCTATTACCTTATTGTTTCCTGCGATAACATTAAAGAAAAACTTACCAGCTTTGTTTTTCAAAACTTTAAAGGACTTTTTCTTTTTTGAATTTACTATTAGAGATTTTGCACCTTTTGTGCACGCGCTTTTTGTAGTGTAAGCCTGACTGGCACAAATAATTTCACCATTTTTAGCTTTTAATCTAAATCTAAATTTTTTTGATTTGTCTTTATATATCTCAAACAATTTTTTTCTCCCATACTTGACTTATAATTTATATATAAATTTCACTCTATGTAAATTTTCTAATAGAATCAATCCCCAATATGAAAGTTTTTGAAAAGTATTTTGATGATTTTATTGGGTATTTAATTATTCTAAATGTCATCCATCAAATACTAATTTCTGGTTACCCATTAACTAATAATTTATTAACTTTATCCGAAAACTTTATTTTATTTTCGTTTGGTATTTTCATATTTGAAGCAATTTTCAGAATTTTTAAAGAGAGAAAATTTTCTACCTTACTTCTCATAGATATTATTGTTATTTTCAATTATCTGTTTATCAGTATTTTTGATTTAAGAATCTTTAGAATTTTTAGAGCCTATTCAATTTTTAGCCAACTAAGAGTATTGCTTCCAACAAATACATTATTAAAAACAATATGGAAACAAAGACTTTCTATTTTAGGAACTCAGATAGTTGTGTTTTCTCTTCTTTTAATTTTTTCCGTAGTAATTCATTTTCTTGAGAAAGATCTTCAGCCAGAGGCTTTTGGCAATATATTAGATTCAATGTGGTATGGAATTGCTACACTGACTACTGTGGGTTACGGCGATGTAACACCTGTGTCTGATCTGGGTAAACTCATTTCTAGTTTTGCAATGTTCTTAGGTATTGCAATGTTTGCTTTACCTGCAGCAATTCTAGCTTCCGCTTATTATGAGGACATTCAAAAAAGAAATTTCTTAGTTTCTCTAGAAGCTATTACGGAAATAAATTTATTTTCAAGCCTTCCAATAGGAGCGATTACAAAAATTAATTCAAAATTGGAACCGCTTGTTTTACCGGCAAAACAAATTATTTTTGAGAAGGGTGATATTGCGGATGCTCTTTATATAATTGAGTTTGGAAGTGTACAGGTTGAAATTGAAACACCTGTTGTATTGGGCTCTGGTGATTACTTTGGAGAAACTGGCCTCATAAGCCAAGCTGAAAGAAATGCAACTATTTCAGTTTTAGAAGAGGCTAAGCTATTAAAACTTTCTAAAGAATCCTTAGATGATCTAACAGAAGAGTATCCAGCTTTATTTGAAGATTTAAAGCAAAGTGCCGCAGACAGAACTGGATAACTTAAGATTCTATTTCGTGACTAGACTCGACATAAACTGATCTAGATGGGAAAGCGAAGTCGGATCCGTTTTCTCTAACGATTTCCATTACTTTGTGAACAAGATTTTGCTTTAAGTCAGTATAGTGAGAGTAATCTCGTTCAGCTGAATAGCATAGGATTTCAACATCAATAGAACTTGCTCCAAATTCAACTGCTTTTGCAAATGATTCTTGTCCAGGATTTATTGCAAATCCTTCTTTTTCATTATTAATGAACTCACCAATCTGATCACAAATTGATTTCAATTGGTCAACAGATGTTGAATACAACAGATTAATTTGCCATTTAATTCTTCTGTACTTAAGTTCTCCGTGATTAGTTACGTTAACATCTGATAAATCTTTGTTTGGAATTATCATAGGTGAAGTATTAAAGAGCCGAATCATTGTTGATCTAAATCCAATAGTCTCAACTATGCCATGTAATTTACCGTCAACTTCAATTCTATCTCCTGGTTGAAATCTATTTTCAGCAATAATAAGAATTCCAGAGATAAGATTTTTAAACAAATCTTGAGCTCCTAATGCAACGGCAACTGAAAACAATCCTAATCCGGCAATAATTGGACCTATTTCAACTCCAAATATGTCCAAAATAATAGCTATCGCTAAAATCCAAACTAAAACTCTCGTAAATCTTTCTAACCACATAGATAAAGCTGCAGTTACCCAAGATTTTATAGCAAGAAGTTCAAATATCGGTCCTATAGCTTTAGTAAGAACACTAAATATTGTGTAAGCGATCAAAGCTTTGACTGTGTTTGTTAAAAAAACATCAGCAATTCCTGACAAAGGTAAAAGTTCAATAATTAAATATAGTCCTAATGCTAGAGGAACATTACCTATAGGCTTTTCAAGAGTTTCAAGAAGAATATCATCAGCTTCAGTTTCAGTCTCTTTAGCTAAATTTTCTAAAAATTTGAAAACTCTAGAAATAATCAAAGCTCTTAAAATCAAAGAAGTAACTATAATTATTAAAGAAATAACTACATTACCAATGGATATACCAAGGAAATCTTGATTCCATACTTCAATTATTAAATTTAAAAAGCCATCCATAACAATTAATTGAAATTATACGAAAATACTGTAGCAAATCCTTCTTCTTTTTTTACAGCAGTTGAAGGTGGTTTTGAGTCATAAAAAGTATTGTATTGAAGAGAAATTTTAAAATTTTCATTAACATGAAAATCAAATTGACCAATTAGAGTTGCCTTATAATCACTAAATGAACTCAATGCGGGTTGCACAAAAGCTGATAGATCAAACACAATATTTTCATCTATTAAAAATTCACTGTGAAAATAAGAAGACAACCTCAAAGTATCATCAGTAACTCCCAGTAAATCTTCTTCATCTTCATTCATCACTCCAATTCCTGCTTTGAAATTATTTTCTAAATTAAATCTTGCACCCAATCCAATCAATTCTCTCTTGTTGAATTTTCTAAATGGATTCTTGGTATATTGGATATATGTTTCTAAACTAGGGTCATTATCAAATAAAAAATTTAGTCTCAAATGAGCCAATGTAGCAGAGTCATAATTTCTCTGATTAATTTTTTTTTGTGATCTTTTTACAACAAAAAAAGTTTCCAAATCATCTACGTTGTAATCCAAAGAAGATTGAATTGAAAAACTATCTCTATTTCTATTTCCTCTTGAAAAGCTTAGAGATCCTGAAATGTTAGCAAAAAAACCTTTTTCACCATCTCTTCTAAGGTCTTCTACATTAACTATTGCCTCTGAATAGATAAAAGAAGATGAAAATAAAGCAAAAATAAGAATAAATTTACTTTGTTTTCGCAATAAATACTCCAGGCCAGTCATTTGGTAAGGTTTGTTCTGATAATTCATCAATCCTTTCTAAAAATAGCGAGTAGTATAAAGTAAATTCAGTTTTAGAAAACCTATATTTATCAATATGTTCTCTAGCTTTTAGCCAATTCTGACTTCTGTAATTCTTTAAAAAATCTTGATGCTCTGATAAAAAACCTTCATCTACAGTTTCAGAATCCTCTTTATTAAACACCGTATAAATTTTTACGGGCTCTGATTTTCCTTTCACCGCAATCAAATCAAGCTCACATACAGAATATTTTTCTTTAGAAAGACCTACTACAGATCCTTCGCCCAGAATAATTTGCATTCCATAGTTACCTGATTGACCTTCTAGACGAGAAGCTAAATTAACTGCATCTCCAAGAACTGTATAATCAAATCTTTTATCGGAGCCCATATTTCCAACAATACATTCACCTGTATTGATTCCAATACCTACAGATAATTTATCTTCATCATGTCTGTTTAAATCTTTGTTTAATTGTTCCAATGCTTTGCTCATAGCAAAAGCAGCATCTATTGATTTTTCTCTGTGCTTTGGATCTTCAGAGGGTGCATTCCAAAAAGCCATAATACAATCTCCCATGTATTTATCTATAGTTCCTTGATTATTTAATATCTCATTAGATAAAACAGTTAATAAATTATTAATCAAGTCAGTTAAAGCTTCTGGATTACCTTTATATTTTTCTGAAATAGAGGTAAATCCTCTAATATCAGAGAAAAGAAAAGTCATTTCTTTCCTTTCCCCACCAAGTTTAAGAGATTCACTCGATTGAGCTAGTTTCTCAACCATTACAGGTGACATGTATTGAGAAAATGCATTTCTTACCTTACTTCTTTCTAATTCGGTAAAAAGAAAATTAAAAAACGTAACCACTAAGTAACAAATAAGGCATATTACTAGAGGGGAAATAGGATCAACTAAATAACTGAAAGAATTAAAAATATAAAAACTACCAATAGAAGAAATACCATTACCCAATATAAATACGAATAATCCGCCAATTGGACCTAAAAACTGAATAAAAAAAGTAATAAGAAGAGCCAGAAATAACCCAGTTATGATCTCCATTCCAAATATCCAATCAGGCCTCTTCAGAAATTGACCCGAAAGAATTTGATCTGTTAAATTTGCAATTATATTTACTCCTGGAACATTATTTTCAAGCGGCGTAGATCTCAAATCAAACAATCCTGGGGCACTGGTACCAACAATCAAAATTTTTCCTTCAAAATCTTCTTGAGAGTACTTGGGACTGAGTACTTCCCATACAGGGATAGTATTAACAGGTTCCTTTGGATAATGAATCCAAGCAGATCCATCTGCATTTGTTGGAATGATTAAATTTCCAAGTTTTACATGATTTATACCTGTTTCTTCACCTAAAGCACTTTCTCCAGAAGCATTTGAAGATTTTATTTGAAAAGTACTTGCTCCAATGGCAACTCTTAAAATTTCTAAAGATATAGACGGAACAAGATTTCCATTGATATTCTCAAATAGAGGGAGTCTTCTTATAATAGAGTCATTAGTTCCAATGCTCATACTTCCTATTCCAGTTGCGGCATCATCTAAATTTATTAAGTTAGTTTGTATACCAGAGTATTTTTGTAAAAATTTTCTTGGATCATCACCTTGCTCTATTAAGCCAAATTTCATTTCAAAAGTATTTATTTTTGAATTACTTGGAATGGCACCAAGAACAACAGTTCCATGATCTTTAATAGAATTTGCAAAAATATCGTCATTATCAGGAACCCCACTGAGAATTTCTATTAGGGAGGAATTATTTTTGTACTGTTTTTTTAATTCATTTGACCCAGTTCTATCAAATTCTGCAAAAACAATATCAAATCCAAGAGAAGCTGAGAGATAGGTCTTGTTTACTAAATCTGCAAGAACACTTCTTGGCCAAGGCCATTGACCTATTTCTGAAAGAGATTGATCGTCAATATCCAAAACTATTACAGTATCTGATGATATTGATTCTCTTGGAGAGATGTTTTGAAATAAATCGAAAGCAGTATTTCTTAAACTTGAAAAAACATTTAAAGGGTCAATAATTGGAACAAAACTGACAAATACTGCAAAAGGTATTAATAAATATCTTCCTATTTTTGAAAAATTCATTCTACTCTTAAAAATTTTATCCAATATTAGCCTTATTTTTAATATAATTCGCTTCGAAAGGACCTGCCAATGAGAATATCAGCATTTTTAGTAAATAGATTCATATTATTTTTATGCTTTTGCCTAAGTATAAATCTTGCAGCGCAGAATGTTCCTCCATCAATAACTGACCCTGAGGAATTACGAGTAACTCAAATAGAAAGACAAAAAGTATTTGATTCAATAATAGATGATCCTACTAACCTCGAAAATTTATTCAATTATGCAAATTTGTCAATTTTGGTTGGCGATCTAGAAGCTGCAATTGGAGTTTTCGAACAAATGTTAATTTATAAACCAGATTTACCTCGTATTAAATTAGAACTCGGAGTTTTATATTTTAGATTAGGAGCTTTCGCATCAGCAAAGCGGTATTTAGACGATGTCGAAAATTATGATCCTCCAAAGGAAGTCAAAGAAAAAGTAGCGGTTTTTTTAGATCAAATAGAAAATGAAACTAGATTATTCAAAACCCAATCAGTAGTGTCCTTCGGCATGGGTATTTCTGGAAATGCTAATGCTGGTCTTGATACGGATGTAGTTACTGTTGTAGGAGATTTAGGAGCAATAGATTTACAAATTTCTAATAAGCCAAAAACTGATCAATATTATACTGCTGCTTTTTCCTCACAAATTACTCAAGATTTAAGACATCCCAGAGGCGATACTCTAAATTATGTCATTTCTTTATCTAGACAAGTTTATAGGGACTTTTCTAGTTTTGATTCTTCGACAGGGGTATTTTCACTCAATAGAAAATTCAACATGCTTGACGATGAAAAACTTGGTCTAACAAACCAATCATTCACACCTTCATTAACAGCTTTCAAAGTTTTTTTACAGGGCTCTGAATTGTTAAGGTCTCATCGTGCTGAAGTTGATTGGAAAGCAACTTTGAGAGACTCAGGTACTTTTGGTTTAAATGTATACCTCGATGAAAGAGATTTCATTAATTCACAAAATAAGACAGGAGATTTTATTGGAGTAGGCTTAAGTAGAAGTGTGGTTTTTCCTAAAAGCGGTGTTTTCTTGAGTTATAAGACAAATTATGAGCACTTTTATGCAACTTCCCCAATAGAGACCTATATCAAAAGATCTTTTGATCTCAGTACAAGACAAGCTTTAAACTCAACAACTTTTGCCTCTACAAACATTGGATATTCATACAAAGATTACGAGGCCAAAGATCCTTTTTTAGGTTTAAGATCTGATAAAGCTCTTAATTTGAGATTTGGCTTAACTAAGATTGTTGACTTATGTTGGAATGCAGATATTGGAGTAACCTTTTCTAGTAACAAAAGCACCATTGGTCTTTATGCTCGTTCCAACGAGGGTATAGCAGTAAAATTTAATTATCTATGTACGGAATAAATTGAAAAACGAATTTATATTAAGAGTTCAGTGTCCTGATAAATACGGGATAGTTGCTAAAGTCTCTTCAACCTTAAATAAAGCTAATTTATTTATCTTAGATTCTGCTCATTATGGGGATCCGGAAAAAAAATTATTTTTTATGCGTGCCAAACTTATATTTTCAAAAAAAAACTTCAACTTAGAAGATTTTTCTAATTTTTTTGAAAAAGAATGTAAATCATTAAAAATGGAATGGTCAATAAAAGAATCAGATTATCAGCCAAATACTGCAATTTTCGTCTCCAAATATGGTCATTGTTTACAAGATTTAATGTACAGGGTTGATTCAGGTATTTTGCCCATGAATGTGTCTTGTATTATCTCTAATCATAAAGATCATGCAAAAATAGCAAATTGGCATGACATTCCTTTTTTTCACGTTCCTGTGATAAAAAACAATAAGAATAAATCTGAGAAAGAAATTAGAAAAATTTTAAAAGATTATGATGTAGATTTATTAATTTTAGCTAGATATATGCAAATTTTATCAGACAAAATGTGTAAAGATTTTTATGGAAAAATAATCAATATTCATCATTCTTTCTTACCAAGTTTTAAAGGAGCTAAGCCATATCATCAAGCTTATGCAAAAGGAGTTAAAATATTAGGCGCAACAGCGCATTATGTTTCTCCTGATCTCGATGAAGGCCCAATCATCGAACAAAGTGTAGAGAGGGTAGATCACTCTAAATCACCCAGAGACTTAGAACTTATAGGAAGAGATTTGGAATCAATAACTTTGGCTAAAGCTGTTAAGTACCACATAGAAAGAAGAATATTTATCAATAATTCAAAAACTGTAATTTTTAACTAGTTTTTAATAGATTTTCTATCCTTAATCTTATTAATTTCTTATGATTTTCTGTAGCTTCGTCATAGGAAGGAGAAAATGTATAAGCCTTTATTTTTTCTAAGGAAGCCAAACTTGCAGATATCGAAGGAGAATCAAAACTTCCGCTCTTAAAAATCATAATCAGTCTTTTTAAAAAATAGGCTTGTAGATTTTGATCTATACCGTTTAATTTACGAGATTTACTTTCGTCAAAAATAGACGAAGTTAGATCTCTAAATAGTTCGTTTGGCAGATATTTATTTCCATATAGGGATGTATCAGTAAGCCTTTTCAGGACCCTAGAATTTGTAAAGTGTTTCAAGACCCTTTTTTGTCCTTTTAAAATCATATTATGAAATTTTGGATCTTCAGTTTTTCCAAAAAAATCAAAACTCCTTCTTTCTCTTTGCAATTTGTTTGCAATATTAGAAGGGATGATGAATTTTTCACTGTCAAAGTAATATTCAGAAAGAATTTTTATTGATTCTTTTTGAATTTCATAAGGAACAACTTCATACGGATCTTGATCTTTAACTGACATATAGCCTCTATTTATATAGACACCTCCTATCTGTCTCGAAATAATTTCTGCTGATGTATGAATCTGTCTTAAAAGAATTCTATATCCTTGATAAATACTTTCCCAACTATCCGATTTTGTTTTTAATGTATCGTAAAGTTTTGGAATTAAATTTTGCGACAATATAATCCTATCTTTAGCATATCCAACTGGATCATTTGACATATCTCCTGTATTTATTCTTGGATCAATACCTTTTCCTGGGGATCTCATGTCATCTCCATCGTTTCCAAATAAATATTCTTTAGTAGAATATTTTTCTAACAAATTATCCAAATCCTTTTTTGATAGTTCTGGTGAATATCCGTATTTAATAGCTAAAATGTCGTATTTACCTGGCTTTATATCTGCATACTGCCCTTGTTCGACTCCAAGAGGAGCTATGTTTAAAGCATGGTAGTCCATCACAGAAGAGCTTAAGCCCTCTTTGTAAGTTACATCTGGATTATGTATATCGGAATTATTATGAAGTGTTGAAGCAGCAAAATTATGATTTAGACCTAAGGTATGGCCAACTTCATGCAATATTAACTGGTACAAGTCCTCCTCATATAATCTACTTATTTCATTTTCATTTAAATTTAAAGCCTCAGTGGCTAATTTTCCAAATATTCTATTTTCTTGTTTTATCAAAGAGTTATGACAGAAATCATTTCCATGATTTTCCTGATTTTCAAAAATTTCAGAATATCTCACTCTATTTGTTAGATAAATCCACTCAAGCATAATATCTGCTCCTAGAATTTCTCCAGTTCTAGGGTTCGTAAAACTTGGACCATATCCGCCAAAAGGAGGGTTAGGAGATGAAGTCCATCTAAGAACGTTATATCTGATATCGCCTGCGGTCCAATCTGCATCATCGGGTTGAATTTTTACTTCAATTGCATCAATGAAGCCTGCTTCTTCAAAGGCAATATTCCAAGCTAAAACTGCATTTTTTATTATTGGTCTGAGCTCATAAGGGGTGGTATTTTCTATCCAGAAAGTAATGGGCTTAATTGGGACAGATTTTTCATTATCTATATCTTTTTTTTCAAGGTGCCATTTATTTATTAAATCTTCATAAGGCGTAATGTCTGTTGAAGATAAGTTAGTTTTTCTTTCAGAAAAGAAACCAATTCTCTGGTCTTCTATTCGGGGTTCAAAATTATTTTCAGGATAATTAATAAAGCTATATCTGAGAGATATTGAATTGTTTCTGGAATCTTGATTTTCAATTGGCTTATTAGAAGCATTTGAAAATACAAAATTAATTTCAAAGTCAGTATTTTCTGGATAATTTAATACTGTGTTAATACTGGATTTTTTCTTGGATATTGAACCAATTTTAAAATTTTCCTTGGGATCTTCTTTATATGGAGCAACAGTTATTTTAGATAAATTCTCACTAAGCAACAATGATGTCACTTCTATCAAGAATTTATCTTCTGATTTAGACGTTTTTTCAATTTTTAGTGAATCGATTAAGGAATTAGATATATTTGCATTTTTTGATTTTGACAAAGGATTTGTTTCATCAAAAACGTATGCGGTATTTACTCGATCAATTCTGATCTGATCAAAATACTTTATGAATTTAATAATCCCATTATCTAAATAATTTCCTCTCCAGGTACCTGCTTCTACAATTCCATCTAAAATGTGAGCAAAATAAATAAATTCTTTTTCTAATTGCTCTTTTTTTATTAAAAAATATACCTTTCCATCATCATCATTTCTATAAACATCTATTAGTCCTTCAAAGTGAGTTAAGTCTTCTAGAAAAGCCTCCAGCCCATCATCTTTTTCTTCTTTTTTATTATCTTCTTCGGTAAAAATAGATATTGAAAGAAATCCAATAAGGACTATCCTAAATAGTAAATTGTATAAAATCATAGTCGGAAACAAATTATCTTAGGTTAATGAAAAACAATCAATCGGAAAGAAAAAAAAGTTCTATGCCTCTTAGAATTAATAAAAAAAGTTTTTTGGGAGTATTAAGCTTAATTACTCAAGAACTATTTGAATCAATATCTACAAAATTAAAATTAAAGAAACCAAAAGAAGATGAAGTTTTAATCAATGTAAGGTTAAAAGCTGAGCGTAATAATCCGAATTCTGTTCTCTCCATAATTGATAATTATGCTTATAAAAAAACATTTCTTATGAATATTGGAGATGAAAAGGGTCTTTTATTAGAAAAGGCAATCAAAGAATCACAGGCAAATAACATACTTGAATTGGGAGTATATTTGGGATACTCAACAATTAGAATTCTCAAAAATTTAGATGATAATTCTAAGCTCACTTCAATCGAATCAAATAAAAAATTTGCTGAAATTGCATCTGAAAACATAAACATTGCTGGATTATCAAATAAACATAAACTAATTATCGGTAAATCAACCGAAGTAATTCCAAGTCTAAAAGAAAAATATGATTTTATTTTCATAGATCACTGGAAAGATTTATATCTCAAGGATTTGAAGATCTTGGAAGAAAATGATTTGATCAAAAGTAATGCATGGGTTTTTGCAGATAATGTAATCCTTTTTAATCTAGAAGATTACTTAGATTATGTAAGATCTTCTCCAAACTACAAAAGCAAATTTATTCCTGCCAAAAGAGAATACTCAAAATCGCATCCCGATGGTGTGGAAATCTCTATTTTTAAAAATGAAGTTTAATACTCTTGATTTGCATGGAATCAAACATGCAGATGTCAAAATTGAAGTAGAAAATTATCTTTATTTAAATCAAGAAGACTGTCCAATATTAATTATCTGTGGAAACAGTCAAAAAATGATATCTTTAGTTGAAGAAGTTTTAGTCAAAATCAAATCAAGTTTTGAAATAGGTTCAGGTAATAATTACGGAACTATTATGGTGAGGTCAGTTTAAATATGAGTAACTTTTCTTTAATTTTAAAAAATTGTAATTTGGTAAACGAAGATTCTATAGTTCCAGTTGATATTGGAATTAAGGGCGATAGGATAGAAAAGATAGCTTCTCAAATTTCTTCTCAATCAAATAAAACTATAGATCTTGAAGGAAAATACGTAGCACCCGGAATAATTGATGATCAAGTCCATTTTAGAGATCCAGGATTAACTGAAAAAGGGGATATACGTTCAGAATCATTGGCAGCCGTCTTTTCGGGTGTTACCTCTACCTTTGATATGCCAAATGTTGATCCCAATACAACTACTATTGATTTATTAAACGAAAGAAATTTACTTGGAGCAAATAAATCTTGGACTAACTATTCTTATTATTTTGGAGCTACCGAAACAAATTTAGAAGAAATAAAAAAATTAAACCCAAAAGAAACTTGTGGGTTAAAGGTTTTTATGGGAACTTCTACTGGAACATTATTAGTAGAAGATGATTTTGCTTTAGAGCAAATTTTTCAATTTTGTCCTGTAACGATAGTGACACATTGCGAAGACAACGAAACTATAAAAAATAATTCAGATAAAGTTAATTCACAAAATCAGACTTTAGATGCAAGTTTTCATCCTATCATCCGAGACGATTTATGTTGTTACAAATCATCATCCAAGGTTATTGATTTAGCTAAAAAATATTCTTCAGATTTGCATGTACTTCATTTGACTACTGAAAAAGAAATTAAGCTTTTTGAAAATATTGATTTAAAAAATAAAAAAATAACCTGTGAAGTTTGTGTACATCATTTATGGTTTGATGAAAGTGATTATGAAAGATTAGGTAATTTTATAGTCTGTAATCCTGCTATAAAAAAAGTATCTGACAGAAATGCCCTTAGAAAAGCTCTCAAGGACGGTTTTATAGATTATGTAGCTACTGATCATGCTCCTCACTCTTATAAAGACAAAAAACTACCTTATGGAAAAGCTCCAGCAGGTATACCTTTAATTGAGCATTCATTCCATATGATGATAGAGCTTCACAAGGAGGGATATTATTCTCTTGAGGAGGTGATTTCTTACATGAGCCATAAGGTAGCTGACAGATTTTCAATTCAAGACAGAGGATATGTAAGAGAAGGTTATAAGGCTGACTTAATGATGTTTGATCTTGATAAGACAACACCTGTGACAAATGAGACTGAAAAAACAAAATGCGGATGGACTCCTTTTGACGGGCATACATTTTCTTCCGCTGTTTTAGGAACAATCATAAATGGGAAGCCTATCGTAATAGATGGAAAGCTTGCCGAAGATAGTTCTTCCGCAGAACAAATATTATTTGATAGGTAATGAATAATTCAGAATATTTTTCTTATGATGCTCTTGGATTAGCTGAGTTGGTAAGAACGAAGCAAGTATCTTCAACAGAGCTTCTGGAAGTTGCTATAGCTTTGACCGAAAAATTAGATCCTAAATTAAATGCCGTTCCAATTAAACATTTTGACTTGGCAAGAAAAAATTTAAAAAACAACACCGATTCAGGAATATTTAATGGCGTTCCATTCTTATTGAAAGATCTTAATAATTATTTAAAAGGAACAGTAACCTCTGGAGGATCAAGAGTTTTAGAAAATATTCCTGCAGATCACACTAGCGAGTTGGTTAAAAGGACATTAGGTTCAGGATTAAACATATTCGGTAAAACTAATTCACCAGAACTTGGCTTAACTGTTACAACAGAACCAGTCTTGTATGGGCCAACCAGAAATCCTTGGGATTTAGATAGATCCTCTGGAGGTTCTAGCGGAGGAGCTTCATCTGCAGTTGCTGCAGGGATAATTCCAATGGCTCAAGCTAGTGACGGAGGAGGCTCTATAAGAATTCCTGCTTCTTGTTGTGGACTTTTTGGACTTAAACCAACTAGAGCCAGAACACCCTTAGGTCCAGTATCTCTTGAAGGGTGGGGAGGGCAATCGATTTTTCATTGTGTTTCTGTTTCCGTTAGAGATTCTGCTGCTCTTTTGGATGTTACTTCAGGGCCTGAAAAAGGAGCTCCATATAGATCTGCTTATCAAGAAAAAAGCTTTTTAGAGCAAATTAATATCGAGCCCGGAAATCTCAAGATTGGCTACTTAGAAGATTCAAGTATTTTGGTTGATGAAGATGTTAAAGAAGTAATGAACTCAACAATAGATTTATGCCAAAAATTAGGACATTCAGTTGAAAGTACAAAAATAGATTTTTCTTCGGAAGAAATTTCTTTAGCTATTATTACAATTATCTCCTCTAATGTATCTTATGCAGTTAAATCGCAGTCTGATCAAACTGGTAGAGAAGTTTCTAATGAATATTTTGAAAACGTGACTCTTCAAATGGCAGAAAATGGTAATAATTTTTCTGCTAGCGATTATGTAAATGCAATTAAAATTAATCATAGATTAGGGCAAGAATTAGAAAAAATGTTTGATCAATATGATGTGCTTTTGTCTCCAGTTTTAGCATCACCTCCGGTAAAAATTGGAACCATAGATATGAACACTAATGATATGAAGACTTATGTGGAGAGACTAACTAAGTATTCTCCATTTACAGGAATATTCAATCAGTCTGGACAACCTTCAATGTCCGTTCCTTTATTTAGAACAAAAGATAATCTTCCAGTGGGATCTATGTTTTCTGCTGCTTTTGGAGATGAAAATTTATTGTTTTCTTTAGCGGGTCAATTAGAGCAAGCTCAACCTTGGGGTAAATCTCTTAATGTTATGAGAGAGTTACTATTGGAGACTATTTAGATTCTAGATAACTAGCTCTACTTTCTTCTTCTATTTCCTGCCTGAAATCTGATTCTTGAATGAAGTATCCAAGCAGGCCTAGGACAAATGTTAATCCTGCGATTAGAAGAAAAAAAACGATTAAATTTTTGGTAATTTCAGAATCTTTCATGCTGTTATAATACAGAATAATCCCTCCGTGAAAGAATGATTGTCACAAAAAAATATACCTTTAGAGAAAAACTTTCTTGGTCTCTTTATGATTGGGCAAATTCTGTTTTTGCTACAACTGTATTGGCAGGTTTTTTCCCTCTTTTTTTTAAATCTTATTGGGCTGGTGACCTTGACGATGCTACATCTACTGCTTTGCTTGGAACTGCTAGTTCTGTAGCAGGACTTGTCATTGTTTTGATTGCTCCTCTATTAGGAGCAATTGCTGATTTATCCCATAAGAAAAAGCTTTTCTTATCAATTTTTGCTTTGTTGGGAATCATCTCAACAAGTATTCTTTTCTTTATTTCCTATGGGTTTTGGCAATGGAGTTTAATAATTTTTGGCTTATCGATTATTGGTTTTTCTGGTGCAAATATTTTTTATGATTCTCTTTTGATAGATGTTTCATCTAATGATGATAGAAATTATGTTTCTTCAATGGGATACGCCTTGGGATACTTAGGGGGAGGTATCTTATTTTTGATTAATGTTTCTATGTATTTATATCCTTCGTTTTTTAATTTGAATTCTCAAACTGAAGGTATTTTGTATTCTTTTCTATCAGTTGCTATTTGGTGGTTTATATTTTCTATACCTTTGTTTTTATTTGTTAAACAAAAAAAATTTGAAGAAATTACAGATTTTAAAAATCCTTTAAAACAATCCTTTTTAAGAGTCTTTAGTACATTCAAAGAAATTAAGAGATACAAGCCTGTATTGATATTTTTAATAGCATATTGGTTTTACATCGACGCTATAGATACCATTGTGAGAATGGCTGTTGCTTATGGAACAGACTTAGGATTTGATTCTTCTAAATTAATAATTGCTTTGATTTTTACTCAATTTATTGGATTTCCAGCAACTTTTGCATACGGGTATCTAGCTGAAAAGCTTGGATTATTTAATATGCTGGTGGTTGGAATTTTAATATACATTTTTATTTGTATTTACAGCCTATTTATTACAAGCGCTACAGACTTTTTTATTCTTGCAGGACTTGTTGGATTAGTTCAAGGAGGCGTTCAATCTGTAAGTAGGACAATATTCAGTAGGTTAATACCTGAAGAAAAGGCAACTGAATTTTTTGGTTTTTATAATTTAATTGGAAAATCTGCTGTTGTGGTTGGTCCTGCTTTAGTAGGTTGGATGGCATATATATTCAATAATCCTAAAGCTGGAATCATTAGTTTGTTAATTCTATTCATTCCTGGAATTTTAATTTTGTTTTATGTACCAAGAACAAGTTTAGTCAGAGATTAAATCTCTTTCTTTCATTATTTCCATCAGCAGTTCTGGTTCGTCAGTAATAATTCCATTAACCCCAATATCAATTAAGTTACTAATTGTATCCTTATCATTTACTGTCCAAATATGAACTAACAAGTTATTTTTATCTGCTTTTCGCATAAAGCTTCTTGTCAATAGTTTAATTCCTTTCCATTTAAGGGGAATCTGTATAACTTTGATTTTTTTATTATAGATTTTAAAAAACTTAAAAAGAGCTACATCTTTCATGCCCATTGAAACTATTGCATTTTGATTATGTTGTAATATTTTTTTAGTATGACTTGAATGAAAGGAAGCAAAGCAAACTCTATGAAAAGCATTCAAATCTCTAACAATTTCAATACTTTGTTGTATCACTTCTTTAACTTTTAAATCGATATTAAAATTTACATGAGGAAATTCTTTCAAAGTATCCTCAAGAGTAAGTAAGCGACATTTTTTTTCTTTAAATAAATTAGCTATTTCATTGAACGTAAGATCTTTTACCGATAAGTCAAGATTAAATAATCTCCTTAAATCAGGATCGTGAAAAGCTATAACCTTTCCATCTAGAGTCATTCTTAAATCCGTTTCGATATATTTATAACCCATTTGAATGACAGAATTGAAAGCTTCAAAGCTATTCTCAATAAAATTTTGAGAATTACCCCTGTGAGATAAACCAATAAAAGGATCTTTTTGATAACTATTTTTCATATAGAAAAAAATGATATTAGGATTTATGATGAATAGGTGAATTTTTTTTTATTTTCTATTTTTTTTATTCTGGCTATCGTCTTTCTTCCATATATTTATTATTCAGTAAAGTTAATAAATCCGTCTAGAATTATTAAACCTGAGTTTGGAAAATTTGCAGAATTGTCAAATGGAAACATTTTTTATCAAGAATTTACTTCGAACAATCCTATAGGGCAGATTGTTTTTTTGGTACATGGTTTTTCTACCCCGAGCATTGTTTGGAAGGGTATTGTTCCTTATTTAACCAGTGCTGGGTATGACGTGATAGCTTACGATCATTATGGGAGGGGCTTTTCGTCAAGACCAAAAGTTGACTACACAAAAGATTTTTATATCTCAACACTTATGGAATTAATTGATTTCTTAAAAATAGAACAAAAAGTCCATCTCATAGGATATTCCATGGGAGGGCCGATTGTAGGACATTTTGCTAATGAAAACCCAAATAAAGTAGAGTCCGTTAATTTTATAGCTCCTGCAGGGTATATGTTTAAGAGAAAATCTCAATCAAATGTTTATCTTAAGATTCTAAATATTCCATTTATCACAAAATATATTTCTGTTGTGTTTCCATCTCTTATGTATGGCGGCAGTTCTTCTATAAAACTTTCAACTGACGAGGATGAGAATAGATTATCCCAAAATGAATTAAATACTGTTTACAGAGAGCAAATGAAGTATGAAGGATTTACTAGATCGCTAATTTCAACTGCAAAAAATTTTAATTTATTTAATACTCAAAAGATGTTTCAAGAATTGGGAAAGAAAAATATAAATTCTTCAGTTATTTGGGGTGATGCAGATGAAATTGTTCCTATCGATGGTTTGAGTTATTTGAAATCAGATTATCCAAATATCAATTATGAGGTAGTTGAAAATGGTCATCATGATATAACTTATGCATTACCAAGTATCGTTGGTAAATTTTTATCTGAACAGTTACAAAGTTTTTCAAACAGTGAATAAAAAAGTAGGTATTACCGAGGTCGTTCTTAGAGATGGAAATCAATCCCTTCTTTCGACTCGTTTAAAACTAGAAGACATAATTCCTATAGCTTCTAAATTGGATGGTATAGGTTATTCCTCTATTGAGAGCTGGGGAGGGGCTATTTTTGATTCTTGCGTACGTTATTTGGATGAAGATCCTTGGGAAAGATTGAGAGAACTAAAAAAAGCTATGCCAAAAACAAAACAACAAATGCTTTTAAGAGGTCAAAATTTGGTTGGTTACAAACATTACAGTGATGAGATAGTATCTAAATTTATCGAAAAGTCTGTTCTTAACGGAATTGATATTTTTAGAATTTTCGACGCGCTAAATGATTTAAGAAATATAAAACATAGCGTAGAAATAGTTAAAAAGAATGGCAAACATGCGCAAGGGACAATTGCTTATACGATAAGTCCTGTTCACACACTGCAAACCTGGGTTGACTTAGCAAAAGAAATTGAAGACTTAGATTGTAATTCTCTGTGTATAAAGGATATGTCAGGAATCTTAAGCCCTGAATTTGCTTATGATTTAATTTCTAAATTAAAAAAAGAAATATCGATTCCAGTTCATCTTCATACTCATGCTACAACTGGCATGTCTAATTTAACCAATATGAGAGCAGTTGAAGCAGGAGTGGATAATATAGATACCTCTATTTCTTCAATGAGTATGGGCTATGGACATTCTGCTACAGAGACCATGATCTATTTACTGAATGAAAAAAATATTGATGTAAATATCAATCTGAAAGACTTGCTAAAAATCTCAGAATATTTCAAAACAATAAGAGACAAATACAAAGAATTTGAAGGAAGTATGAAAGGAGTTGATTTGCAAATGCTTATTAATCAAGTTCCAGGAGGAATGCTATCTAATTTAGAAACTCAATTAAAAAATCTTGGTAAGGAGGATCTTCTTGATGACGTCGTATCTGAGATTTACGAAGTACGAAAAGATGTTGGCTTTGTTCCGCTCGTAACTCCAGCATCACAAATTATAGGAGCACAGGCTCTATCTAATATTCTTAATAAAAGATATGAAACTTTATCAATAGAAATAATTGATCTGATTCTAGGTTATTACGGAAAACTCCCAGGAGAAATAAATAAAAATTTATTTAAAAAAGCGTTAGAACAAAAAAACAATATTAGTGATCGTCCTGCAGATTTACTTAAAGAAAAGTTTGAAGACTTTAAAGAAAATCTAAAACAATACTGTAATAAATTGAAAATTAAAGACTTAAGTAATGTTGAAGAAAATATCCTTACATTTATTCTAATACCTTATGGTAGTGAAAAAATTTTTAAAAAAATGTCTTCTTAGAGATTGAAAACACCACACCATCATCATCCATGTCTCTCAAACCATTCGCATTAAAATGGTAATAAAAAAAACTAAACGTGAAATCCTTCACTAAAGAATCTATTCCAAAAGAATAGTTTGAGCCATTAGAAGTATTGTCATTTTTGTATGAATCAAAATCTCCGTAAGAAAAAAATACAGAATTATTTAAAAAATCATAGCTATAAGAAAGTTCATAATAATCTGGAAAATCATCTAAACCTTTAAAATAAGATATTTCAAAATCATAAAAGGAGAAATTCAGTTCTATTTCATCATAATTATCTATTTTGGAATTCGGATAGTTTGTTCCAATGTAATTAAAGGAAATAGCTAAGTTTTCGGTAAAACTTTTTTCGTACCCTGCAAAAAAGCCAATTTCTCTTGTTGGATATGAAGAAGTTTCTGAACAACAATTTTCTATCCACGCTCCAGAAAAAAAACCATTTTCAAGAGAAAAATTAATATCAGCTCCTATTGTTGGCTCACCATTATTTTGTGTTATTCCTCGCCAAATAGAATCACTGTTAATCGATAAATTAATTTCATTTTCACTAAAAGTCGCTGAGTGAAAAAGAAGAAGTATGAAAAGTTTAATAAAGATCTTCATAAAAAAAGCCCCTCATTGCTGAGAGGCTTATTTTAACTTGATTCAAGTTCTTAGAATGATCTGCTTAATGAAACGTAAGCACCATCATCATCAGTCATAGAACCGGCAGAATCAGCTTCGAAATCATAGTAATAGAATCCTAAACTGAAATCTCCAATGTTCCAATCGTAACCGACTAGACTGTTGTCACCAGTATCCTCATATTCACCATATGAGATGTTAAAAGATCCTGGTCCTGCATCTACAGAGTAACCAATTTCACTGTAAGAGGGGCCATTGTTTTGACCATCAGAGTAAAGGATGCTTAATCCGTAAATATTGAATCCAACGTAAGCTTCTTCGAAATCGAGAGCATCGTTACCTGGATAGATTACTGAGATATAACCTACATCGTAAGTCATATTTTCAGCCATTTCACCAGAGAAACCGATGTAAATATCTAATTCCATAGATGCTGTACCAGCACTGGCATTAGATGCCCAAGTTCCAAAATAAAAGCCATTGTCAGTTGATAAATCAAACCCACCGTTAACAGCTATATCTCCGTTGGTCTGTGTCATTCCACGCCAGATGTAGTCACTACTTAAGCCTACATTACTTGAAATTTCTACAGCAGATGCATAAGAACTTAAAATTAAAAACATGCTTGTTAAAGCAATTTTTATACTTTTCATATCATCTCCATTTATAAATTTATAAAAGTTAGATGCATTAAACATTAAAAGAAACATTGGATAAAGAGTTTTTTTTAAAAAACACCAAATCTGAGGCATAAAAAAGATAAAAAAACAAACAAACCCCAATAGAATTTACAAATCTAAAGGGGTTTGTAAACTGTATAAACTCTAAGAAAGGGGAATAAAGAAATACAGTTTTTTTTGGTACCTCCCAGTTAGCAACTGGGAGGAATTAAAGCTAGTAACTTATTGTGAAATATCCACCGTCTTGATCAGAAGCAGCTCCTGCATCTGAATCAAAGTCTGAGTAGTAAAAACCTAGGGTAAAATCACCAACAGACCAATCGTATCCAACAAGGTAATTAGATCCCATATTGTCATATTCACCATAAGATATTGAGAAAGCTCCTGGGCCTGCATCAATGCTATAGCCTATTTCGCCATAATCGTTTGCTTGATCCATTCCTGCAGCGTAAGTTACGTATACTCCATAGAAATCGAAAGTTATGTAAGCTTCTTCAAAATCCCAAGAATCATAATTCGGGTAAGTGTAAGCAATGTAACCAATATCATAGCCAGCATCATCGTTAAATGAACCCGAATAACCAAGATAACCATCTAGCTCCATAGAACCTGATCCAGCTACCGTGTCATCATCATCAGCTGCGACATTTGCAGCCCAGACACCTAGGTAGAAACCGCTATCGTCTTCTAAATCAAATCCACCGCTCACAGATGGATCTCCTGCATTTTGTGTCATACCTCTCCAAACATAGTCTGAAGTAAGTGCAATATTTCCTGATAATGAAACATCAGTGAAAGAGAAGCTACTTAACGAAAAGATAAGACCAAAAATAAATTTTTTAAAAATATTCATGAATTCTCCTTAAAATTATTAAAAAAAAACAATTATACAAGTCCATAAATTTAAGAATTTTTTACAATTTTTTTAAAAAAATTAAAGAAATGTTCCATAAATGATCTTTTTTTTAAAAAAACGAAAAAAAATTGTTATTTTATGGTGCGTATAAATTTTTATTTAATTCCAACTCTTTTATAGACTTTTTAAGAGTATTTCTCTGTGTTTAAATATAACCAAAAGTTAAAAATGAAATACAAAGCTCTAGTTACAACCGAAGACAACAAAACATTTAATAATTCTGTTCAAGTAAAAAGTCTAGATTTTTTACCTGATAACAATACACTAATCAAAGTTAAATATTCTTCACTAAACTACAAAGACGCTCTTTCTGCTTCTGGAAATAAAGGCGTTACTAGAAGTTATCCTCATACACCAGGAATAGATGCAGCTGGGATCATTGAAGAGACCTCTAGTAAAAAGTATAAAAAAGGAGATGAAGTTATCGTTACTGGATATGACATGGGAATGAATACTTTTGGTGGTTTTGGAGAATTTATAAAAGTTCCAGAAGAATGGATTATTAAAAAACCTAGTAACCTATCGCTTTCTGAATCAATGGCATTCGGTACTGCTGGTTTAACTGCAGGATTGTGTCTTAGAAAATTATTACAACATGGCTTAAAGCCTGATGATGGAAAAGTCTTTGTTAGCGGAGTAACTGGCGGTGTAGGTATAATCAGCCTTATGCTTTTTAGCAAACTTGGTTTTGAAGTTACTGCAATTACAGGAAAAATGAATGAAAAAGATTTCTTAATTGATCTTGGTGCAAATGAAGTTATCGACAGAAATGATTTAGATGTGGATTTAGTATCTCCCTTACAAAAGCCAATTTATTCAGGAGGAATAGATGCAGTTGGAGGAAAAATTTTATCTAATTTGATTTGTTCAACAACACAAAGAGCGGCAATTGCATGTTGTGGAATGGTTGGAGGTTTGTCTCTTGATACAAGCATATTTCCTTTTATTCTTAGAGGTTTGTCATTATTCGGTATAGACTCTGCAGAATCATTGTTAGAGGTAAAAGAAGAAGTATGGAAAAGTTTTTCATCTGATTGGAAGCTGGAAAATATTGATCAAAATATTAAAAATATTTCTTTAGATGAGCTTCCAACTGAGATTGAAAAAATTCTTAAAGGGAAACAGATAGGTAGAGTGAGGGTTGTATATGACTGAAGAAAATAATTTCAATGAAAAAATAGCTAATGAAGATAGTAAATTGGACTCTATAATGTCCGTTTTAATAATCCTAGCAGTTACAGGAATTATAGTTTTCTGGGTAGCAACACAATAATGTCAGTTTCAGAATTATTTAAAGATACTAGACTACCGGTCTTGGCAGCTCCACTATTTATTATCTCTTATCCTGAGTTGGTAATAGCTCAATGCAAAGCTGGAGTTATTGGTTCATTTCCTGCTTTAAATGCAAGACCAGCTGAAGAACTTGAAAAATGGATTGTTCAAATATCCTCAGAGTTAGAAAAATACAAAAAAGAAAACCCAGATGAAATTGTTTCACCTTTTGCTGTTAATCAAATCTGCCATAGCTCAAATGACAGACTTGAACACGATGTAGATGTATGTGTTAAACACAAAGTCCCAATGGTTATCACTAGTTTGCGGGCTCCTAAATTTGTTGTTGATTCCATTCATAGTTATGGAGGAGTTGTAATGCACGATGTAATAAATGTAAGACACGCAAAAAAAGCGGTAGATGAGGGCGCAGATGGATTGATTTTAGTTTGTGCAGGAGCTGGAGGACATGCAGGAACATTAAGTCCTTTTGCCTTAGTAAGAGAAGTCAGAGAATTTTTTGATGGGCCAATTGCTTTGTCTGGAAGTATCTCAGAGGGCTCTTCGGTATTATCTGCCCAAGCTTTGGGTGCCGATTATGCTTATATCGGAACAAGATTTATTGCGACCAAAGAAGCCAATGCCTCTCCAGGCTATAAAAAAATGATAGTAGATAGCGCTGCTAACGATATCATGTACAGTCCAACTTTCACCGGAGTGCACGGAAACTATTTAAAACCAAGTGTAGTTAATGCAGGATTGGATCCAGATAATCTTCCTCATGCAGATAAAAACGACATGAATTTTGGTAGCTCTGGTCTTTCTGGAGATAACTCAAAAAAAGCTTGGAAGGATATATGGGGTTCAGGTCAAGGTATTGGATCAATAAAAGAAATTACTTCTGTGAAAGATACCGTTGATAAACTAGTTTCTGAATATCAGTCCTCAAAACAAAGACTGGATAAAATAAGTTAATTCAAGCTTTATGAAATTCTCTAGATAAGAGAAATTGATCATAATCCATATGCATAATTGCTTGATCATTTTGATAGGTTAAAGCATTAACACTTCTTTTTATCATCTGTGATGGCAAAGCAGGTTTTAAAGCATATTTTTTTGCTAAAGCGACTGTCTTTTTATCTAAATCTTCATCTTTACTTAAATCATCTATAAAACCCCATTTTAAAAGATCATTGGCATTTTCCACCTCACCACCAATAACCATTTTTTTTGTTTTCGATGGTCCTATAAGCCTTAATAGCAAGGGGAGACCAAACCAATTGAGATTCATTCCTAGATCGATTTCAGGATAAGCAACTAAAGTAGTTTCAGAGGCAATTCTAAAATCACAAGCTGAGGCTATACATGCTGCTCCTCCCAAACAATAACCTCTTAATGAAGCTATTGTAATTTGATTGATTTTTAAGATTGACTCTACGGCTTCTTTACCTAAATTTGATTTCCAAAGTTCTAATTTAGATAATTTTTTTTGCTTTTCTTTGATATCTGCTCCAGCAGAGAAATTTTTCCCTTCCGAACGATACACAACAACTTTTGTCTTTAAATCACTTTCGAGCTTTTTGTTTAAATCAATTAACTCTTTAAGTGTTTGGCTATTTAAAGCATTTAATGATTTAGTTCTCTTGAAAGAAACATAGGAAATTTTATTTCTTTTTTCTAGTTTCAGAAATTTCATGAATGATATTATTTATAGGGTTAAAAATTAAAAGTTTTCTTCAAGATATTTCTGCGCATCAAGTGCAGCCATACAACCAGATCCCGCTGAAGTAACAGCTTGACGATAAACAGAATCTGCTACGTCGCCAGAGGCAAAGACTCCTTCAACACTTGTTTGTGTAGCATTTCCATTCAATCCAGAATTAATTGTTATATAGCCATTTTTCATATCCAGCTGGTTATTAAAAATATCTGTATTTGGTTTGTGACCAATAGCAATAAAAACTCCTTCTAATTTTATTTCTTTCCCAGAATCAAGAATTATGCCTGTAACTAAATTTTCATCTCCCAAAACTTCTTTTAATTCAGAGTTCCAAGAAATTTCTATTTTTCCTTCCTTTTCTTTTTCAAAAATTCTGTCTTGTAGAATTTGTTCTGCTCTCAATTTGTCTCTTCTGTGAATCAGATGAACTTTAGAACAAATATTTGATAAATATAAAGCCTCTTCGGCAGCCGTATTTCCTCCTCCGATAACGCAAACTTCTTTATCTTTGTAGAAGAAACCATCACAGGTAGCACAGGCACTTACTCCTCGTCCCAAATATTTTTGTTCTGAATCTAACCCTAAATATAATGCGGATGCACCTGTAGCAATGATAAGAGAGTTAGCTTGATATTCATTATTTCCTTTAAGCAAAAAAGGCTTTGAAGATAAAGAGACTTCGTCAATGTGATCATTAATTATTTTTACTCCAAAAGTCTCTGCATGCGTTTTCATTCTTTCCATTAAATCAGGACCCATTAATCCATGAGCATCACCAGGCCAGTTTTCAACTTCAGTGGTTGTAGTAAGTTGACCTCCTATTTCTAGACCCGTTATTAACACTGGATCAAGTCCTGCTCTAGCTGCATAAATCCCTGCACTATATCCGGCTGGTCCGGAACCAAGAATTATTAAATTATTTGTATCTGTCATCGTTGTAGAAGTTATAATGACCTCATTATACAAAGATAACGTGGCAGACAAACGAGTATCTTCATCATTTTCCAACCTCATTAACTTATTGAGTATTTCTTCTGCCGCCAAAAGAATAGTTACAGACATTTCAGTTTTATTTCTATTATTACTAGGAATAATTTTCCTCATATCTTTATGGACTTATAATCCATCTGATCAAAAAGAATTTGAAGCAGTTTCTTCTGATAATTTTTCAAACAGTATTGGTTTAATTGGCGCTTATTTATCGTTTATTAGTTATTGGCTTTTAGGAATTACTGCTTGGATAATATTAATTCCATGTTTTTGGATCCCTATAAAGTATCTTTTTGGCGAAAGGACGGAAAAGACAGGATTTAAGTTTAAAAAGATTATATTTTTTTCAATAGGCTTTGCTCTTACTTCTTTTTCTTTATCAACATTAATTTCCATTCATTTAAATCCTTATAATAATTTTTTCCCCGAAAGTTCATCAGGTTTCATAGGACTTTCCATTAAAAATTTTTTAATTCCTTATCTAGCTACAATTGGATCAACAATAGTGACTATCTTTCTTTTTTTAGTAAGTTTTACTCTGACATTAAACTTATCTTGGAAGAACTTAATATCTAATTTTCAAGACGCATTAGTGAATCTTTCTTATAAATTTTCAGAGATTTTAAAAGAAGGCTTTACTTTTTTTAAAAATAAAAACAAAGAAAGGTTGGAAAAAAAGAATAGGCAATCTTTTTTGGATGAGCATAAAAAGAAGATGAACGATATGCCAAAGACTCAAGTTAAAGAAGTAGTTAAAGAAGTACCTCAAGGAAAAAAAGTTCATTTAGAAAAACAAAAAGAACTATTTGAAAAATCTCTTCCAGGAGAAATGCCAAAAATATCTTTATTACAAGAAAAGATTACTGAATCAAAAGAATTTACTTCTCAGCAAGCCTATGAGTTAGATATTCTTAAGAACGCGTTAATTACAAAACTCGCTGAATTTAAAATAACTGGGCCAGAAAATGAGTACGCAGTAGTTAAGGAAACAATGCGTGGTCCTGTCGTAACCAGATTTGAAGTTGAGTTACCCAAAGGAATTAAAGTTTCTCAAGTTTCTAGTTTAAATAAAGATTTAGCCAGATCTCTTGGTGTAGGAAGCTTGAGAATAGTTGAAGTAATACAAGGAAGAGAGACTATTGGGATAGAAATTCCAAATGCAGATCGAGAAGATGTCTTACTCGGCGAGGTTATTGCTTCTAAAGTATTTGAAGAATCTAAAAGTCCTATAACCTTGGCCTACGGAAAAGACATCGAAGGAAAACCTATATTAGAAGATTTAGCTAGTCTGCCACATTTATTGATCGCGGGGACTACAGGTTCCGGTAAATCGGTTGCGTTAAATTCAATGTTAATGAGTATCCTTTATAAGGCTACTCCACAGGATGTGAAATTGGTTTTAATTGACCCGAAAATGCTTGAATTATCTGTTTATGAAGATCTTCCACATCTTTTAACGCCTGTAATAACTGACATGTCAGAAGCTGCTCATGGCTTGAGATGGTGTGTAAATGAAATGGAAAGAAGATATAAATTAATGGCAGCTTTATCAGTCAGAAATCTTAATGGTTTTAATACCAAAGTTTCTCAAGCAGCTAAAAATGGCACCCCTTTAAAAGATCCTCTTTGGAAGCCAAAAGAAGGTGAAGAGGTTATTGAATCTGAAATTCCTCAATTGTCAGAGTTACCTCTTATTGTAATTGCTGTTGATGAATTAGCTGATTTAATGATGGTAGTTGGAAAGAAAGTTGAACACTTAATAGCAAGGTTAGCGCAAAAGGCCAGAGCTGCAGGTATTCACATGTTGTTAGCAACACAAAGACCTTCTGTTGATGTAATTACGGGTCTAATAAAAGCAAATATTTCTGCGAGAATGGCGTTTAACGTTGCTTCTTCAATGGATTCAAGAGTTGTCTTAGATCAAGTGGGGGCAGAGCAGCTTCTGGGTAAGGGGGACATGCTTTATGTAGGCTCAGGAACTTCTATTCCGCTGAGGGTACACGGTGCATTTGTCGGTGAAGAAGAAATTTTACGCGTGGTAGAAGATTGGAAAAATAAAGAGGATGTTAATTATTTAGAAGAAGTAACCAAAGCACCTGAAGCAGTAGATGTAAATTCTGGTGGAGAAGGAGATTCTGAAAAAGATGAGTTTTACGATCAAGCTGTTGCCTTTGTTCTTGAAACAAGAAGGGCGTCTATTTCTGCTGTACAAAGAAAATTCAGAATTGGTTACAACAGGGCAGCTAGATTAATAGAAGCAATGGAAGATGCTGGTTTGGTGAGCGAAATGAATTCTAATGGCAATAGAGAAGTTTTAGCGCCAAACGCAAATGCTGAATAAGTTTTTCTTAATAATCCTTTTCGTCTCAATTAATGTTTTTACTTGTGCAGAGTTAAATAATCTAAATATTTATAGCCAAGATACTAAATCAATATCACTAGAATACATTCAATCTTTTGAAGGAATAAATAGATCCAATATCGAAGGACAAGTTTATTTTGAAAAACCAAATTTATTTAAAATAAAAACCACTGAGCCTTCTATAACTGAATTAATTGTAAATAACCAAGATGTTTACAGAACAGATTACGATCTCAATGAAACAATCAAATACAAACTGGCAAATATTGAGTCACAGATTCCTGCTCTATTGTTATTTAAATCTAAGAGAAAAGTTTGTAATTTCTTAAATAATTCTGAGTCATCAGAATTCATATCTGATTTAAATATAGTTAGTGACAATGGGAGCTTAGAATTTATTTCTTACAAAGATCAATTTGGGACTAGTACCCAAATAAACTTCGTTAATATTAGATTAAATGATGAACTAGATAAGAAGATATTTGACTATAATAAGGAGACAATTCTCGTTATTCTCAACTGACATGCTGGATATTAATCTCTTACGAAATAATTTAGAAGAAATAAAAAAAAATCTTCAAAAAAAAGGTTTTGAATTTGATGCAAAGGCTTTTGAAAATCTTGATTTAAATAGAAAGAAACTACAAGTAGACACAGAATCTCTCCAAGAAAAATCTAATATTCTAGCTAAAGAAGTTTCTCAAGAAAAAAATCAGACTTTAAAAGATCAAAAAATCAAAGATGCAAAAAAAATATCATCTGATCTGAAAGAAGTTAAGGCAAAACTTGACGCTGCTTTAGTGGAATTAAATAACTTTTTATTGGAAATACCTAATTTACTAGCAGAAGACGTACCCGATGGTAATTCTGAAGAAAACAATCAAGTTATTTATGAAAAGGGAACCATTCCAGAATTTTCTTTTAAAGTAAGAGATCATCAAGAATTAGGAGAGTTATCTAATGGAATAAATTTTGAAGAATCAGTAACAATTGCAAAATCTAGATTTGTGGTACTAAGAAAAGAAATTGCCAAGTTACACAGGGCGTTATCTCAATACATGCTGGATATTCACGTAGAAAATGGTTACGAAGAGATTTATGTCCCCTATCTAGTTAATAAAAATTCATTACTCGGAACCGGACAATTACCAAAATTTGAAGAAGATCTATTTAAAATCTCTAATGAGGAAATGTATTTAATTCCAACTGCTGAGGTTCCTATTTCAAATGTTTATAGAAATAAAATTCTAAATTCAGAAGAATTGCCTATTAATTTTGTTGCTCATACTCCATGTTTTAGAAGTGAAGCTGGTAGTTATGGAAAAGATACAAAAGGAATAATTCGTCAGCATCAATTTGATAAAGTTGAACTGGTAAAATTTGTTCATCCTGAAGATTCTGATAATGAACTTGATAAACTAACTAATGATGCTGAAAGTATTTTGAATAACTTAAATTTACCTTACCGAAAAGTGATTTTGTGTAGTGGTGACACAGGTTTTGCATCATCAAAAACTTTCGATTTAGAAGCCTGGTTTCCAAGCCAAAAAACATACCGAGAAATATCGTCTTGCTCAAACTTTAGAGATTTTCAATGCAGGAGGATGAAAATTAGAATTAAACAATCCAAAGAAAATATTTTTTGTCATACCATCAATGGTTCAGGGCTGGCAGTTGGCAGAACTTTGGCTGCTATTTTAGAGAATTATCAAACTGAGCAAGGATCAGTCATTATTCCTGAAGTGCTGGTTGATTATATGGGTGGAACAAAAGAATTGAATCTGTCTAGATAATTATATTTTTCCTGATAAACTCACTCGCCTTATGGAATTTTTAGTTGATTATGGTTCTTTTTTACTAAAGACCGTTTCTCTCATCGTCATCGTCTCTATACCTTTTCTTATTTTGTTCTCGTCAAAAGGAAAAGATGCTTCGGCATCCGGTACATTAAAAATCACGAATTTATCAGACAAATTAGACAACATGGCTGGAGCAGTTAAGTCCTTAACTTTAAATAAAAATGAAAGAAAAAAACTTCAAAAAGAAAAGAAAAAGAATTTAAAGGCTAAAAAAAATAAATCCATTCCAAAACCTGTTTTTGTTTTGAATTTTAATGGCGACATTGAAGCCTCAAGTGTTGAAAATCTTAAAGAAGAAATAACAGCTATATTAAAAAGCGAAACTAAGTGCCAGGAACTAGTTTTGAGATTAGAAAGTCCCGGCGGTACTGTTATAGGTTATGGCTTATGTGCTGCCCAACTTCAAAGACTGAGAGATGCAGGAATTAAAGTTACTGCATGTGTGGATAAAGTTGCTGCTTCAGGTGGCTACATGATGGCCTGTGTATGCAATAAAATAGTTTCTTCTCCTTTCGCAATTATTGGCTCCATCGGTGTAGTTGCTGCTATTCCAAACTTTCATAAAGTACTCAAAAAGAATAATGTGGATTACGAACTACATACTGCAGGTGAATATAAAAGAACCATTACAATGTTTGGAGAAACTACTCCAGCAGGAAGGAAAAAGTTTAAAGAGCATTTAGAAGATATACATGTTCTCTTCAAAGATCATATAAAAAAATTTAGACCTTCTTTGGATATGAAAAAAATAGCTACTGGCGAAACCTGGGAGGGTATTAAAGCACTTGAGGTTGGTTTGGTTGATGAAATCTCAACAAGTGACGAATATCTTTTAAATCTTTCTAAGAAACATGAAATTTTTGAAATCTCATTTATTACTAAACAAAATTTCCAGGATAAATTAAGTTTTTTTATTTCTAATACAGTAACTAGATTAATTTCTTCTTTAGAAACCTTCTTTAATAAAAACAAATATAAATAATTAAAACCTTAAATTCTTTTTTTAAATTATTTTTTTAAGATTGCAAATATTATTATGAGAGAAGCAAGAGCTAAAAGTCCATTTTCTCCAAAAAGATTCATCACCTCAGAAAAGTTTGATAAAACATTTCCAAAGACGGGAGTTTCAGTACCAAAGATAAGTCCTATTAATAAAGAGATAGCAATAAATAAACCCAAGACTTCTGTAGATTTATAAAGGAATTTTCTAATCTTTTTAAATTTAAATATTTCCATTTTTACCTCTTTAATTGAGCCGAAGTAAAACTCCGGCTCAAAAGCTAAAATTACTTAAGTAATTTATAAAGCAGTGCTGCAGCTAAAAGGCCTACAATCCCGGCATCACCCAATTGTTGAATGACTCCTAAAAGATTGCCAAGAACTCCGCCGAAAAACCATGCATTGTTATCAAAAACAATACCGGCAACAACACCTAGACCGATTACACCAACTAAGATTCCAGTTAAACCAGAAACTAAGTCTCTAATCATATCAAACGCTTTATCCATAAGGTACCTCCCCATATATATGTGATTTAGCTAACTAATAAAACCACAGGCTAATTAGCCCTTCAATTTTTAAAATTTTTTAGCTACTATCTAAGACAATTCCTGTCAAATACATCTTTGATAGCACTATTAAAATAAAAAATAAAACAAGTGAAAAATGAAAATTCCTGAAAATCAAACACTACAAGAATTATTTGAATGGCGTTTCGAGAGAACTCCAAAATCTGTTGCGCATAAGTTTCTTGATCGTGAAACTACTTATGAAGAACTTAATATTTATTCAAATCAAATAGCTAATGGTCTTATCAGCTTAGGTTGTAAACCTGACTCAAGGATTGCTTATTATGGAAAAAATTCTGATTATTTCTTTGAATTTCTAATTGGAACTTTAAAATCCAATACGGTAGCAGTAGGTGTAAATTGGAGATTAGCTCCTCCAGAAGTAAGTTATGTTCTTAATGATTCAAAAAGCGAAGTTTTGTTTGTCGGAGAAGAGTTCTATCCAATTGTTGATCAAATTTTAGAAGATTTACCAAATGTAAAAAAAGTAATTGCTGTTGATGGTAACCACATTAAATATGAGGATTTTATATCCTGGAGAGACTCTCAAGATTCTTCAAGTACTGGACTAAAATCGTCTGATCAAGATGATATTCTTCAATTGTATACATCGGGAACCACTGGTCATCCTAAAGGTGTTCAATTAACAAACAGAAATTTTGCCGCTGCCAATGAATCTATTGATGGAATCGTTCCATTTGAAGAAGGGACAACAAATTTAGTTTGCATGCCTGGCTATCATGTTGCAGGAACAAATTGGGGAATCTGGGGGTACATATTTGGTTGCAGGAACATAATTATTGCAGATATAGATCCTGGATTAATTTTGGAACTCATCGAGCAAGAAAAAATAAGATCTACGCTCTTTGTGCCAGCAGTCATCCTTTTTCTCATCAGTCATCCTAATGCTTTGACTACAGATTTTTCATCTTTAAATTTTGTTCTTTATGGAGCATCACCCATCGCAGATGACACAATCTTAAAGGCTAAAGAAATCATGCAGTGTGATTTGTATCAAGTTTATGGATTAACAGAAACTACTGGTGCGATAACAATAATGCTGCCTGAAGATCATGATCCAAAAAAAGGAAAACTGAGATCATGTGGAAAAGCTCTCAAAGGAGTTGAATTAAAAGTAGTAGATGAAAATGGAAATGATCTTAAAACAGGAGAAATTGGAGAAGTTATTTCTAAATCCGATCTAAATATGAAAGGATATTGGAATAAGCCAGACGCTACTAAAGAGTCAATTGTCGATGGATGGTTTTATTCCGGAGATGCTGGGTTTTTCGATGATGAAGGTTATTTATTCATTCATGACAGAGTAAAAGATATGATTGTTTCCGGTGGAGAAAATATTTATCCAGCGGAAGTAGAAAATGCTTTGATGAGTCACAAAGAGATTCTTGATGCAGCAGTTGTCGGTATTCCTGATGATAAGTGGGGTGAGTCTGTAATAGGGTTCGTTGTTCTTGGAGAAAGTACAACCTTATCCGAGGATGAAATTATTAGTTATGTGAGAACTCAAATTGCTGCTTATAAATGTCCTAAATCTATCAAGTTCATCAATGAACTTCCCCGAAATCCTTCGGGTAAAATTCTTAGACGAGAATTAAGAGATCCTTATTGGGAAGGTATAGATAGAAAGGTTTCGGGAAATTAAATCTTAATACTAATGTCAATATCCTTTATAGAAACAAAAGATCCAAAAGATTTTCCTGAACACAAGGAGTTATTTAGTCTTATAGAAAATTTCATGGGATATCTTCCTCATGCATTTTTATTGATGGCGGATAATCCTAATTTACTAAATGCATTTTCAGGATTATCTAATGAAATTTTTTCTTCTAATGAAATAGATAACCAAACTAAACAGCTTATCGCTCTTGCTTCAAGCTTGAGCTCTGGATGTAAATACTGTCAGTCACATACTTCTCATGGCGCAGAAAGAGCAGGAGTGCCAATAGAAAAAATCCTCTCTATTCTTAATTATCAAAATAGCAATCATTTTTCTAAAAAAGAGAAATGTGTTTTAGATTTGGCTTTTGCTTCAGGAAAAGTTCCTAATGAAGCAAAAAAAGAAAATTTTGATGAATTGAAAAATTACTACAATCCTTCTCAAATAACGATAATTGTTTCAGTAATATCTTTATTTGGTTTTTTGAATCGATGGAATGATACCTTTGGAACTCAAATAGAGAATGTTCCTGGAGATTTTGTTAAAAATGAGCTAATTCCCAAAGGATGGATTGACTAAATTTATTGCCTCATTTTTGAACATTATTTCTAAAAAAAATAATACATAATGATTTTTATTTAATATTTAAGGAGAGAAATATGAAAATTAAAATCTTATTAACTTTATTAGTAACTAGCTTTTCCGTTAGTTCATTTACAGAAGTTGCTGAATGTTATAGCTGGAATGCTAATCCAGGTAAAAGCGCTCAATTTATGAATACTGTTCAAGAGGCTGCTGTAATTCATACTAAATTAGGAGCCAATATTGGTGTTTATGCTATGAATGTTGGTGGAATTGGACAAGAAATTCAATATTGTATGAGATGGGATAACCTTTTGGATTGGGGTAAATCAAAAGATAAAATGGCTCAATCACAAGAGATGCAGGCTTTTTTTGCAAAAGCTTCTCAAAATCCTACAGGTACTCTTGTGGCAACAATTTCGGGTAACAATTTAGATCAATCTGCAAAAGCTGATTTATTTGATAAGCCAATGGCTTTTCAAGTAAATGTTTGGGAAGTTGCTCCGGGTAAGACTTTGGAAGTTATCGCAAATTTTCAAAAAGCAGAAAAAATAATTGAATCTCTTGGCATGCAAGTCGAAATTTATCAAGAAACTGCTGGAGGTAATGGAAAAATGCATTACGTTGTTTCAGCAGACAACTGGACTAAACTTTCGGAAGGCTTTGCTGCATTAGGAACAAGTGAAAAATGGAATAAATTTGTTGCCTCTGTATCGCCAGATGCTGCAAAACTTGTATCTACTCATAACGGTTCATCTATGAACTAAATTTATATATTATGAGGCTCTTGATTGAGCCTCATAATACTTTTAGGGAGGGGTGGCAGAGCTTGGTTGAATGCACCGGTCTTGAAAACCGGCAGGTCAGCAATGGCCTCGTGGGTTCGAATCCCACCCCCTCCGCCAAAAAAAATCAAAAAAAATTTTTTTCATAATCTCTAGAGATAAGAGAATATTTTTTTATGAAAACATAGTCTTAAAACTAGTAATTTAGCTATTGCAATGAATAACAATTTGCATAAAATTAATTACAAGCTTTAGTGAAAGATTTGCTAACTCGAGACGGTAAAAGAGAAGCTAAAGAATAGAAGGAGAAGGGTGAGAAGACGTAAGAAATTGCGCCACCTACAGGGAGAAGGGTTTTTCGCCTGTGCTAGTTAACCCACTAGACCCCTTTAACTTCGGTTAAAAAACACCACTTCGTTGGTGTTTTTTTTTATACTAATCAAATGTCTTCTGTTTTAACTGGAATTACCACAAATGGTTCTCCGCATTTAGGAAATTATGTTGGGGCTATGCGCCCAGCGATAGAATTATCTAAAAAATCAAAATCTTTTATTTTTTTAGCTGATTATCATTCAT
>CACBOY010000012.1 GCA_902540995.1 uncultured SAR86 cluster bacterium
AAAAACATAAGTGTAATTATGGTGACAGCAAAAGGAGAAGAGGTAGATAGGGTAGTTGGATTTGAGCTTGGTGCAGATGATTACATAGTTAAACCTTATAGTGTTAGAGAGCTCATGTTGAGAGTTCAAGCACAGTTAAGAAGAAACACTAACGATTCAGATAAAAATAAAGCGACTGAAGATGACGATAATATTACTTTTAAAGAGCTATTGATTGATACCAGTAAACACAAAGTATTTCTTGGGGATGAAAAAATTTCTCTTACCGCAAAGGAATTTTCGCTCTTAAAACACCTTTTAACAAAAATAGATAAGGTGCAAACCAGAGACAACTTACTCGATAAAGTTTGGGGATACGACAGTTCCGTCACCACCAGGACTGTTGATACGCATGTCAAGAGATTGAGATCTAAGTTAGGAAAATATGGAGCCAACATAGAAACCATTAGAGGTGTTGGATATATTTTCAACAAAGCTTAATATAGTTTCGTGAAACTTTCTTTAAAAATTAGGATTTTTCTTTTGACCGTCTTCACGGTCACGGTTTCTTTTTTAATAAGCGCAATTATTTTAAAAGGCGATGTATTCTTTAACGAGAATATTATTGCTGGAATTATTATGTTTGTGATTCTTATTCTCGCTTCAGGTACCACGCTTTATAGATTTTTACGAGAAGTTGTAATGCAAGCCGCAAGTATTATTTCAGGTCCCAATAATACTGAAGAAATAGATTCTGAATCAGCCTTCGACTCATTGAGAACCTCTACGGCTGAGGTTCAAAGTGAACTATTAAATTATTCAAAACAATTATCTTTTGTAAGTAACTTACTTTCTAGAATGGGGCAGGGTGTTATTTTAGTAAATAAAAATTTGAATGTTATTTATTTTAATCAAACTATTTCTAAAGATTTTTTTCCTGAATTAAAGGTTGGCGATGATTTATTCAAAAATATTTCTTATCCCGCATTTAAAAAGTTTATAAAAAAAGCTTGGGAAAAAGATGAATATACAAAAGAAATCTCAGGCCCCAGAACAATCAAAACCGTATACCTTGTGAGCTCACAAAAATTTTCTACCGACGATCAACTCCTGATTGTCTTCAGTGATATTTCTAAATTAAAAAATCTAGAAAAGATGCGCGGAGACTTTATTGGTAACGTCTCACATGAACTAAGAACGCCAATCAGCGTTATAAAGGCCAATTCAGAAACTTTACTTACAAGTAAGTTAATTCAAGATAAGAATGCAATTGAGTTCACCAAGGCAATTCAATCTCAAAGCGAGAGAATGGCTACTATAGTTAATGAATTGCTTTCTATTTCAAGTATGGAATCTGGTGATTATCCGATCTCTTTAGATAAATTAAACATAAAAAATATTGTTGATTCCGCTTTAGAAGAATTAAAGCCAATGACCAATAAAAGCAGCATCACTCTGGTGAACAATCTTGCTCAATGCACAAATATCATCGGCGATGAATCTGCAATGAAAATAATCATTTCAAATTATATTAATAATGCAATAAAACATAGTCCTAAGAAATCTTCAGTAGTTATTGATTGTGAAAAAGTAGAAAAAGACTTTTGTAGAATAATGGTAAAAGATAATGGTTCAGGAATTGCTAAAAAATATAGAGAAAGAGTTTTTGAAAGGTTTTTTAGAGTTGATAAAGGCAGATCTAAAAAAGTTGGCGGTACTGGACTAGGATTATCGATATCGAAAAACCTTGCATTAATGATGGGTTATAGTGTTGGGGTAGATACAAATACTCCTAAGGGATCGATATTTTACATAGATGTCAAAACAGATCACGAAGCTTCCAAGGAAGTTGCTTGAACACTTGAAATTTTTTTTTGTACAAAACCGTCGCTTATATTCCAGCTTGATGCATAGAAATTAGCTGTTTTAAATTTGTCTTGAATAAATTCAAAGATAGATGCTGCATGCTCAATAATATCCGCTCGATCCTCTGGAAAATCGTATTCTTTAATTTTTTTTTCTACCGAAGTGTTCTTTAGAATTTCTCTTGTTTCTTTCATTTCTTTATAAGATAAAAAGTCTGCTTCCTTTTTTGAAGCTTGAATAATTAGCTTTGCGTTACCCCCAACTCCAATAATGTTTTGAATCTTACTTGGGCAAATATCTTTTAAAAAATTTTCAAGTTCAATCCAATTTTTTTTCTTATCTATTTTTTTTAATATTCTTACCCCTCCAAGTTGAAAAGATTTTATTTTCTCTTCTTTTTCATCGGCTAAATATATTTCAGTACTTCCTCCACCAACATCCACAACCATGCTTTGATGTTTTAGATGATTTCTGTAATCAAAGTATTTTAGTAATGCAGCCTCTTCTGTACCGCTTAATATATCTATTTGCAAACCTAAATCCTTATTTATTTTTTTTATAATTTGCTCTTTGTTGGAAAAAGATCTCATTGCTGATGTAGCAAACAAACCAATTAATTTGGCTTCTTTTTTTTTAGCATGCTTTTTTAGTTTCTTTAAAACTAAGAAAAATTCTTCATAAGTTTTTTCAAGCATTTTTCCTTCATTAAAAGCATCCGTACCTAGTCTCAGGGAGATTCTTTTAAAAGTATCTAGCTCAAGAAGTTCTTTATTAATAAGACGATATTGACGATACTTAATAGCATTGGAACCTATGTCAACGCAGGATATTTTTTCTGTAGATTTAGTCATCAGCAAAAACTCTTAAAGTTTTGTACTGTTGATAAGATAAATTTTCAAATAGAACTTTATTGATTTTGACTTTGTAGTTATTCAAACCTTCAGACCATATTTTGGGTTTCGACAAATTTTTTTCTGGATAATCGAATGAATTAAGGATAAATCTCAAAGCGCTTAATATTGCAACTTTTTTATTGTTAGCGTTCAAAACTATCCAAGGTGCTTCTTCATAGGAAGTTCTCTTAAACATTTGCTCTTTGTAAAGAGTGAAGGCATCCCATTTATCTAGCATCTTGAAGTCATTTTCACTAATTTTCCAATAAACCAGCGGGCTAGTTGCTCTTTTATCTATTCTTCTTTTTTGGGTATTTTTTTCAATAGAGAGGTAAAACTTAAAAAACTCGACACCTTCTTCAATCTGTTTTTTTTCCCAAGGAATCACATTTTTCATGAAGTAGGTGTATTGACGTTTAGAGCAATATCCCATGGTTGCCTCTACTAATGCTCTGGTGTACCAAGATCTATCAAAAAAAACGAGTTCACCAGTTTTTGGTAAATGCTTTTCATATCTTTTAAACCATTTTTTTGACTCTTTTTCAGTTGGCTTGCCTAAAGCAACAAGTTTACAGTGATCGGGAATCAGATATTTAGATAAAACAGAAATACTTCCGGTTTTTCCAGCCGTATCTCTGCCTTCAAAAACCAGGGCAACTTTTCTTTTCGATTTAATAATCCAATTTTGTAGTTTTAAAAATTCAATCAAGAGTTTTCTTTTTTCTTTTTCGTACAACTCTTCATTGATTCTTTTGTAATCAGGAATATCAAACTCAATCATTAAATGATTGTAATTCAACTAAAAATAAATAATCAAATTGTCACTAAGATGTCACAAAAATATCGAATAAATTACTTTATCTGTATCTAAATTGTAATTTTCCTAGTCTAAAGTTCTTTCAATTATTAATTCATAAGGAGAACATTTCATGAATAAATTTAAAGCAATATTTTTATCGGCCTTAGTTCTGATATCAATGAGTGCAATTTCAGCTCCAAAAGTTTACGGTAAATTAAATATTGCTGTTAACAATGATGGATCTGACGGTGTTAACGATAAAGAAATAGATCTTGTGAGCAATGCCTCAAGAATTGGTTTTAAAGGTCAAGTCGACATGAAAAATGGTCTGACTGGAATCTACAAAATTGAATATGAGGTAGATATTACTAACGACAATACTAAAAGTAAGGCTTTTAACCAAAGAAACTCTTTTGTTGGTTTGAAAGGAAACTTTGGTACTTTAAAGTTAGGTACTCACGATACACCTCTGAAGTTAGCTCAGCTAAAAGCAGATCTATTTAACGATCTTAAAGGTGATATTAAAAATACTACTGATGGTGAAAATAGAATAGGTTCCTTCTTCGGATATGATTCTCCTGTCTTCGGTGGCGGAGTCAGCGTTTCTCTCGGTGTTGGTAAAGGTAAAGACGACGGAGTAGCTGGAACTGATTTGGACGGTGAGTTTGGTTCTAACCTTTCTGTATCATTGAAGTACGATATCGACGTCATCAAATTCGTGATTGCTACAGAAAAAGCATCTATCAAAGGTTATGACCATAACAGATTAGGCATGATGATACCTGCAGGTCCAGTGACCATCGGGTTAATCCATACTACTACTGAATCTACTGTTGGTAATTCAAAAGATTATGATGCAACAACTTTAAGTATTGCAGGCAAAGTTGCTGATGGTAAGGGTAAAGTGAAATTCCAGTATGGTACTTCAGACAAGTCAGCTGGCTTAACTCAAACTCAAATTGGTTACGATCACAAACTTTTCAAGAAATTTAAAATCTTTGCTTATCACACAATTCGTTCACAAGATGCTGCGAACAGTGATGATGCTCACACAGGAGTTGGAGTAGAGTACAAATTTTAATCATCTCTCTTTATATTGTTAAAATAAAGAGGAGGGCCTGATCCGAAGTGGTTGGGCCCTTTTTTTTAAATGAAAAGGCTATAAGTAGCTAAGAGAATTAAGAAATTGCTCCAGGCTAAAAATGACCCAAAGAAAATTGTTGAAAATAATTTTTTTACTCTTAATTCCATGTGTCAATTATGTGACAAATATGTGTCATAAACAAGGAAATAGTGTGAATTTTTATATTAAATTATAATAAAAAGAATATTTATAAGTCTTTATGGAAATAAAAAAATACCTTGCTGAATTATTAGGAACCTTTTTTTTAGTGGCTACAGTAATTGGTTCTGGGATCATGGGAGAAAATTTATCAGCTGGTAATACAGCTATCGCTTTATTGGGCAATACTATTGCAACAGGTGCAATTTTATACGTAATTATTAAATCTTTTGAGGATGTATCTGGAGCTCATTTCAACCCTATAGTCTCAATCGTTTTTTATTTCTTAGATGAAATCAATCTAAAAGATTTGATTTCATATTTAATTATTCAGTTTATTGCTGGAATATTGGCAGTTTTTTTCATACATTTCATATTTGAATTAAGTTTGTTTCAGATTTCATCTAATTCCAGGATTGGAATAGCTAAGCTAGTTAGTGAAATTATTGCTTCCTATGGATTGATACTAACTATTTTAATGGTTAGAGAAAGCAATAAGTCTAATGTTGCTATTGCCGTTGCTTTATTCATTACTGCAGGATATTGGTTTACTTCTTCTACATCATTTGCAAATCCAGCAGTAACGTTGGCAAGAACATTTACCGATACTTTTACTGGAATTTCTCCTGATTCGATTGTTTATTTTTTTACAGGCCAGTTGATTGGACTATTTTTAGCTTTATTTACTTATAAATTATTAAAGTGAACGATTCTGAAAAAATATTATTTTTGTGTACAGGTAATTCATGTAGATCACAAATGGCAGAAGGTATTGCTAATAAATTTACTTGTTTTCAAGCTTTCTCAGCTGGTACCAGAAAATCAAGTCTAAATCCATATGCTGTAAAAGTTATGTCAGAAATAAAAATTGATATCACGAATCAATTTTCTAAAACAATTGCTGAATTGGAGGAACAAGATTTTAAATACGTTTTTACTTTGTGCTCAGATGCTGAGGAGAATTGTCCAGTTTTTTTGCAAGGAAAGACCATTCATATAGCTTTTGATGATCCTCCAAAACTTGCAGAAAACATTGAGGATGAAATTAAAATTTTAAATATATACAGAAAAGTTAGGGATGAAATACTCGACTGTATCCTTAACATTAGTAATTACATCTAATTTTATTCTAGAAGTTGCTAATGATTTTCAGCAACGTAACAGATATGCCACAAATGAATATTAGTATTATTTAGTATTTTTTTTGGAGTAAACATAATGAAAAAATCTATATCAATAATTGCAGCTTTAATTGTGATGGCAACTATGTCTTTCACCGCAAGCGCTGCAAGAGATACCATTAAAATTGTTGGATCCTCAACAGTTTATCCTTTTGCTACTGTAGTAGCTGAAAGATTCGGTAAATCCACTAAATTCAATACCCCTGTTATTGAATCAACCGGTTCAGGTGGTGGTTTGAAACTATTTTGTAAAGGTGTTGGGGTAGAACACCCTGATATTACAAATGCATCAAGAAGAATCAAACAAAAAGAAATTGATCTTTGTGCAAAAGCAGGAATTACGGACATCATTGAAATTAAAATTGGTTATGATGGAATTGTAGTTGCTAACTCAAAACGAGCTGACACTTTAAGTTTAACTAAGAGACAAATTTTCTTAGCTTTAGCTCCTGAGATTCCTCACCCTAATGGCGCCAAACAACTGATTAAAAACCCCCACAAAACTTGGAAAGATGTTGATAGTTCTTTGCCAAACGTTGCAATTGAAGTACTAGGCCCACCACCAACTTCTGGTACAAGAGATGCTTTTGGAGAACTTGCAATGGAAGGTGGATGTAAGACTTTTAAATGGCTTAAAGACATCAAAAAAGAAAATAAAAAGCGTTACAAAGCAATTTGTCGCTCTGTTAGAGAGGATGGTCCTTACATTGAGGCTGGTGAAAACGATAACTTGATTGTGCAAAAATTAAATGCCAATCCAAAAGCAGTAGGAGTATTCGGTTACAGTTTCTTGGTAGAGAATTCAGATTCAATTCAAGGTTCTTTTGTTGACGGCGTATTGCCGACTTTTGAAAACATTGCTAATGGTGATTATGGAGTTTCCAGATCTTTATACTTTTATGTGAAAAAAGATCACATTGGAACAATTCCAGGAATGAAAGAATATCTTAGAGAATTTACTGCTGACAAAACTATTGGTCAAGATGGATATTTAACTGAAAAGGGTCTTATTCCAATGCCTAGTAGTGAATACAAACAATTCAGATCAGCAGCTAGAAAACTCACTAGTTTCAAAGGACTTAATTAAACTGCAATTTTATCCCCCCCCTGGATAACAGTAGTTTAAAATGAACGAGGGTAATTTGAAAAAATTATCCTCGTTTTCTTTTAATTGATATGTCATTTTCTTTTTTTCTCTTAGTATTAATTATTCTTGGCTTAGGTTCATATTACTTTGGAAAATCTAAAGCTCTAGCATTAAAACAAAACGATGTCGTTCATTCTTTGCCAAAATATTATGGTTACTATGCTCTAGTATGGTTTGCAACTCCTGCCTTAATTATAGTTTCATTATGGCTAATTTTTTCTGAAGGAATTGTAACCAATCAAGTTATCAGCTCTTTGCCAGATAATATTAAAACTCTGCCTACCAATGAACTCACACTAATACTAAACGATATAAAAAACAAAGCTGCTGGAAATTTGGTAGCTGGAGAATCTTTTATTGGTTTCGAATTGGCCGCGGAAACATATAATTCTTATTCAAAAATAGCAGAGAATATAATAATTTACTCAAGTATTGTTCTTGGACTTATTTCATTTATTTTTGCTTATATATCTATTTCTGGAAAATTACGTGCTAGAAATAGGATTGAAAGCATAGTAAGCAAGATTCTTTTAGTTTCTGCTTCAATTGCAATATTTGCTACAGCTGGAATATTGCTATCTGTTCTATTCGAGGCAATTAGATTTTTTCAAATTATAAGTTTTGACGATTTTATATTTGGACTTACTTGGAGTCCTCAAATGGCCATTAGAGATGATCAGGTTGGATCCTCTGGCCTCTTTGGAGCAATACCATTATTCTTAGGTACTGGCTTAATTTCGCTTATTTCGCTCACAGTTGCTGTGCCTGTTGGATTAATGACGGCTATATATTTATCTGAGTACGCTCCATCTAGAGTGCGCGCAGTTACCAAACCCATGTTAGAAGTATTATCTGGAATACCAACCGTTGTTTATGGTTTTTTTGCTGCAATTACTCTTGCTCCCTTCATTAGAGATTTTGGAGAAACTTTAGGCATGAATATTGCCTCAGAAAGCGCACTCGGCGTAGGGCTGGTGATGGGTATTATGATCATACCACTCGTTTCTTCTTTATCAGATGATGTAATTTCGGCAGTACCTCAAGCAATGCGAGAAGGTTCTTATGGTTTAGGCGCAACTAAATCAGAGACTATTAAAAGAGTTATCATTCCTGCGGCCTTACCTGGGATTGTGGGTGGAATTCTACTTGCTGCATCAAGGGCAATAGGGGAGACTATGATTGTAGTTATGGCAGCAGGTCTTTCAGCAAGGCTGTCAATAAATCCATTAGATGCAGTTACTACTGTAACAGTTCAAATTGTCACACTCTTAGTTGGTGATCAAGAATTTGATAGTCCGAAAACTCTCGCAGCCTTTGCATTGGGATTAACTCTTTTCGTTGTTACGCTAATACTTAATTTTTATGCTTTAAGAATTGTTAGAAAATATAGGGAACAATATGAGTAATTCATCTTCTAACTCAAGTAGTATTACTGAGATAGTAAATAAAGGACTAAAAAAACGTTACAGATCTGAATTTATGTTCAGACTTTATGGGATCACTTCAATTCTTTTTGCTGCTGCTTTTTTAATTGTATTTTTTAGCAGTATTATTGATAAAGGATACAGTGCGTTTACTCAAGGTGAATTAAATATTTCAATTTATTTAGATCCAGAAATAATTGATCCCGATAACACTCGCGATGAAGAAGAAATTAGGTATGCAAATTACGATAAATTAGTCTTTGATTCATTAAAAAATTTCTTTCCCAGCGTCTCTTCAAGAAAGGAAAGAAAAGAGCTAAAAGCTTTGGTAAGTAATGGAACCTCATTAAGAATTCAATCTCTGGTATTAGATGATATGAGTTTAATTGGAAAGACCTTAGATCTTTCAGTCAAGCTAGATAGTGATATAGATATGTTTTTAAAAGGAAATGTTGATATTACCTTAGATGAATCACAAAGAAGAATTTCAGATAATCAAGTTAAATGGACAAATGAACTAAAAACAAAAGGGTTGATTAGTCAAAAGTTTAATTCCACCTTATTTTCTGCCGGTGATTCAAGAGAGCCTGAACAAGCTGGAGTCCTAGGCGCCTTGATCGGTTCTTTCTTTATGCTTTTAATTACTTTTATTGTTGCTTTCCCTTTAGGAGTTGCTGCAGCAATCTATCTTGAAGAATTTGCTCCAAAAAATAAGTTCACAGATTTTGTTGAAGTGAATATAAATAATTTAGCAGCCGTACCATCAATTATTTATGGTCTTTTAGGTTTAGCAGTATTTATTAATTTTTTTGGCATGCCAAGATCAGCTCCATTAGTAGGAGGATTAGTTTTAGCTTTAATGACTTTTCCAGTGATTATTATAGCTTCTAGAGCAGCATTACAATCTGTTCCACCAAGTATTACCGACGCGGCACTTGGTGTTGGGGCGTCAAAAATTCAAACAGTATTTGATCATGTCTTTCCTTTAGCTTTGCCAGGTATGCTCACTGGGTCTATTATTGGTATGGCAAGAGCTTTAGGCGAATCTGCACCATTATTGATGATCGGCATGGTTGCTTTTGTGGTGGATATTCCAAGCACACCCCTAGATGCATCTGCTGCTTTGCCTGTTCAAGTTTATCTTTGGGCTGATGCCCCTGAAAGAGGTTTTGTAGAAAGAACTTCAGCAGCAATTTTAGTTTTGTTATTCTTTTTATTAGTTATGAATTCAACAGCCATATGGTTAAGAAATAAATTTGAAATAAAATGGTAAGTTATTATGAAAAATAATGAGTTGATTACTCTCTCGGATGATTTTTTAACTGTCGGAGATACTACAACCCCTAATGAAAAAATAATGGAGTCTCAAGATTGCTGTGTTTTTTATGACGAAGCACAAGCATTGAGAAACATAAATCTTGAAGTCGGTAAGAAAGAAGTTCTATCGTTAATAGGTCCTTCAGGTTGCGGGAAATCAACTTTTATTAGATGTCTTAATAGACTAAATGACACAATCGATTCAGCTAAAGTAACAGGAAAAATTACTCTAGAAGGTCAGGACATATATAACAGCGATATGGATGTTGTTTTATTAAGAGCAAGAGTAGGAATGGTTTTCCAAAAGCCGAATCCTTTTCCTAAATCCGTTTATGAAAATGTAGCTTACGGACCAAGAATTCATGGTATGAGCGAATCAAAAGCAGATATGGATGAGATAGTTGAAACTTCTTTATTAAGAGCAGGTTTGTGGGATGAGGTCAAAGATAGATTAAATACTTCAGGAACAGCTTTATCCGGAGGACAACAACAAAGGCTTTGTATTGCGAGAGCAATAGCAGTTCGACCTGATGTGATTTTAATGGACGAGCCATGTTCAGCTTTAGACCCAATCGCTACAGATAGAATTGAAGACTTGATTAGCGAATTAAAGGAAAATTATGCAATCGTAATAGTTACGCATTCAATGAGCCAAGCCTCAAGAGTTTCGCAAAGAGCAGCTTATTTTCATTTAGGCCACTTGGTTGAGACTGATGCAACCGAAAAAATTTTTGGCGACCCAGATCACGAACTTACTCAAAACTATATCAAAGGTAGGATAGGATAAAAATTTACCAATCCTAAGTAACTTGCAATTGCTAAGTGAAAGCCAAATGCAATCTCGGAATCTCTCTTCAGTTTGGAGCTAAGAAAAAACTGTACTATTCCAAGAAGTGATGCAGTAAGCAATAGAATAGGGACTAAAGTCATTGGGATCATTAAAGTTAAAATTGGAAAAAGGATTACATCTCCTAAACCCAAAGCTTCTTTTCCTTTGAGTTTGAAAAATAACCACCTCGTTGCCAAAAGGAGAAAGCCTGAAATAATTGCTACAAATATCTCAGGTAGAATCAATAGACCCTCCAACGCTGAAAGTATCAAAGCCAAAATAAATAATATTAAAAGCGAGCTCAAAGGAATGATTTTGTATTGATAATCTATCAAGGCAATGAATATTAAAGTTAGAGAAATAAAGCTTTTAAAAAGTATTAAACCCCATGAGTCATTTGTAATGAAAATCAATGAAAACGAAGAAATGACTAATATTTCTGTCAAAAAGTATTTTGAGGAGATTGTTGCACCACAGCATTTGGCTTTTCCTCTTAAAAACAAGTAGCTCAAGACAGGAATGAGGTGATACCAATCTATTTTAGTCTTACAGGTAGGACAAAAAGAGGGTTCAGAATAAATATTTATGCTTTCCACATAAGCATCTGCTTCAATATTTTTATTAACATAGCGATAGATAAAGCTTGCTAGAAAGCTACCCAAAAGCGTAGCGAAAATAATGTATATAGAGATAATCATTGGTATAAATCTTTGTCAATTTGACTAAATATGACATAAAATCAAAGGATATATGGTATTGGACTACTTAAAAGGTATCAATTTGGAAAGATACAAAAGTTACTTGAATGAGAAAAATCTTAAATTCTCTATTTCTGGCGCACTTTTATTAGTTTTTTCTTTAGAGTTTTCTTCAATATTACTCGGATTGATTTTTAATAACCAATTAAGTTCAAATAACTTTAACAGCTCTTTTGCATCTACTGATGCTCCTAGAATCATAGACAATCCATTTTCATCTGATGTTGAAATTGATGGCCTATCTATCTACGAAAGTCTTGTTAAAGCTCCTGAGACTTCATTATCGCTGAAACTTTACGGTGTTACTTCTTCTGATGAAGTTAAATCGGCAATAATTGGCTTCAATCAAAACGATCAAAAAACTTATCTCGTGGGAGATATGATTTCCGATAACGTTTACTTGGATTCAATTAACAAAGATTTTGTCACCATCAAGCGTTCTGGCATAACCGAAAGCTTGTCCTTTTTTAAGGGCTCAGTAATAAAGGGTATGGAAAGAGTTGTTCAGGGCAATACTTCTATAAATATTGCATCGCAGCAAAAACCCACCATCAGCAAAGAGTGGATTGAAAATCAGGAAATTGCGAAGTTAATCACTTTTGCTCCTGTTTTTGATGATGGAACTTTTTCTGGTCTTGAAATAAGTCCAGGGGAGAGTACTGCGCTTTTTGATTCTTCGGAATTGAGACCTGGGGATATTGTGAAGTCCATCAATGGGCTTTCCGTTGCAGAAATTGACCTCTCTGATCAAGATTCAATTAATTCTTTTTTCTCTGACTTAGCATCGCTTAACCTCGATTTAGTTAGAGACGATCAAGTTGTATCCGTCGATATAAACATTAACTAAACCAAAAAAAATTATGATTTATTCAATTTATAAGAATTGTTGCGCCTATGCGCTTATTTTTGGACTTTCATCTAGCTTATGGTCGGTGACGATTAATATGCGAGATGCAGACATTAAGTCTTTTGTCTCAGATATTGCATCTTTGACCGGTAAGTCTTTTGTCGTAGATCCTAGAGTAAAGGCAAACGTAACTGTTATTTCAAGAGACGATTTAACGATCGAAGAAGCTTATGAAATTTTTCTTTCAGTTCTCAGTGTTCATGGGTTTACCGCAGTTGAACAAGCAAATGCGGTCAAAATAGTTCCTGCCTCAATGGGTAGGCAAAGCTTTACTGAAGTATCAAAGCCGGTTTCACCTGAAGATGCATTGGTTTCGACCATCATTAGACCGAGTCAAACATCTGCAAATGCCTTGATTCCATTAATAAGGCCACTTGTAAATTCTCAAGGACACATTGCCGTCTATGCGCCTAGCAACAGTCTGATACTTACCGATCGAAATGCAAATGTTAAAAGAATTAGGCAACTCGTTGATGAGCTGGATAAAAATCCTGCCGATGTTTATGAAATCGTTAAATTGAAAAACTCTTCTTCCACTCAAATTTCCAAGTTGATAGATAAAGTTTTTTCAGAAAACTCTGGCGGTATGGCACCAAATGATTTCAATGCCTATGCAATCGAAAGAAGCAACAGCGTTTTGCTCTTTGGGGATCAAGAAATTGTAGAGCGAATGAAGGCTGTTGTAATAAAACTTGATGTAAAAGACCAAGGCACAAGTTCCTTGAAGGTTGTTTATTTAAAATATGCAGATGCCACTGCCTTGGTTGAAATTCTCAATAAGATGACACCGAATATTGATGAAAAAAGCTCAAACAAAGGCAATACATCCATCACAGCTCATGAAGAAACCAATTCACTCATAATTTCAGCCGAGCCGGATGTGATGACCTCCTTGACTGGAATTATTAGCCAGCTTGATATTAGGAGAGCGCAAGTTCTAGTTGAAGCCATTATTGTTGAAATATCAGATCAATTATCAAAAGACTTGGGTTTTCAATTTTTATTCAGTGGCGAAGGATCGAATTCACCGATTGCATCTCAAAGATTTGGTAATCCGACGCCTGATCTTTCGGCGCTTGTTGGTGGATTAACTCCTGGAGGAAGCACAACTGCTGTCTTATCTACTTTGTTGAGTTTGGATGGCTTTGCAACTGGTGTTGGTAAGTATAAAAAAGGCGGTGACAGTTTTGCTGCGATCCTAAACGTGCTTGCAAAAAATAGCGACTCGAATGTACTTTCGACTCCCTCAATATTGACTATGGATAACGAAGAGTCATCAATTATTGTTGGTCAAGAGATACCGATTACCACTGGAGAGTCTTTAGGTACCAATAATTCAAATCCATTTAGAACAGTTACGCGTCAGGAAATTGGAATCAAATTAAGTGTTAAACCTCAAATCAATGAGGGCAACTCAATAAAATTGGATATTGAACAGGAAGTTTCTTCACTTTCTGGGCCTATTTCCGCAGGATCAGCAGAAATTGTTACCAATAAAAGGGCTATAGAAACGGTGGTCATGGTTGAAGATAACCAAACTATTGTATTGGGAGGATTGATCGATGATGACATCCAAGAGTCAATAAGAAAGGTTCCTTTGCTTGGTGACATACCAGTTATCGGTAAGGCTTTTCGCCAGGAACAAACCACAATTAATAAGAAAAATTTAGTAGTATTCCTGAAACCGACAATCATCAGAACCTCTCAAGATATGCAGGCTTTAACAAATACAAAATACGATTATTTGAGAGCTCAAGAAATGCTTAGAAGCAAAAAAGGAAAAACCTCACCTGACTTAGACTTGCTTGAAAAATTAATTTTCGATGCTGAGGAAGAAAACAAACCAAAAATCGAGGAAGAAGAAGTATAAAAGATGGCTGACAAAGACTTCAGTTATAAATTTTGTAAGGATAATCAACTTCTTCCGGAAGTGAGTAACGACTCGATATTAATTTTTCATACCGACGATTGTGACATCAATGCAATTGCTCATATCCAGTCCAAATACAAATTACCTGTTGAAACCAAACAAATAGATTTTTCCGAGTTCAATAAAAAACTTTCTGAATCTTATTCCGATAAAACACAGTCGTCAGAATCCTTAGCAGAGAATATTCATGAAGATGTTGATTTGGATTCTTTGGTACTTGATTTACCAAAAACCGAAGATTTGTTGGATGACAGTACAGATTCTCCAGTAATCAGACTAATCAATGCGATTTTGTCTGAGGCAATCAAGGACGGAGCCTCCGATATCCATATTGAGCCCTATGAGGAGAATTTGATTATCAGATTCAGAACAGATGGAATTCTTAAAGAAAAGATAAGGCCAAGCTCTAGAATTTCACCATTATTGAATGCGCGAATAAAAATCATGTCTAATTTGGATATTGCAGAGAGACGAATCCCTCAAGATGGCAGGATGTCCCTCAAACTTGGAGAACGATGGGTAGATATTAGAGTTTCAACCTTACCTTCAAGTTATGGGGAACGAATAGTTTTGAGATTACTAGATAAAGCAGATTCCAGCCTCGATCTTAAAGAACTTGGTATGACAGAGAGTCTTTTAGGCAATTACCAAACTGAATTGAAAAACAACAGTGGCATCATTCTAGTCACTGGTCCTACTGGATCGGGTAAAACCACTACTTTGTATTCAGGCTTGAACTTTTTAAACGATCAAACCAGAAACATCTTAACCGTTGAAGATCCTATTGAGTATGCAATTGAAGGAGTGGGGCAAACACAAGTAAACAACCGAGTTGGTTTAACTTTTGAAAAAGGTTTAAGAGCAATTTTAAGACAAGACCCGGATGTCGTTATGGTAGGAGAAATCAGAGATAAGGAAACTGCTGACATTGCCATTCAAGCAAGTTTAACCGGACACTTAGTTTTATCTACTGTGCATACCAATGATTCGGTTGGGGCAATTACAAGACTTATTGATATGGGTGTGGAACCCTATCTAATTGCTAGTTCACTGCGAATGGTAATCGCACAAAGACTGGTAAGAAAAATTGATCCTACTAGTCAGGAACTCTCTGGAAGAATCGGTATTTTTGAATCTATTCTGATTAATGACGATATCAAAGAGCAGATCCACAACAAAGGTTCGGAAAGTGAAATTAAGAATATCGCTTTCAAAGCTAACAATACTCTAGAGCTTGATGGACAAGAGAAAGTTAACTTAGGCTTAACTTCGGAAGATGAGCTTAGAAGGGTTCTGCAAGAGAAAAATTAGTAATGCCAAATTATTCTTACAAAGCTTTAGACCCTACCGGGATAACAGAAACCGGAGTTCTGATCGCTGAGAATTTGAGTGAAGCTCAAGAAGAGTTAAAAAACAGAAGACTCATTCCAATAAACTTAAAAGAGTCAAAAAATAGATTCAATATCTCTTTGTTTAGAAAAATATCTTCATCAAAGTTAAGCCTCATTACCCGTCAACTTTCAACTTTGATCAATGGCGGCATTCCAGTAGATCAGGCCTTAGACTCTGTAGCCAAACAAATAGATTCGCCTTTGATCAAAGGCAAACTTTCAAATATTTCCAATAAGGTTAAAGCGGGTTTCAAGCTATCGGAATCGCTTGAAGATCATCCGGAAAGCTTTGATCGACTTTATTGTTCTTTAGTCAGAGCCGGAGAAACTTCAGGTGATTTAGGTATGGTTCTAGAAAAAACATCTGATTTTCTAGAGAGAAAATCAAAAATATCTCAAGATATTATTGGTGCCTTAGTTTATCCATTTATCCTTTTTTCCATAGCGATAGTTGTGATTGTTTTGCTTTTGTCTTTTGTTGTCCCAGAAGTGGTAAGTCAATTTTCTTCTTTGAATAGAGACTTGCCATTCATTACAAAATCTTTGCTGTTCTTGTCATCTGTATTTACCAGTTATCTCTTTTACGCGTCTATATTCATTACCGGTTTAATTGGTTTTATCACCATAAGATCAATCGGTTATGAGTTATTCAGATCAAAATTAGATAAATTTTTTCTCTCAGTTCCTGTTCTTAAGAACTCCCTAATAGATTCGGATTTATCCAGATTTACCAATTCTTTGAGTATTTTAAGATCCAGTAATATTTCCATAATCAACGCGCTTGAAATCTCAGCTGACACTATTTCAAACAGTTACTTACGCCAACAGGTAAAATCAACTGCTAATAAAGTTGCTGAAGGGGAGTCTTTGGCATCAAGCTTAGAAAAAATTCAAGTTATCCCGCCTTTGGTTACGCAAATGATCGAAAATGGAGAAAGGTCAGGAAGACTTGAAGAAATGCTTGAGAAAGTATCGGTTTATTTAGAAGATAAATTTCAAAGCTCTACAAAAATCACCATGAATTTACTCGAGCCGCTAATTGTAGTATTCCTTGGCATGTTTGTAGCTCTTATCGTCCTTGCTATCCTGTTACCATTAATTCAATTAAACACTCTAACTTTAAATTAATACTATGAAAAAAATCGTTTCAAAAAAATTATCAGGTTTCAGCTTGATAGAAATTCTTGTGGTGCTAATGATCATCGGCTTATTAACTGCAGTTGTTGCCATCAACGTACTGCCTAGCCAAGACAGAGCAAGAGCAGATAAAGCATTGACCGACATAAGAATATACGAACAAGCTTTAGAGCTTTATCGATTAGATATGTTCTCTTATCCGACCAGCGATGAAGGCTTACAAGCTCTTACTCAAGCCCCTGCAAACCATCGTTTTAAAAATAGATATCGTCAAGGCGGCTACATCAGAAAATTAGAAACAGATCCTTGGGGCAATGAGTATCAATACAAAAGACCAGGAGATAAAGGACCGTTTGACTTATTTTCTTATGGCGCCGATGGCCAACAAGGAGGTGAGGGCATGGATCGAGATATAGGCAATTGGGAATAATGAAAGGATTTACTTTAGTAGAGGTTCTCGTTTCGCTTTTTATTCTGTCGCTGGTTGCAGTCACAGGAATAACCTCTCTATCGTATAGTACAAAAACCATATCTTCATTAAGCGATGATTTTTATCGGGGGACTTTGGCAGAAAATATAATCATTAGATCTTATTTTGATGAAAACTACCTGACCAACAATTTACTCACTCAAAGAGAAGAATTCATGGGTTATCCCTATATTTGGAACAGAAAGATAACGATTGATCCAAAGCAGAATTCTTTAAATATCGAAGTAGAAGTCATCTCCGAAGAGACTGAAAAATCAACAAAATTGGAAATATATAAAGCAATCAATGAATAATTTAAAAGGTTACACGCTCGTTGAAGTTTTGATTGTCATGTCATTATTTTCATTGATAAGTCTTTTGTCTTTAACCTTTCTTAATACTTCGGTTTCATCTTCAATTGGTATCAGTTCAAAATCTAAACTTCTCAATGAATTAGCTGTTTTTAGCGAGCTTCTAGAAGATGATTTATTTCATGTGGCCAAACAATTTCCAAGACCCAGTCAAATCGATCAGTTTCCAAGTTTTTTTAAGTTAAATAATAACTTTAGAGATGGCGAACCATTATTAGAATTGGTAAGAAATTCATCTTCCGATGGCTTAGATGATCTTGGGGCCATCAATAAAGTCATTTATAAAATAGAAGATAATGTTCTTTACAGAAATTTTTCAAATTTTTTAAATTCTTCTTATGAGGCCAAGGCTTTTGCTTTGATTTCAGAAATTGAAGATTTAGAAATCAAAGTTTTGTATGAGAAAAATGAATATCTCACCTGGCCACCATTCAATGAAGCTGATTTAGATATTTTTCCTACTTTGATGGAAGTCAACATTAAGTTTTCTGAGGGCAATTTCAAAAAAATACTATTCATAAGCGGAGATGACATTGTTGGATAAAAAATTCAAGGGTGCCGCCTTGATTATGGCGCTTTTTGTAACTGCAATCATCGCTTCAGTGAGTGCAGGTTTATTTTCAATGGTATCTACGAATCTTGAAAATGAAAAAAATATGATTAGTGAGCAGCAAGCAATCCTCACAACATTAAGTTTAGAATCCTTCACAAAAAAATATCTCAACAACAAAGAAAATAGAAACAATATTGTTCTTGCCGCAAATAATTTTTCACAGAAAAGCCCAATAAATCTTCCCTTGGAAAGAGGAAATCTCGAAGCAAATATTGTTGATATGGGCCAATGTTTTAATTTGAATTCCTTGATCTCCATATCGGCAACAGGTGAAGAAACTGCTAATCAAGAAAATTTAGAATTTTTCAAAAATCTCATGAAGAGCTTGTTTATTCAAGATCAAAAAATTGAAGAAATTTCTCCTGCTGTGATTGATTGGCTTGATAAAGATTTTTTTCCAGATTCCTATCTTGGCGTAGAGGATGACTATTATAGAAATGAAAAACCATCGAGATTGACTTCAAATCAGTTCTTTTTTGATATTACAGAACTTAGAGATGTAAAAGGCATGACAGAAGAGATCTTTCAAAAATTAAAACCCTATATATGTGCCTTCAATTCTGTTGAAACAAAAATTAATATAAATTCGTTAAATCCTTTTTATCCGAATATCTTGGTGGCTCTTAGTTCAAATACTCTAAGCGATCTTGAAGCAAGAAACATTTTGAATAGCAAACCTTTGGGCGGGTATTCGTCAGTTTCAGATTTCTTAAATCAACAAGAAATAAAAACAGCTTTTTCCAGTAAATTTTCTAAATCAAATCTAACTCTAGAGACAAAATATTTTATTTTAAATACAAACATAAAAATTGATGACAAAGATTTTCATCTTAAAAGTCACATTTTCATGTTAAATGAATCTCCCAAAGTGATTCGTCGAAAATTCGGAGAGTATTTGTGAGCGGTCAAAAAATATCTTTTTACGATGAATCATTAAATGTTTTGTTTTCTTCAGAAACATCAAGTGATGAAGAAAGTTCAATTTTTAAGGTAAATTCCAATAAGGAAGATATTGCTATCATTGCTTCCAATGACTTTTCTTTTTATAAATTTGATTTACCCACCACTTCTCAAAGGAATTTAAAAAAAGTCATTCCCTTCATGTTGAGTGAAGAAATACTTGGTGAAGTTGAAGATTATTTTTGGATCCAAGGCAGTCAATCAGAAATAGTTGGAATCATTGAACATCAAAAAATTCAGGAAATTAAAGATAAATTAGATTCTAAAGTTAGCAAATTAATTCCTATTCAAGCTTTGTCTTCTTCTATAGAAAATCTATTAGTTATTCTCGGCAATAAAGCATTTATTTCTCTACAAGATAATTGGTATTGGTTTGCAGATAAAAAATCAATTTTAAATACTTTGTCACTTACCTTAAGAAAATATGAAATAAAGAAGCTTAATGTTTGGGCTACTGAAAAAAAATTAGATCTTCCTAACATAGATATCGATACCGAAGAAAAATATTTCTCCTCTACGAAAGATTTGTTGAACGAATTTTCTCAAATATTGGATATAAGAAATTCTCTAAATTTTTTCAGTAAAGAATACGAACAGAAAATAGATTGGCGATCAATTTTTCTTCGTTATAAGTTTTATGGATACTCATCCCTGGCCTTTTTTGGTATTTTTCTTCTTTCAGCAATCGTTCAGTTTTCTTACTTAAACGTTTCTAATAATTTGTTGAAAAATAAAATCATAGATACTTTTAAAGAAAAATTTCCCTCTGAGAATCTTGAATCCGATCTCATCAGTCAGGTTAATGGTTTAATCAATCAGGGCCAAATAGATTATTCTGCTTTAAATGCAGTGAGTATTGTTTCTGATGCTGTGAGCAATAGTGAAAATATTGTCTTGGTTTCTATTTCTTATGAGCGCTCAAGATTTATTATCGAGGTTCAAACTAATTCCTATGACCAACTTCAAGAATATGTTGATTTGGTAAACTCTATGGGATTGAGCGTCAATCTGGGTGCTTCAAGAAGGGTTAATAATTTTATTCAAGGAGAGATAAGCATCAATGCGTTTTAACTTTAATAAATTTTCAAACCGAGAACAGATACTTATTTTTGGCCTCATCATTTTGATATTCATTTCAGCTTTGATATTTGTTATTTCTTGGCTTAATACTAAAAACCAATCTTTAGAAAAGGAAAATCAAAATATCGTAAGTCGACTTAACTATATTGAGTCTATTCCTAGCTCGGTTTCATCAAATAGAAATCTTTATTCAGACAACATTTCTATTTTGGTAAATTCAACATCCAAAGAAAAAAATATCCAAATTGATAGAACACAACCATTAAATGATAATTCAATGATGGTGTGGGTTAATGAAGTAAATTTTATTGATCTTTATAATTGGATGATTTTAATGGGCGAGCAAGGAGGAGAAATTGAAAAGATGAATGTCCGAAAATCTAAAAAAGATAAAGTTAATGCTCAAATATCGGTACTGTTAAAAACAAATTGAAAAAGTTTTTTTTAGTAACCTTCGTTCTCATATTCTTCATTGGTGGAATTACAATTCTTAGGTTGCCTTTAAGTTTGGTTTCACCGACAGTAAAAGAATTATTTCCTCAAGTTAGCTATACCAGTATGGAAGGGACCATCTGGTCAGGAAGAATTAATAATCTATCTTTTGCTGACGAATATCTAGGCAGTTTAAACACCAGTTTTAATTTGAGGAATTTATCTTTTTTGGTTGATGAAAGAGGTCTTTTTTTAGAAGGAAATATAAATTTGTTATCAACCATTTTAAACAACCAAGTTTCTCTGGAAGACGTAAATTTGAATCTAAATTCAAAGCGATTCTTAAGAAAAGTTCCGGTGATTTCATCTGTATCCGGCGAGGACATTTCAATCATTTTCGATATAAATGGTTGCTATTTTTCAGAAGGAACGATATCTGCCTCCTTAAGACAAACAAATAAGTTAGATCAACTTTCCAATGCAAAGTTATCTGGAACCATCTCTTGTAAGGATACTAAGATGTTTGGCTCATTTTTTTCTATTCCGAAGGACGATGTTTTAAAAGGAACCTTTGAATTGGATAAAGAACTTAATTATGTGGTGATTGCAAATTCAAAACGACTTTTTGCAAAGATAACATCATTTTTTGAGAGTGGTTTTACCTCTAGTCCAGATGTTAAACTAAGGGGAAATTTATTCGATTTTTTTCAAGATTAAATGCTAATAGGTAAAAATCCTCTTAATGAGGCTCCAGAATGGTTTGTAAAAAATATCGCTGAACGTCCAGAAGAATGTTCAGTCAACGTTAATGGTGCCAATGTAAAGTATTTTATTTGGGGAGATAAGTCCAAAAAACCTCTACTTCTGCTTCACGGTTATAACGCTCACTCGTTTTGGTGGGATCATATCGCTCCTTCTCTTACTGAAAATCATTGTGTAGTTGGCCTTGATTTTTCTGGTATGGGAGAAAGCGACAGAAGAGAAGTGTATTCTCAAGAAATTTTTGTCGATGATGTTAAGGGCGTGATCGATGACTTGTCTTGGAAATCTTGTACATGCATTGCTCATAGTATGGGCGGTTCGATAGCAACTTTAGCCACATCCATTTATCCAGATATCTTTGAACACCTAATTTTATTAGATTCTATGATTGTCATACCTCCTAATGTTGCAGAAAGAATGTCCTCAAATAGACCATCTGCAAGATTGGTTGTTGCGAGTCCTGACTTAGAGACCGCAGTTGCAAGATTCAGGCTGACACCGTCGCAACCTTGTAAAGACTATGTCTTAAGACATGTCGCAGAAAATTCATACACTGAAAAATCCGACGGTTGGTACTTAAAATCTGATCCAACAATACCCAATACTTATAAATACAATGATCTGCATGATGCTTTTACAAAAATGAACTGTTCTCTTGATTATGTTTACGGTCAAGTCAGTCAATTGGTGACCCAAGAGGTTCTAGAGTACATGACTTATGTTGGAAATTTAGATGAAAAGAACATACATTGTTTGACAGGAGCTATGCATCATCTTTTCTTAGATATGCCTGAGGAATTTACCAAATTAATGAAATCATTGCTCAAATCATGACGAAGCCAAGAGTAGAAGGTTTTTGTGATCCAGAATTTTCAAAATTAGAGGAAATCTTTGTTAAATCTGTTGAATCAGGTTTTGACGATGGTGCGGGTTTTGCTCTTGAGGTAGAAGGTAAAGAGGTTCTTAATCTTTGGGGAGGATATACTGATAAAGAACATAAAACAGTTTGGCAAGAAAATACTTTAGTAAATGTGTTTTCGGTAACCAAGGCAATGACTTCTACCTGCGCTCTTCAACTTATCGAGTCTGGAAAATTAGATACCGAAGCATTAGTTTCAGATTATTGGCCGGAATACTCTTGTGCCGGTAAAGAGCAAACAAAAGTAATAGACTTCCTTACTCATCGGGCTGGAATGTTTGGTTTTCAAACACCTTTGCCTCAGGATTCTTGGGAAGACTGGAATATGATTGTGGATAGGCTTGCCAAACAAGAGCCAATTAGAGAACCAGGAACAACGCAAGGCTATCACGCCATGACATTCGGTTACTTGGTTGGAGAATTAGTAAGAAGAATTGATGGCAGGTCATTAGGAAATTATTTCAAAGAAGAGATAGCAGATGAGTTTGATATAGATTTTATTATTGGTTTGGATAATGCAGATATAGAAAGGTGTGCAGATATGTTAATGCTATCTGGCAGACCCAATCCATTAATACTTATCCTTTTATCATTACCGAATTGGCTTTTGCCGCAACAAATCAAAAATTTTAAAGAAACACTAAGAAGTAAAGAATTTTCTAAAGCTTTTGTGGAAATTATGGAATCCGAAGGATCAGATCTTAGAACTTCTGATTACCCAAATTCAGATCCTTGGCGCAAAGCTGAAATACCCGCGGCAAACGGACATGGAACGGCTGCAGGGATAGCAAAGTTTTTTGGCATACTTGCTAACGATGGTCAGCGCGATGGAAAAAAACTTCTTTCTCCTGAAATAATTGAACAAGCAACAACGATAAGAACTTCCGGACCAGATTTGGTTCTTTTTCAGGCGCCTTATAAATTTGGATTGGGATACATGATCGATGCTCCATTTTCACCAATTGGTATGAAAGAAGGTATGTTTGGGCACACAGGTATAGCAGGTTCCGCAGGTTTTGCTGACCTCAACAACAAAGTAGGTTTTGGATTTACTAATAATCGCCAACACTCTTTAGGCAAGCTTTATCGAACTTCAAATAATCTTGCTAAGAAACTCTACGAGATTCTTTAATCACATCTAGATGATTTTAGAACCCTATTTTTATCTTATTGCTATCCTTTCTGTATTTCTTCATGGAATGGGGAAAGGTGGGTTTATTGGAGCAGGTTCCTTTGGCTCACTTCTCGCTATACCAATGCTTTCAATTTTTATTCCTCCGTTTCAAGCGGTAGCAATACTTTTACTCCCTTTGATATTTATGGATCTTGTAACTGTTTGGAGATATCGCAGAATGTGGGATGTAAAAATTTTGAAATTCATAGTACCTCTAGCTTTTTTTGGAATCATTGTAGGTACGCTCTCGTTTAGTTATCTTTCGGAAGACAGCGTAAGGGTCATAATTGGTTTGATGGCAGTTATTTTCTGCCTTGATTATTATTTAAGAAAAAATTCAGCAGAACCTCAAAAACCTTCTCTTTGGGGTTCCTATTTTTGGCCTTCCTTATCAGGATTTACAAGTTTTTCTATTCATGCAGGAGGTCTTCCTTTGAGTTTTTATCTCTTACCAATGAGGCTAGACAGAAGAATATATGTTGCCACAGCAGGACTTTTTTATTTGCTAATAAATCTATTCAAGATTTTCCCTTATGCATATTTGGGTCAAATGAACTTTCAAAATATTTATACATCTCTGTTACTTTTACCTCTTGCGCCTATTGGGGTTTATGCAGGTGCATATTTAGTAGATAAAATTAACCAAGAGTGGTTTTATCGCATAGGTTACTTTTGTACGCTTATCGCTGGGTTAAAGTTGGTTTATGATGGTCTGCAAAGTTATATGTAATGACCAAGCTTAGTGTAAATATAAATAAAATTGCTTTGATTCGTAATTCTAGGAAAGGAAACAATCCCTCGTTAGAATTTTTTTCAAAGAAAATCATCGAAGCGGGAGCCCATGGAATTACTGTTCATCCAAGGCCCGATTTAAGACATATAAGACCCGATGATTTATCAGATATCTCTTTGATAACCAAAGAGCTGGATGTGGAATTTAATATCGAAGGAAATCCTTATGAAGAGCGTCTTGGAGATTACCCTGGATTTTTAAATTTGATTGATGCGGTTAAACCATCTCAATGCACTCTTGTTCCAGATGACAGCAATCAACTCACTTCAGATCATGGATGGAACATACATTCTGAACATAACAAATTGAAGGACGTCTTAACGTATCTTAAACAAAACAACATTCGAAGTAGCGTTTTCATTGATCCGGACATATCCCAACTAGATGCAGCGAAAGATGTAGGTGTGGACAGAATAGAAATTTATACTGGGCCATTTGCAGAAGCTTTTGAAAAAAATGACGAAAATACTCTTACAACTTACAGAGAGGCTATTGAATATGCAAACGAAATTAATTTAGAGGTAAATGCCGGTCATGACTTGAATTTAAAAAATTTGGCTACATTATTATCTTATGGAGATATTAAAGAGGTATCTATAGGACATGCTTTAATATCGGAATCATTAATTTATGGAATCGAGAATACTATCCAGAAATATACTAAAATAATCCAATGACTACAGAAGAAAAAATTAAATCTCAAATAGCGGATAATCAAATTCTTTTATATATGAAAGGATCTCCGGAACAACCTCAATGCGGTTTTTCACAAAGAGCTACACAAATTTTAATGGCTTGTGGAAAAGAATTTTCTTTTGTTGATATTTTGTCAAATCCTGAAATAAGAGAAACGCTTCCGATAGTTTCAAATTGGCCAACTTTCCCTCAACTTTACGTAAAGGGCGAGTTGATTGGTGGAAGCGATATTATGTTTGAAATGTATCAATCTGGCGAGATGCAGGAATTAATTGATTCAGTAGAAGATTAAAATTTAATTTTTAATCTCGAATCCAAATACAAAAGAAAAATCAGCAGAAGAATTTACTTTTAAGTCCTCAGAAAACCCAAAATTAAAATATTTGTCTTTTGCAAATTCGTAAGTTGCACCTAAA
>CACBOY010000013.1 GCA_902540995.1 uncultured SAR86 cluster bacterium
AAAAAGACCGCCAGGAAGAGAGGCATACCCAGGCGATATTTTCTACCTTCACTCAAGGTTGCTCGAAAGAGCCTCACGAGTCAATGAAGAATACGTTGAACAAGAAACTGGCGGAAAAGTAAAAGGAAAAACAGGCTCCTTGACTGCGCTTCCTATAATTGAAACTCAAGCAGGGGATGTATCGGCTTTCGTACCCACGAATGTGATTTCAATTACTGACGGACAAATCTTCTTAGACACTTCTTATTTCAACAAAGGTATTTTGCCGGCTATGGATCCAGGAATTTCAGTGTCCAGGGTAGGTGGAGCAGCTCAATTGCCATCGATTAGAAAGCTTGGCGGAGGAGTGAGGATAGCTTTGGCCCAATTTAGAGAACTTGAAGCATTTGCGCAATTTGCCTCAGACTTGGATGACGCGTCTAGAGAACAGTTGGAACAAGGACAAAAAGTAACCGAAGTTATGAAACAAAAACAGTACTCGCCAATGTCAGTTGGGGAGATGTCGGTAATGCTTTTTGCCGTTAACGAAGGCTACATGAAAGATGTAGAGCTCAACAAAGTAGCTGATTTTGAGTCTGCCTTGTTGTCTTTTATGGCTTCCGAATACAAAGAACTCATGGCCAACTTAGACGAAACCGGAGAATATTCTGATGACGTGCTTGCAAGTTTCAAAGAAGCGCTAGAAAAATTCAAATCAACACAAACTTGGTAGCATGGCAAATACAAAAGAAATAAGAAAACAAATTTCCAGTATTTCAAATACACAAAAAATAACGAGCGCCATGGAAATGGTCGCTTCTAGTAAGATGCGTAAAACCCAAGACAGAATGGAAATGGGCAGACCCTATGCAGATCGCATGCTCTCCGTTATTGGTCACTTGGCTAATTCAAATCCTGAATACAAGCCTTTGTATATGACAGAAAGAGAAACCAAGAATATCGGCATCATTGTCGTAAGTTCTGACAAAGGCTTGTGTGGCGGTTTAAACATAAACTTATTTAGAAACTTGGTCGGCTTTTTAAGAGAACAAGCTGATAAAGGAATTGGCCAACAGTTTTGTTCGGTAGGCACCAAGGCAAAGGTATTCTTTAACTCTTATGGGGGCAACGTTGTTGCAGCTGCTGAAAAACTTGGAGACGTTCCGGCTTTAGAGGATTTGATTGGCTCGATAAAAATTTTGTTAGAAAAATTTGAAGCAGGAGAAATTGATAAGGTTTATTTAGCTAGCAACAGATTTGTTAATACCATGACGCAGCAGCCAGAAATCAAACAACTTCTGCCGCTTTTAGCTGAAGATACACCTGAGTTGAAACACAGATGGGACTATATCTATGAACCAGATGCAAAAGAATTATTAGACGGTTTGATGCAGCGTTATATCGAATCTTTAGTCTACCAAGCCGTGATTGAAAATATCGCCTGTGAGCAAGCGGCAAAAATGATTGCGATGAAAAATGCCACCGAAAATGCTGGCACTCTCATCGACGAATTACAACTTATTTACAACAATGCCAGACAGGCGGCAATCACTCAGGAACTTTCTGAAATTGTCGGCGGAGCTGCAGCATTATAAAAATTATTGAGGTAAAAAAATGAGCAAAGGAACAGTAGTGCAGGTTATCGGAGCGGTAATCGACGTAGAGTTTTCTAAAGAGGAGCTGCCTAAGATTTATGACGCGCTTGTCGTAAAAGAGGCAGATCTTATTTTGGAGGTTCAGCAACAACTCGGAGATGGCGTAGTCAGAACCATTGCCATGGGAATCACTGAAGGGCTGAAGAGAGGAGCAGAGGCAGAAAATACCGGCGAACCAGTAACAGTGCCTGTTGGTGAAAAAACATTAGGTAGAATTTTAAACGTGTTGGGCAAGCCAATTGATGGTAAAGGCGAAGTTGGCGAGAAAGAAAGAATGCCAATACACAGAAATCCTCCTTCTTATGAAGAACAGGCAGAATCATCTGAATTATTGGAAACTGGAATCAAGGTAATCGACCTTATGTGTCCTTTTGCTAAAGGAGGAAAGGTTGGTTTGTTTGGCGGAGCTGGAGTTGGAAAAACCGTGAATATGATGGAGCTCATTCGAAACATTGCATACGAAACAAGCGGTTATTCGGTTTTCGCTGGAGTAGGTGAAAGAACCAGAGAAGGAAATGACTTTTACCTAGAAATGACCGAGTCACAAGTATTGGACAAAGTGGCCCTGGTTTATGGCCAGATGAATGAACCTCCTGGTAACAGAATGAGAGTTGCTCTTTCTGGCTTAACCATCGCAGAGAAATTCAGAGACGAAGGTCGAGACGTTTTATTGTTTATTGACAATATTTATCGTTATACCTTAGCCGGAGTAGAATGTTCTTCTTTGTTAGGAAGAATGCCTTCAGCAGTGGGTTATCAACCAACCTTGGCTGAAGAGATGGGAGTTTTACAAGAAAGGATTACTTCAACCAAAACAGGTTCGATTACTTCAGTCCAGGCAATTTATGTTCCGGCAGATGATTTAACAGACCCATCTCCAGCAACAACATTTGCTCACCTCGATGCGACTGTGGTTTTGTCTCGTCAAATCGCAGCTCTTGGAATTTATCCTGCGGTAGATCCGCTTGAGTCTTCCAGCCGTCAATTGGATCCAAATATTGTGGGCCAAGAACATTACGATACTGCAATGGGCGTTCAGCAAGTGCTGCAAAGATATCAAGAGCTAAAAGACATCATTGCTATTCTTGGAATGGATGAACTTTCCGAAGAGGATAAGCAAACGGTAGATAGAGCCAGAAAAGTTGAGAAATATTTGTCACAGCCTTTCTTTGTCGCAGAAATTTTCACCAACTCTCCAGGAAAATTTGTTTCCATCAAAGATACAGTGAGAGGCTTTAAAGGAATTCTTGATGGCGAGTACGATGACATTCCAGAGCAAGCATTCTTAATGGCAGGTCCTATTGAGGAAGTGGTAGAAAACGCAAAAGCTCTATAAGCATGTCGACAATTCTTTGCAACATCGTAAGTGCTGAGTCGGAAATTTTTTCTGGCCAAGTTGAAATGGTGGTTGCAACTGGAACCTTAGGAGAACTAGGCATAACACCAGGACACTCACAACTTCTCACAGGCATCAAAGCAGGTCCGGTGAAGGTAATTTTAGAGGGCGGCGAAGAAAAAGTGTTTTTTCTGTCCGGCGGATTCATTGAAGTTCAGCCGGATGCGGTAACCTTGCTTTCCGATGTTGCTGAAAGAGCGGAAGATATTGATGAGGCAGAGGCTGAAAGAGCTAGAGAGTTAGCAGAAAGGGCAAGAGACAATGCCAGTTCGGATGTCGATTTTTCCAAAGCCAAAGCTGAACTTGCTGAAGTTGCTGCGAGATTGCAAACGCTTCGCAAAATGCGAAAGAAATAGTCAAAAGCCCCTTAAAAATCTAGAATACGCTCTAATTTGGGCTGTTCATGAAAATCGATGCAATTATTTTAGCTGCTGGTAAAGGCAAGAGAATGCAATCTGCTTCGCCAAAAGTATTGCAACAAGTTGCTGGAAAAGCTTTGCTGCAGCATGTTTTAGATACTTCTCTCGAATTAAAAAGTTGCCAGCCTCACATTGTTGTTGGGGACCAAGCCTCTTTGGTAAAAGCTTCTGTATCTGCGCCTAAAAACAGCAAATGGTCCAAACAAACAAAACAATTGGGCACAGGACACGCGGTAAAACAATCTTTAAAAGGCTTAAGAGCTGGGTCGATAGCCCTTATTCTTTATGGCGATGTTCCATTGGTTAAAAGCTCTACGATGAACAACTTAGTTAAGGCGGCTGGAAAAAACAGTCTCGCCCTACTTTCATTTGAGCAACAAACACCAAAAGGCTACGGCAGAATCATCAGAAGTCCCGGAGGCAAGGTGCTTGGAATTGTTGAAGAGAAAGATGCAACAACAGAGCAAAAGAAAATCACCGAAGTAAATTCTGGAATTATGGCACTTGCTTCGAATAAGCTTGAAGAGCTTATTAAGGGCTTGAAAAATAAAAATGCTGCAAAAGAATATTATTTAACCGATATTGTAAGTCTAGCAAATGAGAACAAAATACCAGTAAAAGCTGTCAAACTTGATAGCAAGGAGGAAGTTTTGGGAGCAAACAATCTAGAAGAGCTAAATCAACTTGAGCGAAACTATCAACTGTTGAAAGCCAAAGAGTTTTCAAAAAAGGGAGTAATCATCTTTGATCCAGCCAGAGTGGATTTTAGAGGCGAAGTCAAAATTCAAAAAGGCAGTAGTATCGACATCAACTGCATCTTTGAAGGAAAGGTCGAAATTGGAAAAAACGTCATCATTGGTCCAGGCGCGATCATAAGAGACTCCAAGATAGGGGATGGCTCAAGAATTGAGCCCTACACTCTCATTGAAAATGCAATATTAGAAAAAAACGTCACTGCCGGCCCATATGCGCACATCGGACCCGATGCTCACCTTGCAGAAAGTTCTGAGATTGGAAACTTTGTTGAAGTAAAGCGCAGCAAAATTGGCAAAGGCACAAAAGCCAAGCATTTGGCCTATATTGGCGATGGCCAAGTTGCAGAAAAAGTTAATGTTGGAGCGGGGACTATTTTTGTAAATTACGACGGTAAAAATAAAAACAAAACCAAAGTGGGCAGGGGCGCTTTTATTGGCTCCAACAGCTCTTTGATTGCCCCTATAAAAATCGGACAAAATAGTATGATTGGTGCTGGCTCGGTTGTTACGAGCGACGTTCCGGCTGAAAGACTGGCCTTGGGAAGATCAAGACAAAGGAATATAAAGAAAAAATAATGTGCGGAATAATTGCAGCAGCTACTGAAAAAAGCGTTGGTAAGCTCTTAGTGCAGGGCTTGTACAAAATGGAATATCGAGGTTACGACTCTGCGGGAGTGGCTTTGCATCAAATAGACGATATTGCACACCTTAGATCCTTAGGCAAAGTCAAAAAGCTCGAATCCAAAATGGTTAAAGAAAAGCCTAAGGGCAAAATTGGCATTGCTCATACAAGGTGGGCTACCCATGGCAAACCTTCAGAAAAGAATGCCCATCCACACGTTTCTAATAATAGGGTGTTTATCGTGCACAACGGCATCATTGAAAATTATGTTGCCTTGAAAGAACAACTCATAAAAAAAGGCTACCAATTTAACTCCCAAACCGACTCAGAGTTGATAGCGCATCAACTGGATTTTTTCTTAAACCAAGGAAGTGAGATGTTGGAAGCCATGTCTTTGTTGAAAGAAAAATTAGAAGGGGCTTACGCTATTGCTGCCATTGATTTGAAGAATGAATCGCATTTTTATCTCATGCGAAATAAATCGCCACTGCTTTTGGGCCAATCCGATTCAGGTATGTTTGCTGCATCCGACCCTCTGGCCCTTGCTGATCTAACCAACGAATTTATTTTCTTAGAAGATGGCGATGTCGCAGAGGTATCTGCTAAAGAGTACAAGATTTTAGATAAGAACCAGAAAAGGGCTATTAGAAAAATCACCACCATCGATGTTTCCAGCGAGGCGATGGGCAAAAACGGCTACCGCCATTTCATGGAAAAAGAAATTTATGAGCAGCCAACTGCAATTCTAAATACTTTAGATGGCAGGATTGGGGGCGAAGACGTGCTAGAAAATATTTTTGGGGAAGGTTCTAATGAGTTGCTTTCAAAAGTAGAAAGAATTCAAATTGTTGCAGCAGGTACAAGTTTGCATGCAGGTAGAGTAGCAGCCAATTGGTTTTCAGCAATAGCAAATCTTCCAACGCAAATAGATTACGCGAGTGAATACCGCTACAAAAATCCGTATGTTGATAAAAACACCCTCTTGTTAACCATTTCTCAATCGGGAGAAACCGCAGATACTTTGGGCGCATTAAGATATGCCAAAGAAAGAAGCTATTTGGGTTCTCTTACCATTTGCAACGTACCCACAAGCTCGCTGGCTCGAGAATCTGATTTTGTTTTGTTGACCAACGCTGGCCCTGAAATAGGCGTTGCCTCCACCAAAGCCTTTACGACGCAACTAACTGCTTTGATGTTACTTACTTTGTCCTTAGCAAAAGCAAGAAACCTAAATCCAAGATTAAGAGGAAGAGTCGTTGGTGCTTTACGAGCTCTTCCAGAAAAAATAACTGAGTCGTTAGAGTTAAAACCTAAGATTATAAAAATCGCTAAAGAAATAGCTAAAAAAGACAATGCTTTATTTTTAGGAAGAGGTATCTTTTATCCGATAGCTCAAGAAGGCTCTCTAAAACTCAAAGAAATTTCTTATATCCATGCCGAAGCCTATCCTGCAGGAGAGCTCAAACACGGACCGCTTGCTCTGATTGATAAGAATATGCCTGTTATTGCTTTGGCACCCGAAAATGAGTTGGCAGAAAAATTAGTCTCTAATTTAGAGGAAGTGAAAGCAAGAGGTGGGAAACTGTACGTCGTAGGAAATGCGGCAGGAAATATGAAGCTCAAACCAAAGAACCTAATAAACTTACCCGAGTGCGATTTCTTGTTGACCCCAATTCTCTACACTGTGCCTTTGCAAATTCTTTCTTACGAAGTAGCTCTGCTTAGAGGTACTGACATTGATCAGCCTAGAAACTTAGCTAAGTCTGTCACTGTCGAGTAAAATTGAATGGAGAATTAAATTCTTCATTTGAACTCACTTTCACACTTCATCATTCAAACAACGACTTAATTTACGAGACTAATCGTCTGACTGACAGACAGATTATGTTGTATGAAATCATCTCGTATCTTCACAATGAGATGAACTGGTCTTATCGAAAAATCACAAAGAAGTTTAATGACGAATGGAAAATCAAAACTCACAAAGGAAAGAAGTGGGGTGTAAGTGGTAATAGTGTCTACTCAGTTCTCAAGAGGTTCGGAGAACGAGAGAGAAGACTTCAAAGAAGACATAGGAAGTCGGATAGTGTCATTACAGAGATGAAATTAAGAAAGTTTAATGAATAGTCGTGAGTTAGATTTTGTTTTTATCACCCTTTCTCTTTTCCCATTTTTTTTGATTGTCAGAGTATTTTTGCAATATTGACGCATGTTTCTTAGCATCAATAATTTTGCACTTACCATTGAATTCTTGATATGGACGACTTCGTGTGACTTCTAGTTTTAAATTTTCTCTAAATATTTGCCAAAAATCACTAAACATCGACAACCTTCTTTCAGAGGTAAAACTGTAATCCCTAGATTTTTTTAAAATTCCAAGAGAACCATAGTCTCTTATTCCAATCTCACCAGATTTAGTTTGAACTATTCCTGTAATTTCAACTTGACCTATGCCTTCAGACTCTGAACAAGTTTTGCATCTCACAAATTCGTCTAAAATTTTTAGTAAATAGAAATCTTTTTTATATCCAAGTTTTTCAGGATTTTTACAATCTAAATATATTTCCGCAAAAGAATTTACGGAAAATAAAATTAAGATAATTGCACCAATTTTCATAAGAACCTTTTTATTTGTTTTTGTTTAACTTAGCAGTAAAATCAAAATACGTTCAAGTTTTTATAAATTTTGAATAGAAGAGAAATTTAAGATGTTAGCAAAAATTTTTACAGCATTATTGGGTGGATTTCTAGTTTCTCTTTTGGGAAGTTTGGTTGTTTTGATTTCTGCGGGAAATGACGTTGATTCAAATAAAATTGCACAAACTGCTTTTGTTATGCTTTTTATAAGTTCAATTATTGTTACAGTTTTGACCGATACTGCAGCAAGAGCATGGAGATGGTATTTGATGATTTCTGCGTCTTTATGTTTTTTGTTACCAATCTCAACAATGATATATTCAGGTCTTTATATATCAGAAACATCTGGAGCAGCAGCACAAGCAGGTGCATTTTTTGGTGGAGCACTAGCAACAATTGTTACAAGCATCTTTAGTTTCTTCTTAGGAATTATTTTTTTAGTGATTGGTTTTCAAGTTGGAAACAAAACTAAGGCAGATAGTGATTAATTAAACAAATGTTTTCTAATTTCTGAAATAATAAAATTACCTAATTATGTTAAAGATTTCTTTAGGTTTTCTAATCGCAATTTTTTCATTTAATTCTTTTGCAGAATTAAAGTACAACCCATTTTCTGGTGAATATGAAGTTGCACAAGAAAATTCGGTACTTAGATACAATCCTTTCACTAACAAGAGAAGTTATGAGTCACCTGATGCAGTATTAGAATACAACCCCTTCACAGGTGAAAGAGAGTTTAAATCTCCAAATGAAACACTTAGATATAATCCCTATAACAACAGCAGAAGTTTTGAAAATCCTGATGCAGTTTTAAGATACAACCCATTTCAAAGAAATTGGAGTTTTGCAAAACCTGAAGCAAAACTTGAATACAATCCTTATAAAAGAAAATACTATTGGGAAAGAGATAATTGAAAGACGATAATCTTATTCTCCATTCAATTCAACTTGGTCACTGTGGAATAGTTTTGTAAGGAAGAAAAGTTAATATGGACATAGATTTTATTGATAACTTTCTGAAACAGTCACAAACAGATAATTTAAAGACAAAGGGTTTATATCCAGAATCGGTTTATGATTTGGATGTAAAAGTTTCTTTTGGAATGGGAGCACCAACTCACGTCCCATGGATTTCAACTCTCGGTCCGGGCATGTCTACAAGTAATGGATATTATCCAGTTTATCTTTATTACAAAAAAGAAAATATTTTAATTCTTGCTTATGGGATCAGTGAAACTGTTGAATACGAAGAACCATGGACAAGAGAAATAGTAGAGTCCAATCAAAAAATTAAAGATTTTCTAAAAAAACCATTTAGGTATGGAGAGTCGTTTGTTTTTGAAACTTATGAACCAGAAATTACAGAAGAAGAAGTTAAATATTTTAGAGAGGGAGTAGAAATCTCAAAAGAAGAAATTTCAAAGGATTTAAAAAAAATAACTGATAAATATAAAGATTGTTTAGACATAGAAGTAAAAGATGAAGATTCTGATTTAAGCAAAGGGTTGTTTTATATGGAAAGTCAATTGGAAGACTTTATCATTCAGAATTGGAACGAAAGTGAATTTGGAAAGAAATACGATTTAATAATCGAAGATGGAGAACTTCAAAGTCAGCAATATAGAACAGATATAGGTCCAATAGATATCTTGGCAAAAGACAAGGTCACAGATGAGTATGTCGTAATTGAGTTAAAGAGGAATCAAACAAGCGACCAAACGATCGGTCAGATTGCACGTTATATGCAATGGGTTGAAGAAAATCTAAGCAAAAACGTTAAAGGGGTTATAGTTTGTGGGAAATGGGACGAGAAATTAGATTACGCAAGAAAAAGAATGGGGGACGTTGAAGTTCTTTTATACGAATTAAATTTCAGTCTTAAAGAGTACAAGAAATGAAAAAAACTTATTCTCCATTCAATTCAACTCGGTCACGGTTGAATAGGTCTACAGGTGGGGTTTTGACATAGAAAAAATAGATATCAATTTTAATGTCTACTCTGATACCCCCGAAGGTAAAGATCCAGATTCATTCAGTTCAACATTAAGAAAATATCATAAAATTCTCTGGAGTAAACCTCTTCCAAATAACAAAGAATTTCATCTCAATCTAGATACTCCAAAACTATTGCATCATAACTCCGAACTAGGAGAGTTCTTTCTTTCCAGTGACTCTATTGGTCACACCTACAGCAGAGTAAAAAAGATGTCGCATATTATTGATGAAATTAGTCAAACAGAAATCGATAGTTTTTTTTCAATTTGTAGCACTATTGGTGCCTACATAATCTTTCCAGCAAAAAGAATAAACAATAAAATGACGATCAATGGTGCAAGAGGGGTTAATCATAAAATACAAGACAGATTTGATTTAACTCTTGAGTGCATAAGACGACTATATCTAAACCAACAAAGTCCATTAACTGATGTTTTGGAGAGAAATATTAATTTCTTCAAATTATTCTTAGATTTTAGGGGGTATGTAGATTTTTTCCTTTTACAAGATCTTGTTGCAAGGGATTATCTAGGAATTAAATTTTGGAGTAACTTTGATAACTTTGAAACTGCACCCTTGCCAAAAGATAAAGATGAATATTTATCATATAAATCAAAGTTACAAGATTTTGTTCAAGCAAGAAATCAACGAATACTTAATACATGCAATTATTTGTAGACAAAGACCCCGGTCTTGATACCTCATGGAGATCAATTATCCTGCTTGGAAGAAATGTTGCCTCATATAAATTTGCTTTAGCAAAGTCACTTCTTGAGATTGACACTTCAAATTCAGAAATAGAAATTGAAAACCTAGCAGTCCCATTTGCAAAGAACATATGTGATCACTTAATAAAAAATGAAAAACAAGTTACATCAAAAACTAGTAAGTTCTTAGAAGCATGCAAAAGATTCAATAATGCAGAGATCAATGAAGAAGAATTAAAGCAAATAACCATAAGAATGGGTTTTGTTAATGTAATTGATGCATTTCACATAGTGGCAAGAGAAGAAACAACTAGATTTTTTACAGATAATAGAAAAGAAAACAAATCAATTATCCTCACAGACAATTTTTATAAATTAAAAGAGAAAGATATTTATGAAAATTTAAAAAACGAGGCAGAGTCTAGATGGAACCTTTGGGAAACGGCAATTTCATTGAATGTTAACCCATCATTATTAGAAATTATTAATGATGATAAAGATGAATGTCTTTTTGTATTAGATGATAAGAAAAGAAGGCAAAATGTAACCTCCTCAAGAGATGCCCTAAATGGTTATCAAAAGAGTAAATGTTTTTATTGCTACAAACATATTTCAATTCAGCAAGGAAATGAAAATTCATGTGATGTAGATCATTTTTTTCCTCACATATTAAAAGATTACGGACTGTTTGAAGTAGACCAAATTTGGAATTTAGTTTTGACTTGCCGTGAATGTAATAGAGGATCAAGAGGAAAATTTGAAAAAATACCTAAGATCTATTATCTCGAGGCATTGAATAGAAGGAATAATTTTTATATCGAGAGTCATCACCCCTTGAGGGAAACAATCATTAATCAGACTGGTAAAACAGACAGAGAAAGAAGAGATTTCCTTCAAAAAATGTTTAACAATGCCGTTAATCATGTTCCTATAAAATGGGAACCATCAGAGATATTTGGAGAGTCAATTTGAAAGATTGTATTTTTTGTAATTTAGACCAATCAAGAATTGAAAAAGAAAATACTTATGCATTGTCTTTTAGGGATTTGTATCCAGTAACAAAGGGACATACATTATTTATTCCGAAAAGACATGTTCAATCTTTTTTTGACCTTGATAGTAATGAGAAAGAAGCAATATTTGAACTTCTAGAATTAGAAAGAGAAAAACTCATTCAACAAGATAATCTCATCACAGGATTTAATATTGGAATTAACGATGGGTCAGATGCAGGTCAGACTGTAATGCATTGTCATGTTCATCTAATTCCTAGGAGAAATGGAGATATGACTGATCCAAGAGGGGGAGTTAGGGGAGTAATTCCTGAAAAGCAATCATACTAATTAATTTCACATCCAATGGTGTCAAAAGTATTCAATTAGAAGAGGAGAGACCTCTTTTGTTGTGAAGGGAATATCGTTACGATAGTGATTATGAAGTTGATTTGTAGTAACCGTAACAGTGAATGTAAAGAAACCCCACCTGTTAAATATATTCCGTAACGGTAGAGTAGTTTTTGATTTTTTTTAGTTTTCCAAAAAACAGACTTTACATTTTTATAATGTTGAGCATTTTTTTGGCTCCTCAAATTTATGCAAACGAATTTAAAGTCGGGTTTGCTGAGCTTTCAATTACTCCTGAGCTTGCAGATGAATGGGAAGATATTAATAACGACGCTCAATTTGATTCGGATATTGATAGATGGACTGATATGAATGGCAATAACGAATTTGATGCCGTGTGGATGGCAGGGTTTCAAAATAAACGAGCCGCGCAAGGAGTTAAAGATGACCTTATGGCGGTAACCGCCGTAATTGATGATGGCCAGACTCGGATAGGAATAATTAGCGCTGACACTATAGGGCTAATGAGAAAATTTGTACTCAGTGTGCGTGAGGATGTACCTGCAGAGTGGGGTCTAGATTACATCATGGTGCATGCAACGCATAATCATGAGGGCCCAGATACCCAAGGTCTTTGGGGGCCAGGTTTTTTAAAAAGCGGAGTTGATGAAGGTTATATGGAGCAGCTCAAGACAGCTTTTATACGCTCATTAAAAGTAGCTATAGATAACTTGGAGCTTGCAGAAATGAGCTTGGCTTTAATTCCGACAAATCCTCTTACGCCTATCAAAGATAAACGAAAACCCATCGTGATAGACGATGACATCAGAGTCATTTTGTTCAATAGACCTGATGGCTCAATTATTGGCTCGTTAATTAACTTTGGAATTCATGTCGAACTTACATGGGATAAAAATCTAGAATTAACTGCTGACGTTGCAGGCTACTTAAGAAGAGGCATCAGCGAGGGCATTTACTATGATGATCAGCTAATTAGAACAGGACTTGGTGGAACTACTTTATGGCTTACGGGAAACATAGGAGGCTTAATGACCTCAGGACCAACCGATCCAATTTATGATCCTGTTTTAAAAAAAACGCTCACTAAACCAAGTCATGCCAAGGCACGTACATACGGATTTAGCTTAGCAAACAGTGTCATCGAGGCTTTTCAGGCAGGTGATTTCAAGCAGTCTCCAAAGCCATCGATAACTGTCCACTCGACAGAAATTGAATTAGGTATAGAAAATTTCATGCTTTCATTAGGTACTTTGCTTGGCGTCATTGATACCGATCCTAAATTTAGTCTAATGCCACCGTTCATACGATATCTCAGTGAAGTAGCATTTATACAAATTGGAGACGCATCTATTACCGGCATTCCAGGAGAACTCTATCCAGAAATTGCGGTTGGAGGTATAGAAAATCCTATCGGTGCAGACTACGCCATAACACCACAAGAAGTTCCTCATTTGCGAAGTCAATATCCAGACAAACTTAATTTGATGGTGAATTTAGCCAACGATGCTATTGGTTATATCATTCCAAAAAGCGAATGGGATGAAGACGCCCCTTGGATCTATGGAGAGAATGAAGAAACTTATGGAGAGGTAGTGTCTTTGGGTCCAAATACAGCGCTTGTAATTCATGAAAATCTTATGAAGCTTATAGAAGAATCAAAAACTAAATAAAGAATGGATAATCACTGGAAAATTCTTGAAAAAACTTGCATCACATTCGGGAGAGTGCTGCTTGGACTTTATTTTTTTCTACCAGGGATTTCTAAAATTCCAACCTATGAACTCACAGCTGAATACATGGCATTGCATTCTATACCCTGGGTGAGCATTCTCTTACCCGTCACAATAGCTTTTCAATTGATTTTAGGAACCACTCTTATCTTGGGTTATCGCATAAAAGAGTCTGCTTTGATTCTAGCCACACTAACTATTTTCATTAATATCGGCGTACATGATTTTTGGAATGATTATCCAAATACAGATGCAGGACATGAAACTCAGAACTTCGTTAAGAACTTAGGAATCTTTGCTGGTCTATTGGTACTGAGCGCAACTCATAAAGTTAACCAATGGAGAATTTTTTCTAATTCCTAAGCAAAGAAGGGTTGATAAAATTTTTACTTGTTCAAGCTTTTCCAGTTCGAATTTTGTTCAAGCTGAAGGCTCAGTTTAAGCAGAAGCCGATCTTCTCCCAATCGACTTGAAAGCTGAATTCCTATTGGCAAACCTTTTAAGTCAGTGCCACAAGGCAAAGTAATAGCAGGCGCACCCGATATATTCTGATACTTAGTAAATGGGAGAAAATCGTTAATCCTTTCCCAATGTTCTTGTCCGCTTACTTCTGGACCGAAAAAACCAAGCTCAGGAACAGTTGTGCCAAGAGTCGGAGTTAGAAGGATGTCGAAGTTTTTCATAAAAGTTTCATATTGAGATACAAAGCGTCTTAGGCGCCAAAACGCTACAGGAACTTTGTGAATATTTCTCCAATGACGAGAAATAAGATACTTAGGCCATTGCTCTAATTGCGTGTGATCAAATTTTGAGCTTAGCTCTTTACCTACCGAATATCTTATCAAGAAGCCAAAGTGTGCCCACAATATCCAAAAATCTTCATCGAATCTTTTGTAAAAAGGATTCGATATCATTTCGACTTCATGGCCAAGCGACTCACATAGCTTAGCCACATCATGAGTTGCCTGAACCAACTCAGCGGAACTATCTTCGCCAAGACAATTTTCTGTCAATACAGCTATCTTTAAATTTTTAGGAAAAGATTCTGATATGTTGCCAATTGGTGGAAATTCTGTAGCAGGAATGTTTTTTTCAATTTCAGCATGGAAAGCCCAGGTATCTCTAACAGATCTAGTAACCACACCATCGTGTAAGATATTTGCAGGTAAATAACCTGGAACTTCTTTGTCTTTTATCCGACCCCTAGACGCTTTAAGCCCGACCAATCCACAGCATGATGCCGGTATTCGAATAGAGCCTGCTCCATCATTTGCATGAGCTATGGGAATTACTCCAGCGGCGACTAATGCAGAGCTTCCTCCGGACGAGCCCCCAGTAGAATATGCTGTATTCCATGGATTACAAGTTGCCCCAAACCGCAAGCTCTCTGTAGTCCCAGTTAAGCCAAACTCAGGAGTTGTTGTGGTACCCAAACAATTCAGGCCGGTATCTATAATTTGTTTTGCTGCTTTTGAATATTTATCCGAAGGCTCACCCGGAAGACTTCTGCTCCCCAAATACAATGGAAGACCAGGAACCTCATCCGTATCTTTTATAAAAGTTGGAACACCCTGGAAGAATCCTGAAAAAGGCTTTTCTGAATTTGTTTTAGCTAAATCAAAATTTTCTACAGTAATTGCATTCAGTTTTGGATTAACTGCCATAGCACGTTCTATTGCGTCTTGAGTCACAAGGCTTGCACTCAATTCGCCTTTTTTAATTTTGTCTGCAATGCCAACGGCATCATCACTCCCGAGCGAGTCGTTTTGAAAAGCACTAACTACTTCATTTGAATCCATTATTCTCCCTGTATTGAATCAATTATACTTTAATATAATGGACGCTCTGTTTGAGGAATTATATTAAATCCAAATGTTTAATCTAAAAACTTTATGCCTGTTAACCACATTTCTGTTGTGCAGCACCTTTTTCGCAAATGCCAGGCCAGAATGGTTTGTTCCTCCGCCCTTAGACCCTTCTGGAGTAGAACTGGAGACCATTAAATTACATGATGGAGTTTTTGCTCTAATGTCCAATACTCCTTTTGCAGACAATTCAGGGTTTGTTGTAGGCGACGATGCCGTTTTGGTAGTTGATGCTCATTTTACGGGAAATATGGGAAAGCAAATTATTGACGCTGTAAAAGAGGTCACAGACTTGCCAATAAAGTATTTGGTAAATCTAAACGCATTTGGCGATCATGTTTTTGGTAACTATGTTTTTCCTGAATCTACTGAAATTATCGCGCATGAAAAGACCATAGATTTTCTTAAGAAAAATTCATTGCAAAAAAGGAAAGAAATAATTTCGGTTACAGTTGGCGGCAGTACTGAATTATTCAGAGATGTTGTAGACAGACTCCCGACTGAGTCTTTTAAGAAGAAGAAAAAATTAAATCTAGGAAATAAAATCGTTGAATTGCATTACTTTGGACCTGGCATGTCGCCAAGTGATACGGTTGTATATGTCCCAGATGCCAGAGCGGCTTGGACAGGAAATTTAATTTTTGGAAAGGGAAGTATTCCATGGGCTAGATCTGAAATCGTTTCAGACTATTTGAAGTCCATGAAAAATTTTCAAAGAAAAATCGATCCTAAAATTATTGTAGCCGGGCATGGACAAATCTCTGATGGCGACATAGTAGAGAAATATATTTCTTATTTGGATTATGTATTGGAATTTTCAAGATCTATGAAAAAAGAAAATATCTCAATAGAAGAATATGTAAAAACGTTAAATATTCCTCCTGAGTATCTTATCGAGGACGACATTAAAGAGTTGATGGAAGGCTTTCATAAATGGAATGTATTGAACTCTTATAAGCAAGTAACAACATCTACATCTCAGTTGAAAGACAGGAAAAATTTAGGACAAAAGGTCGACCGAGACGGTAAAGTTGTCAAATAAATACAAATGTTATTGAGTAAAGTATCGTGGAAGTAACTCTTCTATTTACCGTAATCCTATCTGCTTTCATGATAGTTCTTGCGGTAAGGGTTTTAGATCTTAGAGGTAGCCCAGTTACGAAGTCTTTTCATAAACCTGACAGAAAAATCGATCCAAAAGACTTAGAAAGAGCTATTCGGGGGCATGGAAATTTGATTGAGTATGCCCCTTTGTTTTTGATATTAATGTTGGCACTTGAATTAAGCGATGCATCGAAAATATTACTTTACGCGTGTGGGATTATTTTTACTTTGGGTAGACTGATGCATGGCATAGCATTTTCATTTATGAAGAAAAATGGATTCTTAAGGATTGGCGGCATGTCATTAACTTTTATTGGTTTTCTAGGATTAATTGTTCCAGCCTTAGGGATTACATTTTTTTAGATAAATAATGAATTTACTTGCAGGCTCAACAGGATTCCTTGGAAATAACATTCTCAAAGAACTAGGCTTTAACAAAAGCCCAACTATAGCTCTGGGCAGAAGACCTGTTTCTAATCTGCCAGATGATGCAGAAGAGTTAATAATTGATTTTGATAATCTTGAAGGATTGAGGTTTCCGGATATTGATCATGTCTACCTATCCATGGGGTATCCTTTGATTTACTACAATGTGATGGGGCTAATGAGTGCGAGTCTGAAAAAAGATTTTTTCTTGGTAGATTTTACTTATCAGTTAGAACTAGCCAAAAAAGCCAGAGAAGTAGGCGCAAAAAATATTTCTCTTATTTCGGCAGTAGCAGCCGACTCAAATTCTTGGAATTTTTATCTTAAAACTAAGGGTATGCTTGAAGAGGAAATAATCAAACTTGGTTTTGAAAGCACCAATATTTTTCAACCAGGCCATCTCACAGGAAATAAGTTCAGGTTGGATATACTTTTGGCTGATGCAGTATCTTTAATCTTTGATCCTTTCTTATTTGGCCCTTTAAAAAAATTCAGAAGCATTTCTGCAGAAAAACTCTCTGTCGCAGTTGTTAAAAATTCTCTGCAAGCAAAAGCCGGTATCAATTACTTTGATTACAAAGACTTCATATAAAAAGTTCTGAATTAACCTATTGCACATATTTTTTCCTATTGATAATCTCTTTGAAGGAGAGAAACTATGGAAAAGACTTTTGATTATGTAATTGTTGGAGCCGGAAGCTCTGGATGTGTGATGGCCAACAGGCTTTCAGAAAATGGCAAGAATTCAGTATTAATCTTAGAGGCAGGAGGAAAAGATAGAAATCTCTTTATTCACATGCCTTCAGGTTATTCCCAGATTGTTCCAACGAAAAGCAATTTGAATTATGGTTTTGAAACGGAACCAGAACCAACAACCAACAATAGACAGCTTTATTGGCCAAGAGGAAGAGGCTGGGGCGGCTCGTCTTCAATAAATGCCATGGTCTATATCAGAGGACATTCACACGACTATGACTTATGGAGACAAATGGGAAACAGCGGCTGGGCTTATGATGATGTCCTTCCATTTTTTAAAAAAGCAGAATCTTTCAATGGAGAAGGAGATAAAGATTTTCATGGATTCAATGGACCTCTGCATGTAAAAAAATCTGAAAGGACTGATGACGAATTATTAGACGTTTTTGTCGAAGCAGGACAACAGGCAGGTTTTCCTTATACAAACGATTTTAATGGCGAGAATCAAGAAGGATTTTCTAGATACGAACATACTATGAGTGACACTAAATGGGGCCCTAGAAGATGGAGTTCCGCGAGAGCGTATCTGCATCCTGCCTTGAATAGAAAAAATCTAACTGCCGAAACGAATGTTCAAGTGAATAAAGTTTTGTTTGAGGGTAAAAAGGCCATTGGCGTAGAGTATCTTCATAAAGGCAAAACTTTATCGGCAAAAGCGAATAAAGAAGTCATTCTTTCCGCAGGTGCAATAAACTCACCTCAAATTTTGATGAACAGTGGCGTAGGAGATTCTGCAGATTTATCAAAACACGGCATAACCATGGTTCACGAACTTAAGGGCGTTGGAAAAAATTTACAAGATCACTATGCTGTCGTAAATTCATTCAATTGCACAAAGCCTGTGACTCTGCATAGATCAGCTAGCTTTATAAAAACTCAGCTATCGGGTTTGAAATATCTACTCTTTGGAACTGGAGACGCCGCTTTCCCGCCAACAAGCGCTGGAGCTTTCATTAAGTCAAGTCCAGAAAAGGATATACCAGATACACAAATCCATTATGCCTCTTTCCATTCGCCTGATCTTCACGGTAGGGAAGGCATTGATGAAAATCATGGGTTTAGTGCGGTAATTTGCATTCTGAGACCACAAAGCAGAGGACATTTGGAACTAAAAAGCTCTGATCCAAGTGAAGCACCTCTCATGTATCCTAACTATTTATCCGAAGAGCAAGATGTCATTGATACTAGAAATGCTTTTAGGGAATCCAGAAGAGTATTTTTGCAGCCCGCGTTTGATGAATATCGTGGCGAACAATCTAAGCCAGGCCCTGATTTGAATGTTGATAACGATGACGAAGTTGACGAATGGGTTAGAAATACTGGCGAGACTTTGTATCACCCCGTCGGCACCTGCAAAATGGGTGATGATGATATGGCGGTTGTGGATGACTGCTTGAGGGTTAAAGGAATTGATAATCTGAGAGTTGTAGATGCTTCCATCATGCCAACCTTAATTGGAGGCAATACCAATGCGCCATCGATTATGATTGCTGAAAAAGCTGCTGATTTAATCAACCAAGCTTCTGCATCTTAAAAAAATGAGAAGAATTATCACTGGCCACAACGAAGAAGGAAAATCGGTAATTTCAATAGATGGTCCTCCAGCAAGATCAATTGGTGAAGAAGCAGGAGGTTTGTTTGAGATTTGGAATACGGATGGATCTGGCTTTGATACAAAATCAAAAACGGATCGTGCGGATATAGATATTCTTCTTTCCCCTGTTAAAAGTGGAACCAAGTTTAGATATTTCCAGATAAATCCGATTCCAGAAGGAATTCCTCAAGAAGCGATTGAGGCAGCTACTGCAGAAGCTTTCGAAAAAATAGGCGCTGCACATCACAGAGTGGATACTTCCAGAAATGCAGCCATGCATGAAACCGATACGATTGATTACATCATTCTTTTAAAAGGCGATGTAAGTCTGATTCTTGATGAAGAAGAAGTTAAGCTGAAGCCGCATGATGTCGTTGTACAAAGAAGAACCAACCACGCCTGGGTAAATCATGGAACCGAGCCTGCTTTGTTGATTGCAGTGCTCATCGATAGCAGCTTGGTCTAGTGAATTGAAATTCTTACTTTTACGCCTTCAAAAAAATTGTAACCAAGGTATTTTTTATTTAGACTGCTTCTCCGGAGAGAATTAATGAACGTGCAACTTTTTACAGACAAACTGGCAATATCATTGTCGACAATTTGTGTATTGCATTGCCTGTTCATGCCTTCTTTTCTGATTTTGTCATCGTGGTTTGCTGCATTTTCCATAAACAATGAATTTGTGCACTTCGCAATTTTATTTGCCGCTGTTCCAGTGAGTGCCTATGCGTTAGTTAAAGGTTATTTAAATCATGATAAGTTGTCTTATTTTCTTTATGGCATCTTCGGACTATCTGTTCTAGTTTTCGCGGTATTAACAGCAAGTATTTTTGGTGAGATCGGAGAAAAGTCTCTTACGGTCTCAGGTTCTTTATTTGTTATCTATGCCCATTATAAAAATCATCAGATTTGTAAAGAATTAGATTGTGATTGTCACGAAGCTTAAATTACATAAAAATTTTTCTTCAAAAAAATTTTTTATATTTTTAATATTATTTTTCAGTTTTTCTCTTTCAGCAGATTCCTTACAGAAAGCAGTCAATAATGAGTTTCGTGATTTAAAAAATACATCAAGAGACATTTATCGAAATCCTTATGAGACATTATCTTTTTTTGAACTGGAACCATCTATGACTGTTGTAGAGCTCTCTCCTGGTGGAGGTTGGTACACTGAAATTTTAGCTAGTTATCTAGATAATTCAGGAACCTTGATAGCAGCGCACTTTGACAGAAACTCATCAAATAATTATTTAAAAAAGAGCAGAATAAATTTCGAGAAAAAAATTAGTTCTGAAGCAATTTATAACAAAGTAAAGATAGTAGATTTAACTTCTAAACTTTCAGAGCCAGGATCGGTAGATGCAGTCCTAACTTTTAGAAACCTCCATAACTGGCTTGGGCCAATGATGGATAAAGTTTTTTCAAACACTTTTACAGCACTTAAATCAGGCGGGATTTTTGGTATTGTTGAGCATAGAGCCTTGAAAGGTACTTCAATGAAAGATATGAAAAAAAGCGGCTATGTTACTGAAGACCATGCGATCGAAATTGCAGAAAAACATGGTTTCAGGTTAGTTTCTAGATCTGAAATAAACGCTAATCCTAAAGATACAAAAAACCACCCAAAAGGAGTTTGGACTTTACCGCCTTCTTTGAGACTTAAAGAAAAAAATAAGGACAAATATGTCGCTATCGGAGAAAGCGATAGAATGACTCTTCTATTCAAAAAGCCATAAGACTATTCTTTTCACAATCTTAAATTTGGCAAATCAAATAAAAATTATTATCATTTTTAAATGCTTAAGCAGGAACAAACAAGGCTTTTAAAGGGTTTATTAAATCACTTAGATGCAAAAACCAATGTTGATGCAGGAGGAATAATCAAAGCTCCAGCAGAAACCTATACTTCCAAAGAAAGGTTTGATCTTGAATGGGATTCGTTTTTTCAGGATTATCCACAAATAATTGGCATGTCAGGAGATCTTGCAGAACCCAATAGCTTTCTAACGATTGAAGATTTTGGCTCTCCAATTATTGCCACCAGAGACGCTGATGGTAATTTTAAAGCTTTCGCCAATGTATGCTCTCATCGAGGTGCTCAAATCGAAACTGAAAAAAAAGGCTTAAAGTCAAAGTTTTCTTGCCCTTTTCACGGCTGGACATTCGATAATAAAGGATCTTTAGTTGGATATCCTAAAAGCGATCATTTTGGCAAAATTGACAAAGATTGTTACGGGTTAACCGAACTACCTTGTTTAGAAAAGTATGGCTTCTTGTGGGTTCACCCTAAAGCAGACGGCAAAATAGATCTAAAAAATTTACTTGGCGATAAACTTGAAAAAGAATTTGCTGCTTGGGACTTTGATAAGTTGGTTCTTTCAAATGAGGAAGAATACAAAACTGATATGAATTGGAAATTAGCAATCGATACGTTTGGCGAAACTTATCATTTTTCTGTCTTACATAAAGATTCTCTTTTTCAATCTTTTCACGGGAATTGTCAAATGTTTGATAGTTTCGAAAGGAATGGCAGGTTGATACTTTGCAAAAGAGATATAGACGAAATGAGAAAACTGCCCGAAGAAGATTGGAATATAACCACTGGAACTTTACCGGTTTACTATTTATTTCCCAATATCATCTTCATGCCTACACCAGAAGGGGCTTTTCTTGTTAAGGAGTATCCTTTGGAAAATTCGCCTCATAAAAGCATTTCAAAAATCTCATTTTATTTTTATCCAGAAGCCATAGAAATGGCAGACAAGATGGGAGTTTCTCCAGAAACCGGTCAAAATCCATTAGAAGAACTATATAGTGCTTTTGGTAGCGTCATCAGAGATGAAGATTATGTTGTTGCCGCTTCATCTCACAAAGGACTTAAATCTGGCAACATTGATTTTCTAACTTTTGGAAGAAACGAACCGGCTTTGCATCATTATCATAATACCTATAGAGAAGCTTTAGGCTTGCAAAAACTTCCAATAATCGAATCTTAATATGATAGATTTATATTATGCTCCAACCCCGAATGGCTGGAAAATATCCATTATGCTTGAAGAATGCGAAATGGATTATCAGGTCGTACCGGTAAATCTTGGCAAAGGCGATCAATTTACCCCAGAATTTTTAAAAATTAGTCCAAACAACAGAATGCCTGTGATTGTAGATCACGAGAATATTATTAACGGAGAGCCAATGAGCATTTTTGAGTCCGGAGCCATATTAATGTATCTGGGAGAAAAAGCTGGAAAATTTTTCCCCCAAAAATCTCCAGAGAGAGAAAAGGTTTTAGAGTGGTTGTTTTGGCAAGTAGGTGGTTTAGGACCTATGGCCGGCCAAGTAAGTCATTTCGTTAACTACGCACCAAATTTTCCGGGAGATCATTCTTACTCAGAAGAAAGATATAAAAATGAATACGATAGATTGCTTGGCGTAATGGATAGAATTCTTAATGAGCGAGAATACCTAGCTGGCGATTATTCCATTGCCGATATGGCATCTTTTCCTTGGGTAACTGCATATAAAAGATATGAAGTAAATTTGGATTTATTCTCGAACGTCCGCAGATGGTTTGATGCAATTAAAGCCAGACCTGCTGTTCGCAGAGGAATTGATGTAGGCAAGGAAGCCAGAAATTTTGGTGAAGGCATTTCTAAAGAAAGTTTAAAGACCATGTTTAAACAAGATGCCAAAAGCATTGCTGAAATGGCGAAGAAAAAAGAAAAAGAATAAATCCTATAATTTTTTTCGATAAGCTGAATTCTATCGTTGCCGAAATACATATCTTCTTTCTCTAAAAAGAAAGTTGGTGAACCAAAGCCTTTACGATCCATTAATTCTTGTGTGTTTTTTACAAGTCTTTCTTTGGTTTCTGGTAAAGCAATAAATTCTAAGAAATCATCAGCTTTTATCGATAGAGAAGTGACAATTTCATTCAAACAAGCATCGCTTGAAATGTCCTTACCTTCTGTCCAATAAGCTTTAAAAACTTTTTCTAAGTATTCCTCTATATCTTTGTTTTTATCAATAAAGTAAAAAGCACCGCGCATAGACTTTACGCTATTTATTGGAAAGATTTTTGGCCAGTTGAATACAATGTTCCTTAGTTTTGCCCAATCGGCCATGTCCTTTTGAGAATATTCCAATTTTTCCTTAACTGGATTTTTTCTGCTTTCGTAAACACTTGGATTTGTCGAATTGAAAATTCCGCCTACCAAAATGGGTTTCCAAATTATTTCAAATTCTTTGTTTTTTTGAAGTTCTAAAATCCCCCTAAATGAAAGGTAGGTCCAAGGACTACTGCAGTCTAGGTAATACTCAATTTTTTTCATCGTCGATATAATTTTTACTTGTTAATACTTTATAATCTTACCTCTTAACAATTCAAGCTGCTCACTTAGAGGGGGAAAAATGGAAGACGATCAAAAAAGACTTGCCGATGCTCTGGAAGAGTTAAAAGATCACAATTTTATGAAAATTCATGAATCTGCATGGAAGTTCATGTACTACAATCTCTTGAGAGGTTTGGCAATTGGCCTTGGATCTGTTGTTGGCGCTACAGTTCTGGTAACTATTTTTATCCAAATATTGGCTCAGTTTGAATTTATTCCTATTATCGGAAATTGGGCCCACGAAGTCATTGAAATCATCGAAAAGCTAGACAAATCTGGATGACAGATCCTCTCAATAACGTTATCTGTATGAAGTGGGGGGATAAATACTCAGCAGATTACGTGAACATATTATTCAATATGGTTTCAAGAAATTTAAGCATCCCTTTTAGGTTTGTTTGCTTCACTGACGATCCAAAAGGCATAAATGAACAAGTAGAAGTTTTCGACCTTCCAAGTTTAAATTTACCAAATAACATACCTGAAAGAGGCTGGCTTAAACTTACAACTTTTTCAAAAACTCTTGGAGATTTAGAGGGAAAAGCTCTTTTTTTAGATTTAGATTTGATTATCACGGGAAGCTTAGATGAGCTCTTTGAGATCGAAGGTGATTTTTTAATAGTTAAGGATTTCATCAGAAAAGATGTTACTGGTAACAGTTCAGTTTATAGATTTGAGATAGGTCAACACGAAGACGTAATTGAAAATTTCAAAAGTAACTTTACTGATATAAAGAATAAACACAGAAACGAACAAGAATATTTATCTGCCTTTATGGATAAAAAAAATCAATTGAGCTACTGGCCTGAAGATTGGTGCAAGAGCTTTAAGAAGCATTGCATTCACAAAGGATTTAAACAATTTTTTTATCCACCTGAATTACCAGAAAATACAAGAATTGTTATCTTTCATGGAAAGCCAAACCCTCCAGAGGCTATTGCAGGTAAAAGCGGTAAGTGGTACCGAAAGGTATTGCCGACTCCTTGGGTTAAAGATTTTTGGAGATAAAGGACAAAATATTTTTAAATTTGGAAGGAACAACCTTTCAAAAAAAAGTTTGGCAAGAATTGCTAAAGATCCCAAAAGGGCAAACAAGATCTTATAAAGAAATTGCTATTTCAATAGGTTATCCCAAAGCTGCAAGAGCCGTAGCAAACGCTTGTGGAAAAAATCCTTATCCTATAAAAATACCCTGTCACAGAGCAATAAGATCAGATGGCTCAATAGGAGGGTATAGCGGGATCGGAGGCTCAACCACCAAACTCAAATTATTAATTGAAGAAAAAAACTAATTAGCTTCTTTAGCTTTATATTTTTTCAAAGCTTCCGCGTATTCTTCTTCTGAAAGTTTATGCCAACCGATACATTTGCCCGTTGGACTTCTTCCACAGCCACAATCCATATTTCATCTCCTAATTGAGTGTAACTTTTTTTAGTTGTCCAGGCTTTAATATTTCAAAAAAGGATTTAGGCAGTCCATTTTTTGTCAAGGCTTGCTCAAGCAAAGCTGGTGGCTCCAACGTTTCTTCATCAGTAAGTTGGAAAGTTCCCCAATGCATGGCGTAATTTTTTTTAGAGCCCAAATCTAGGGCAACCTGTAAAGCTTCTTCTGGGTTCACATGATTTGCTTTCATGAACCACCTAGGCGCATACGCTCCTATTGGTATTAGAGACAGATCGGGCTTGCCAAGTTTTGCTTGCGTATCTTGGAAATCTTTAGAGTAACCTGAATCTCCTGCGTGAAAGCTTTTAAAATTTGGAAAGGACATGAACCATCCGCCCCAGAGGCTTTTGTTTCTATCTGCTAAACCTCTA
>CACBOY010000014.1 GCA_902540995.1 uncultured SAR86 cluster bacterium
CTTTTTGATAATCCATCAAGCTCATCCATAAGAAAGGAAGAGTTCCAATGCCTCCTAAAAAACTATAAATAATAAATCTCCAAGGTAGGCCAGATAAAATTATTGGCGTTACTCCGGAGAGCAAAACTATCGCTGAGGTACCAAAATCTGGCTGGAGGAAAACTAAAATAAAGGCTGCCAATGTCGTGACTAGAACAATTATCCAGTCGGATAATTTTATCTGTGGATTTCGTGTTAAATATGCTGCTGCAGAAATAGGTAATAAAAACCTCATTAGCTCAGAAGGTTGAAATCCAATGAAACCCAAATTTATCCATCGATTGGTAGTTCCAGAATTAGGCAAAATTAAAACTAAAACCAAAAAAAAGAAGCCTATCCAAACTGCATTCAAATAAATAGGTTCCATTTTTCTAAAATTAGACATTGCTGCTGTAATCATCAGAATTACACCAAGAAAAAAGTACATTGCTTGCCTTAAAACCAAAGTAAAAGATCCACTGGCGCTGTAAATCATCGCCAACCCAAAAAGACCCAAAAGAAAAACCGTAAGAACAATAGAATAATCAAAATTTAATAAATTTCTTCTTTGATTCAATCTGATATCTACTGAAAAACTTAATGGCTTATTCTGCATCAAATCCTCCTATGTAAAAATTTATTGCAGATTTAACAATTGGGGCTGCAACTTCGCTGCCTGATTCACCGTTTTCTATGATTACCGCCACAACTAGTTTTGGATCTTTTACTGGCCCATAGCCAACGAAAAGAGCATGATCTCGTAATGCAGGATTTTCACGAATTGCATCATATTCTTTACCCGGAAGAATACTTTTGATTTGTGCAGTGCCTGTTTTTCCTGCAATAACGGCTGAATTAGCATCAAAAACTTTATGGGCTGTTCCATTTCTCGCAGAAATCACATCAACTAGAGCTTGTTCCATATTTTCCCAAGCTTTATTATCAGAAAGTTGAATTTCAGCTACTTTTTTTGGTTCAAAAGATTTTTCGTCTTCCGGCTGTATAAATTGAGGCTGATAAATTACTCCTTTATTTGCTAGACCTGAATAAGCCATCGCTAATTGAAGTGGTGTGGCTAAAATATAACCTTGCCCTATTCCTAAATTTATTGTGTCGCCTTTGAACCAAAAATCTCCTTTGTAACCTAACTTCCATTTTTTATCGGGAAGAAGACCATTGGCTTCAAAGTCAGTTAGGCCTGTTTTTTTACCAAATCCAAAACTGTCGAGCATTGGCCTTATCCCTGCTAAAGTTAAATCAAAAGCGATGGTATAAAAATATACATCAGAAGATTCTGCAATCGCTTTCCTCATGTCTACTCTGCCATGTCCATTCTCTTTCCAGCCCCGATAAGGCCTTGGATCTCCCTCGACATAAAATTCACCATCGTCTTTAATTGTTTTATCCCAACTGATTACTTCGTTTTCTATTGCAGCAAGACCTACGAAAGGCTTCAAGGTTGACGCAGGGGGATATTGCCCAGAAATGGCTCTATTAAAAATTGGGCTTTCTTTATTTGAAAATAAACTTTCCACCTCATCAGTATCCACAATTGAATTTAATATATTTGGATTGAATGAGGGAGAGCTAATCAAAGCTCTAACCAAGCCGGTTTTTGGCTCTAGGGCTACTAGCGCACCTCTTCTGTTTTCAAAAAGCTTAAAGAGATGATCTTGTAATTTTTGATCAATAGTTAAGTAAATATCTTTACCATCTTCTGCTCCTTGAGTATCTAAAATCCTTACCAATTTTCCTTTAACATCTCTTTCTTGAGTTTGAATACCAGGTTTACCTCTTAAAACGTAGTCAAACTCTTTTTCAATACCTGTTTTTCCAATTTGAGTATTTTGTAGTTCAGCTAATAGTTTGTCTCTTCTGATATCATCGGACGAAATATCTCCGACGTAACCTAACACATGAGCCAAGGTCTCCTCATGGAGAACATACCTTTTAAGAGTAGCTTTTACTTCGATACCTGAAATTGAATCTAGGTTTACTTTGGCTTTAGCAATCTGTTCTTCATTAAGAGCCTTCACCAAAGGAAAGGAATCAAATTTCTTTACTTTTTTTACACCCCTTGAGAAGTTTTCGTCCAAAAGTTCATAAGGCACATCTAATAAATTAGACAACTTTAAAATGGTTTCAGCAGAATCTTCAATGTAGGCTGGAGTGACGTAAAGATCTCGCTGGACAATATTCTCTGCTAATAAAGTCCCATTTCTGTCATAGATGAAGCCTCTTACAGGACTAATGGGTTTTTGATAAATCCTATTTGACTCAGCTATTGTTTGATATTTATCTCCCTGAAATAAAGTTAAGTTTAAAACTTGAAAAAGTGATATTGAAAAAAGAAGAATAAAAGGTGATAAAAAAAATAAAGCCCTAGAATATTCTTCTCCTGTTTTGAATCTTTCTCTAGAAAAATTATTCATTTCAATTCAAAGCTGGATCCCAAAGACTTTCCAAATCATACAATGCTCTTGAGTCCTTAGACATAATGTTTATTACAAAGTCTCCCAAATCCAATAGGATCCATTCACTAGAATTTTGGCCCTCAACCCCACTGATTGATATCTTATTATTTTTTAAGTCTTCTAATAATTTATCTTTTATAGCCGACATGTGACGGGAAGAAGTCCCTGATGTTATGACTAAAAAGTCTGTAAAACTGTTTAATTTTGATAGATCTAAAAATATTGTATTTTGTGCTTTTATCTCCTCTAAACTATTTTGAATAATTTTTTTTGATTTTTTGGGCATTTAAATTTTATAGAGAGATTTTTTTGAGATGTATTCCAATACTTGATCGTCAACCAAGTCTGTTAGGTTTTCATTGTTCTTGATTTTATGTCTAACGTCTGTTGAGGATATGTTTATCAAGTCGTTTTTTAAAATTAGGATTTTTCCATGACCAGAGAAAAAATCATCATAGTTAGTTGATATTTTGCTTTCTAACTCCTTATTAAGTTCTAAACTATCATTCAATTTTCTTTCCAAGACTAAAAGCGAACACAAAGACAAAATGTTTTCCCAATTTTTCCAAGTCGTAAAGCTATGTAAAGAATCCAAACCTATAATTAGAGATAGATGTTGTTCAGGATAAATCTCTTTCAAGTGTTTAAGTGTTTCGTAAGTATAGGATTTGGTTTTATTTTTTAATTCAATATTATTTAGCTTAATATTTTTTATCTCTTTAAAGGCAATTTCCAGCATTTTTAAACGATGCTTCTCGTCAGTTTGAATTTCCTTGTTATGCGGCGACGCATAGTTTGGAATAACTTGGATTTCGTCAATAATTTTAAGATCGCTGATGTATTTTAGAGATTGCGTGTGACCTTTATGAACTGGATCAAACGCTCCGCCAAAGATACCCAATCTTTTTATCATCAATTAAGATCTAAGTTGTCCTTGACCTTTAATTACAAATTTCTGACTTGTTAAACCTTCCAATCCAACAGGCCCTCTGGCATGCAACTTATCTGTGGATATTCCCACTTCTGCTCCAAGTCCATACTCAAATCCATCTGCATAACAAGTAGGAAGATTATGCATAACCGAAGAAGAGTCTACTTCATTGAAAAAAGTTTCTACCGCCGACAAATTCTCAGAAACTATTGAGTCGGTGTGGCCAGAGCCATACATATTTATGTGGGAGATTGCTGATTGAAGATCTGTAACGACTTTCACAGAAAGAATTGGGGCAAGATACTCCGTAATCCAATCTGCATCTGAAGCAGATTTAACATCAATAATTTTTTTTGTTTTTTCACAGCCTCTTAGTTCTACACCCAACTTATCTAATTCGGCTTTGATCTCTGGTAAAACTTTTGCTGCTACTTCTTCTGAAGTTAACAAAGTCTCCATCGTACCGCAGATTCCGTAACGATATGTTTTTGCGTTTACAGATATTTCTATGGCTTTTTTTAAATCAGCATCTTTATCGATGAAGACATGACATAAACCTTCATAGTGTTTGAGCACAGGAATTTTGGCTTCATCAGAAACAACTTTTATTAAACTTTTTCCCCCCCTAGGGATTAATAAATCAATATCCCCTTCCCGCTTAATCATTTCACCTACAAGCTTTCTATCTTGATTTTTAATAAGCTGAATAGAGTATTTTGGCAATGATGCTTTATCCAAACCGTCTTGCATGCACTCCTCAATTACAGCATTAGAATTTGCTGCTTCAGATCCTCCTCTTAAGATACATGCATTACCAGACTTCAAGCACAATGCAGATGCGTCCGCTGTAACGTTTGGACGAGATTCATAAATTATCCCTATCACGCCCAGAGGAACACGCATTTTTGATACTTCGAAACCAGATGGCGAGGTGTGGGGTTGATCGGTTTGACCTACTGGATCATCTAAATTTATGACTTTATCTAATCCAGAAATCATTGAATCTATTCTTTTTTCATTCAGCTCAAGTCGATCAACAAATGAATCTTGTAAGTCTTTTTGACTAGCCAATTCCATATCTATGGTATTGGCATCTATCAGCTTTGCTTTATTCTTCAACAAAAACTCTGCTGCATATTTTAGCGCGTCATTTTTTTTTGCTTTCGAAGATCTCCTTAAATAAATCTTTGCTTCTTGAGCTTGTTTGCAGATTAAATCTAACTCTGAAAGGGATGTTTTTGCACTCATGTACTGTATTATTGCAATAATTTAATTATCTGCCTATGTTCGATTCTATCCTTTCTTTTTTAGAGACAAATCCTGATTGGGTGAATTGGACTATTTTCGCGTTGATTTTTATTGAATCCCTCTTCATTGCAGGTTTGTTTACACCAGCTACATTAATTGTTCCTGGTGTTGGAGCGCTTGCGGCAACAGTCGGAATAAGTCCTTTTGAGATAACTTTTTACGCAACTATGGGAATGGTAGCTGGAGATTCCGTCAGCTATGGCTTGGGCATATTAGTTGGAAACAAACTCTACGATTGGGTACCTGATAATTATCATGGCTATATAAAACAGGCTCAAAAGTTTATGGGCAAATATGGAGTTTTAAGTGTAGCGCTAGGAAGGTTTTTTGGTCCATTAAGATGCGTAGTGCCCTTTACAGCAGGTTCTTTGGGAATGAATAAAAGAGTTTTTTTTCCTGTGACTATTTTATCTGCGCCAATATGGACTTCATTGTATGTCTTAAGTGGCTACTTTTTGGGGGTTGCATTTATAGAATATTTTAATTATTTCTTAATTGGATTCATTCTTGTCATAACAATTTATACCGTATATAAAGATCCAATGAACTTAAGGGAGGATAAAAAAAATGACTAAAAGAGAAAGTAAAAATAAATTTTTATCTGGAAACTGGTATCCGGTAGAAGAAACATCTACAACTGAATTAAAGATTTCAGGAGAATTACCTAGAGAACTATCAGGTCTATTTCTCAGAAACGGACCTAATCCAAAAGAACCAATAAATCATGAAAATTATCATCCTTTTTTTGGCGACGGAATGATTCATGGCATAAGAGTAGAAGATGGGAAGGCTCTTTGGTATAAGAATAAATTTGTGACCTCACCTTTTGGTTTTGGTCCCAATACTCATGTGCTTAAACACGGCGAAAAAATTTATGCCTTAGTCGAGGGAGGAGTATCTCCAGTAATCATGGACTCTGAGATGAATTTTCTTGAAGAAGAGCCTTTCCCAGCAGCAGATAATAAAAGATTTACTGCCCATCCAAAAATTGATTCAGATACTGGAGAAATGCATGCCGTGAGTTACGATTTTGGGGAATACGTAAATGGATTAGGCCAAGTACATTATGTAACTGTAGATAGCAACGGCAAACTCATCAAAGATCAAATCATTGAAACACCAAGCAGACCAATGGTTCATGATTGTGCTATTACCAAAAATTATGTTCTTATTTTTGATCTGCCTGTTACGTTTAATCTTGGTAGGAGAGACGATGACAATAATCCTATTGGTGGAGATTATCCAGTGGTCTGGAATGATAAACATACTTCCAGGGTAGGATTACAAAACAAGAAAACTGATGAAATTATTTGGATAGAGGTTAATCCAGGGTTTTTATTTCACATAGTTAATTCGTATGAAGATGACAACGGCCAAGTTATCTTAGACTTTTGTCGATACGAAAGACTGTTTGATTTTGATAATCCTCTTCCCATGGGACAAAAACCTTTTCTTACAAGATGGATTCTAGATCCAAAAACTAAAACATGTTCCGAAGAAATGTTAGATGATAGGCCTATGGAATTTTCCAGAGTTCATCCGGATTTTGATGGCAAACAACATCGTTTTGGATACTTGCTCAATGATGGAAGACTTAACAACTATTTCAAACATGATTTTGAAAAAAGTGAAACCATCGCTCATGATTTTGGCGAAAGTTGCCAAGCTGCTGAGCCGGTTTTTATTCCTAGGAAAAATGCTAAATCAGAAGATGATGGTTTTGTTGTTGGATTTGTCTATGATAAAACAACTGACTTAAGTGATTTTGTTGTTTTGGATGCTCAGAATTTTTCAGATGCGCCCCTAGCCAGAGTAACCTTGCCTCAAAGAGTACCTTTTGGATTTCACGGAAGTTGGATAAATTTAGATTAAATTCTTTCTAAAATGGCTTGATGGATACCATCAAATGAGCCATTAGATAAACAAATTAAGTGAGTATTGTCTAAATCCAAGCTAGAAAGCTTTCTTAAAAATTCTTGCGTAGTGGAACATGCTTCGATATTTTTACTTCCGCTCTCTAGAGCAGAGATTTGCTTCTTGTCTTTTGAAAAAATAAAGACTTGATCGGCTGAAGCTACGGCCTTTGGAATTTTTTTGTCATGATATCCTGAAAGCATCGTATTGGACCGCATTTCCAAAAGGCAAATTATCTTCTCACTTCCAACTTTTTTTCTTAAGCCCTCAAGAGTATATTTAATTGCAGTCGGATGGTGTGCGAAGTCGTCGTAAACTTTGACGCTGCTTTTATCCCCAACCAGATCCATTCTTCTTGTTACTCCTTTAAACTTGGAGAGTGACTCTGCAATATCCCTTGATTTCAAGCCTAAGGATTTACAAACAAGATAACTGGCTAATCCATTTTGTAGACTATGCTCGCCAATAGACGACCAACTTATAGACGCTTTTTTCTTTTTGTCTTTAAAAATATCAAATTTAGAGGAATCTGCCTTAACTTTCTTGGCATGCCAGCCTCTGGCAAATTTAGTATTGAAAGGAAGGCTTTGACTGTAAAAACCCATTTTCATAACATTTTTAATATTGATGTTATGCTCAGGAAAAATTAACGTTGATTTGGAAGACATCAATCTCAATAGGTGATGAAATTGCTTTTTAATATCACTCAAGCTACTAAAAATATCAGCATGATCAAACTCAAGATTATTGATTAGAAGAGTTTTAGGATGATAGTGAATAAATTTCGATCTTTTATCAAAAAAAGCAGTGTCATACTCGTCAGCCTCTATGACAAAAAACTCATGAGTTCCTAATGAAGCAGTTGCATCTAAATCCTTCGCTCTTCCAGCAATTAAGTAACCACAATCTACTCCATTATCTAGAAGTACTTTTGTCACCATTGAGGATACAGAGGTTTTGCCATGAGTTCCGCTGATAGCTACCACATGTCTCTTGGCTAATAAGTATTTTGATAAAAACTCTGGGCCAGAAATGAAGTCTATACCTTTATTAAGTATTTCTTCGATCATGGGGTTACCACGCGCTATAACATTTCCCACAACAACCAAATCAACATCTTTGGGTAAATTTTTTGGATTGTATCCTTCATCAATCGTAATGCCATTTGAAAGTAAGACTTGGTCCATAGGAGGATATACATTCTCATCACAGCCAGAAACTTTAATGCCTTTTTCAGCTGCCAACTGCGCAAGTCCGCCCATAAAAGTTCCGCAAATACCTAAAACATATATTTTCATCTGATGATTATATCCTTTTCCCACACAACCTTTTTTCAGTTATATTGCCTCAATGACAAAAGTTAAAAACGCCTTCTATGCTCAATCAGGCGGAGTAACAGCTGTGATAAATGCATCTGCATGTGGTGTCATTGAAACTGTAAATAAATCAAAAAAAATTCACAAGGTGCTTGCTGGGGAGAATGGCATCCTTGGTGCTTTAAATGAAGAACTTATAGATACTTCCAAAGAAACTAAATCGAATATTGCAAAACTGAAACAAACTCCCGGTGGAGCATTTGGTTCTTGCAGATTTAAATTACAGGATCCAATAAAGCAAAAGAAAGAATATGAGAGATTGTTTGAAGTTTTTGCTGCGCATGATATTGAATATTTTTTTTATAACGGGGGAGGAGACAGTCAAGATACTACTTTTAAGGTATCTGAGATGGCAAAAAAACTAAAGTTTCCATTGAAATGTGTTGGGATACCAAAAACGGTTGATAATGATTTGCCTTATACAGACTGCTCACCTGGCTTTGGTTCAGTTGCAAAATACATTGCTACTTCAACTTTAGAAGCCGGACTTGACGTGAAAAGCATGGCTGAAACATCAACGAAAGTTTTCATTTTAGAAGTCATGGGAAGACATGCAGGATGGATTGCTGCAGCATCCTGTTTAGCTGCAACTAAAGCAGGTGATCCGCCTCACATTATTTTGCTTCCCGAAGTGCCTTTTGAGAAAACTAAATTTATTACTCAGGTCAAACAAACTGTTAAAGAGCAAGGCTATTGTGTCATTGTTGCTTCAGAAGGTACTCAAACAAAAAATGGGAAGTTTTTAGCAGACTCAGGGTTAACAGACGCTTTTGGTCACAAACAGCTTGGAGGAGTAGCTCCTGTTTTAGCTGGAATGATTTCAAAGATTGGATTAAAAAATCATTGGGCAGTAGCAGATTATCTTCAGCGCTCAGCAAGACACTTAGCATCAAAAACCGATCTAGATCAGGCTTATGCTGTTGGAGAACATGCGGTGAAACTAGCTATTGCTGGAAAGACAGCTCTAATGCCAATTATTAAAAGAACAAGTGATTCACCTTATAAATGGAAAATAGCAACTGCGCCTCTAAAAAATGTGGCTAACATTGAAAAAACTATGCCTAAAAAATTTATTTCTAAAAATGGTTTTGAAATTACTCAAGCAGGAAAAACATATTTAAGTCCTCTTATAAAAGGAGAGGCACCAATAAAATATGTAAATGGCCTTCCTGATATTGCTGAACTAAAAAAGATAAAAGTAAAAAAGAGATTAAGTTAACTTATTTCTTTATCTTTTTTACTATTCCAGAAAAACTAAAAACAATTTCCCCTTCACATTCAATGTAGCCTTGTCCAAAAGCAAGACTCCTTGTCTCTTTGGTAATCGTAGTAAATATTTCTACCAAGGAGCCAACCTTTGCAGGAGCTACAAATTCCGATCTAAAACTTATGGTTGCTGCATAATTTTCTTTTGATTCCATCGCAACAGAGCACAAACAGTAATCTGCAATGCTCATCAACATTCCCCCATGAGCAACTCCACCAGAATTTCCGTTTTCAGGTCTTACCCAAAAAGCCATTATCAAATCTCCTGCATCATTTCTTTTGTAAAAACCTTGGCCAATATTCGCAATATGATCTTCGGTTTGATTAAGACTTTCGTAACCTTTAGGGGTAGAAAATTTTTTTGCCGTCATGATGATGATTTTAACTCAATGTGTATAATTATCCTTTCATTATGGATTTTAAATTAACTGCAGAACAATTAGAGTTGCAAAAAGTCGCAAGAGATTTTGCTCAAAAAGAATTAACAGCACTGGCTGATGAAATGGAAGAATCAGCAAACCCTGTACCAAAGGATGTGCTGAAAAAAATTGGTGAATTGGGTTTTTTAGGAATCAATACACCAACAGAGTATGGTGGACTGGGCCTCTCTAATCTTGATGCCATTATAGTTCTTGAAGAATTTGGAAAGATATCTTCTGCAGTCGGTTGGCCAGTTTTTGAAGCAAATGCAGGTCCTGTAAAAGTCATTGAGCATTTTGGTTCAGATGCACTGAAGAAAAGAGTGATTCCCAAAGTTTGTAAAGGTGAGATGGTGGTTGCTGTAAGTATGTCAGAACCCAATGCTGGAACCGGTTTGACCGATTTAAAAACCAAAGCTGAAATCAAAGGAGACAAAATCGTAATCAATGGAACCAAACGTTGGTGTTCAGGTGCCGGTCATTCTGATGGTTATGTAGTTTATGCCCGAATGTCTGATGCTCCTGCTGCAAAAGGTATTGGTGCTGTTTTTGTTGATATCGATACACCCGGGCTGACTTTCGGAAATAGTGAGAGCCTGATGGGTTGGCGTGGAATACCATCTGCAGATATCTACTTCGATAACGTAGAGGTTCCAATTGATAATTTATTAGTTGAGCCTGAAGATGGGTTCAAAAAATTAATGGAAACCTTTGATTTGGAAAGATGTGGGAATGCGACAATGGCTCTATCTCAAGCAGCAGCAGCTTTAGACTATGTCAAAGAATATGTTCAAGAAAGGGAGCAATTTGGAAAGCAATTGGTTGATTTTCAAGCAGTTCAAATCAAACTTGCAGACATGCTCATTAGAGTGGAAGCATCTAGACTTTTGATTCACCGTGCAGTTTTCAATGCCGCTAATGGTTTGCCAGATATACTGGAATCAAGTACTGCAAAATGTTTTGCCAATGAAATCGCAAGAGAGGTCACAACGAATGCTATGCAGCTAATGGGCGGTTATGGATTCAACAAAGAATACAAAATGGAAAGACGCGTCAGAGATTCTTTTGGCTGGGGAATTGCTGGTGGAACAATTGATGTTCAAAAAGTAAATATTGCTTCAGCAATGATTGGTAGACGTTTTAATCAAAGAGCTAAGTAATTTATTCTGCTCGATATTCGCTGATTATTTCTTCCAAACTGCTAACAAATTCTTTTTTTTCTTCTTCGGTTAAAAAATTCCCGACAGGAATTTTTTCTCCCTTGGAAGATATAACAATTTTAATTGGGTACCAATGATGAGAAGGTTTTTCAACAAAAACATATGACCATTCCCTGATAAATTCCGAAACTGAATCTGGTCTGAAGCGACCCTTTTCAATCGTTAATTTTTCTTTAGTGAGTGTTATGACTTCCTTTTTAGAACTTTTATTAAAAACAACATATAAAGCTGTTCCTACGATTAAAATTTCCAACCCTGCAAAGGGAAGAATAATCGGAGCACCATAAAAAAAGAAAGTAATACCGATAATGGATATCGGAAATGAAATCAGTGCTAGAAATAACAAACTGCCCTGCCAAGAAATTGAACTATTTGGCATCAAAGATAATCTATATCCATTATCAATTTGTTCAGTTATAACCATTAACAAAATACCTTTTTATGAAAAAAACTTTTCAGATTATGATATTTTCAATAATCAATAGCAAAAAATGACAAAGATTAATTCTATAAATAGAACTTCCTTGATGCCGAATTATGCTCCGGCTGCATTTATTCCTGTCAGGGGTAAAAAGTCAGTTCTGTGGGACGAACAAGGTAAAGACTACATCGATTTTGGTGGAGGTATTGCCGTTACTTGTCTTGGTCATTCTCATCCACAACTCAATAAAGTTTTAAAAGAACAATCAACAAAACTTTGGCATGTGAGTAATTATTTGTACAACAAACCAGCATTAGAGCTAAGCAAAATGCTTGCTGAAAAAACTTTTGCCGACAAGGTATTTTTTTCCAATTCTGGAAATGAAGCTAATGAAGCGGCAATTAAATTAGCCAGAAAATATTATTTTGACCAAGGCAAACCGGAAAAACATGAAATCATTGTTTTTACGAATGCTTTTCATGGCAGATCAATGTTGAATATAACAGCCGGTGATTCGACATTCCAAAAAACAGGTTTTGGTCCTCTTCTGCAAGGATTCAAGAGGGCAAAATTTAATGATCTTAACTCTGTCAAAAAAACTATTTCCAAAAAAACCGCCGCTATTTTTGTGGAACCAATTTTGGGAGAGTCAGGAATAATCAGAGCAGAAAATCCTTTCTTAGAGGGTCTTAGAAAATTAGCTAATGAAAAAGACTGTCTATTGATATTTGATGAGGTACAAAGTGGTATTGGAAGAACAGGAACTTTAATGGCCTATATGGGTTATGGCGTTAAGCCAGATATTTCCACTCTAGCAAAAGGTCTTGGCGGTGGAATACCAATCGGAGCGACCTTAACGACTGGCAAAATCGCTAAAGCTTTTCAACCAGGTACTCACGGCAGTACCTTCGGAGGAAATCCTCTTGCCTGCGAAGTTGCAAAAAAAGTTGTAGAAATAGTCTCTACTCAAAAAGTTTTAAATGGTGTTATGAAAAAAACATTCAACTTTCACGAAAAATTAAATAAATTATCTGAAAAGTTTGATTTATTTGAAGATGTAAGATCAGCGGGCCTATGGATCTGTTGCGACTTTAAAAAAATAAAAGCAAAAGACTTTATTGATGCCTGCTATAAGAAAGGATTGATATTAGTCCAAGCTGCAGGAGAAAACACAATTAGAATCGCCCCTTCATTAATTATTTCAGACAAAGAGATTGAAGAAGGTTTTAAAAGATTTGAAAAGGCTGTCAGAGCTTTGAAGTAACTACTCAGAGATTACTTCAACTTTATCAACCTTGCGATAACCTTTAGGAAGGAAGTTTCCTTTTCTGCCACGATTTCCTAGAAAATTTTCTAAATCATTTGGCTTGATAACAAAGTGTTGTTTGCCGCTATAAAGTTTTATGGACTCTCCTTTTTTAAAAGTTACTAAATACATCAGTTGGTCTTCTTTAGCTTCAAACTTCTTTTTATCAATTGAAATGATTTTATTACCCTTACCTTTTCCTAAAATTGGTAATTCGCCTGCCTCAATAATTAACATTTTGCCTTCTTGAGTAATCGAAGCAATGTAATTTTCCTCAACTGCTGAAAGAATTTTAGGTGTGATTGGCTTAGCATTTTTTGCATTCAAAGCCGCTTTACCGGATTTGTTTTTTGTTTGCAGATCTCCCAACTTAACCACAAAACCATAGCCTAAATTAGACGCTAAGACAGCCAAGGTTTCCTCAGATCCTGCAAGCACACCGGGAAAGGTTGCTCCGGATTGGGCATTAATCGTTCCTGAAACCGGGTCGCCTTGGCCTCTCGCAGATGGTAATTGATGAATAGGTAAAGTATAGGCTTTGCCAAAATTATCAAGTAGAACTGCATTTTGGCTGTTTCTTGCAAAGGACGAAGATAAATAAGAATCACCCTCTCTGTATTGCAAGCCTTCTACATCAACATCATGTCCTTTGGCAGCTCGAATCCAACCTTTTTCTGAGAGAACCACAGTCATTGGATCGTTTGAAATGAGCTCCTTTTCATCAAAAGCTTTTGCTTCTTCAGCCTCGGCAAGCATGCTGTTTCTTTCATCTCCAAATTCTTCCTGATCTTCTTTTAATTCTTTTTTGATAAGAGTTTTTAAGCGAGATGCTGAATTAAGTATTTTTTCAATTTCCTTTGCTTCAGCTTTTAATGAATCCCTTTCTTCGATGATGCTTTGTTCTTCAAGCTTTGCCAGCTGGCGCAGGCGAATATCAAGAATAGCGTTTGCCTGAATTTCAGTGAGTTTAAATTTTTTGATTAATTGTTTTTTTGGGTCGTCATGAGTTCTGATTATTTTAATTACCTCGTCCAAATTTAGATAAGCAATCATCAAACCCTCAAGAATGTGCAATCTATCGTTGAGCCAATCTAATCTGTGTTGCAGTCTCCTTTTTACGGTTTGTGTTCTAAAAGTGATCCATTCTTTTAGAATTTCTCTCAGATCAAAAACTTTTGGCCGTCCGCTTAAACCAATAACATTCAGATTAACTCTGACATTCTTTTGTAAATCTGTTGTAGCAAAGAGATGACTCATCAAAGCATCTTTATCAACCCTATTCGATCTTGGTACGACAATAATTCTTACCGGGTTTTCACCATCGCTTTCGTCTCTAAGATCTTCTATTAGATTCATTTTTTTTGAATCAATTTGTGCAGCAATCTGTTCTAGAATCCTTGTCGTTGAAACCTGATATGGAAGAGCCGTAATGACAACCTCGCCATTTTCTATTTCATATGTTGCTCTTAACTTAACTGCCCCTCTTCCGGTCTGATACATTTCCAATAGTTCTTCAGGCGTTGAGATAATTTCTGCCTTGGTTGGAAAGTCAGGGGCTGGAATAATTTTTAAGAGCTCTTTTACAGAAAGTTTAGGAGAGTCAATAAGGGCAATAGTTGCATCCACAACTTCATTTAAATTATGCGGCGGAATATCTGTTGCCATACCAACTGCAATTCCGGAAGCACCGTTGAGTAAAACATTTGGAATTCTTGATGATAAAAATCTTGGCTCTATCAAAGTACCATCAAAATTAGGACCCCAATCTACAGTTCCTTGAGATAATTCCGAGAGCAATACTTGTGCGTAGGCTGAAAGCCTACACTCTGTATACCTTACTGCAGCGAAACTCTTTGGATCATCAAGAGAACCCCAATTTCCTTGTCCTTCTATCAAGGGATACCTGGTAGAAAAATTCTGTGCCATTAAGACCATTGCCTCATAGGCAGCATTGTCTCCGTGGGGATGAAATTTACCTATCACCTCGCCGACGGTTCTCGCACTTTTCTTAAACTTGGAGGTAGATTTCAACCCAATTTCGGACATCGCGTAAATTATTCTTCTTTGAACCGGCTTTAAGCCGTCACCGATAAAAGGTAGAGCCCTATCTAAGATTACATACATGGAGTAATCGAGATAGGCTTTCTCTGCAAAGCCGCCAATACTTAGGCTTTTCTCTTTACTCATTGATACTTGCTAAATCTCCTTTACTCTCTAACCAACTTTTTCTATCTGGAGCTCTTTTTTTTGAGAGCAGCATATTGAACATCGTTGTTGCACTATTTCCTTTTTCTAATTTAAGTTGTAGCAATTTTCTTACATCTTGAGACATGGTAGTTTCTTTCAACTGAGATGGATTCATTTCACCCAAACCTTTGAATCTTTGTATTTCAACTTTAGTTCTTTTATTTTGCGATGTAAGTTTTTTTACCAGGTCATCCTTTTCTTTTTCGTCCAGGGCATAATAAATATCCTTGCCTTGATCAATTCTAAATAAAGGAGGCTGGGCTACGTACAACCTGCCTTCTTCTACCAGAGGCCTGAAATGTTTGAGAAATAAAGCACAAATCAATGTTGCAATGTGAAGACCGTCAGAATCTGCGTCTGCCAAGATACATATCTTGCCGTATCTCAGACCATCCAAGACTCTACACCCTGGTTGCAATCCAATTGCCATGCCAATGTCTTTTACTTCTTGCGATTGGTTTACCGCATCGGTATCAACTTCCCAAGTGTTTAAAATTTTACCTTTTAAAGCCATAACAGCTTGAAAGTTTCTATCCCTAGCTTGTTTCGCTGAACCCCCGGCAGAATCTCCCTCTACTAAAAACAACTCGGTTTCTTCGTAGTTTGACGAAACGCAATCAGAAAGTTTTCCTGGAAGAGTCACTCCTTTAGTAACTTTTTTTCTCTCTACAGACTTACTTTCCTTGACTCTTTTTTG
>CACBOY010000015.1 GCA_902540995.1 uncultured SAR86 cluster bacterium
TAATAATAAAGAAAAAGAATCCTTGATTATTGCAATGAATCTTGCATTAAAAGAGCTTAAAAATTAGAAAAAATAGGGTTTTAAAGGCCTAAATCGGTTAAAATATTCATCCAAGGATGAGATTAAAAAACATCAGCCTATCTGGTTTTAAATCTTTCGTGGACCCCACGAAAATTTCCTTCCCTAGCAGCATGAGCGGAGTAGTCGGGCCTAATGGTTGCGGTAAATCCAATATTATCGACGCTGTTAGATGGGTTATGGGAGAAATATCTGCTAAAAATTTAAGAGGTGAAAATATGGCCGATGTTATTTTTAGCGGATCATCATCCAGAGCGCCTTCGAGCCGTGCTTCTGTAGAACTTTTATTTGATAATTCTTTAGGAAAATTAGGCGGGGAATATTCAAGCTATTCAGAAATTTCTGTCAAACGAGTTTTAGAAATTGATGGAAGATCTATCTATTTTTTAAACGGCTCAGAATGTAGAAGAAAAGACATTACAGATATATTCCTTGGCACTGGTCTCGGACCTAGAAGTTATGCAGTCATTGAACAAGAAATGGCGACTAAGCTAATAAGCTCTAAACCTGAAGAACTAAGAATGTACATTGAAGAGGTTGCAGGTATTTCAGTTTATCGCGAAAGGAAAAAAGAAACCGAATCAAGAATTAAGAAAACTAAAGAGAATCTCAGTCGAGTTAAAGATCTTAAAGATGAGATTGAAAGACAGCTTTTAAAACTTAAAAGACAGGTAAAGTCAGCTGAAAGATACGAAGCATTAAAAGCTGAAGAAAAGTCAAAAAAAGGCCTTTTGAAAGCAATATCATGGCAAACAAGAAAAGAAAAAATTTCAAATATAGATTTATCAATCAAAGAACTTGAATCTAGCCTTGAAAAAGAAAGAACTCTTAAAATCTCACTTAACTCCGAAATAGATAAATCTAAAGTAACTCAATCTGAAATTCAGCAAAAAATAGATAAAGTTCAACAGGATTACTATTCTAGCGGCGCGGACCTTACTAGTTCTGAACAAGAATTGTCTTTGTTGAAAGAAAAGAGAAAAGACCTTCTTTTAGAAAAGGACCAAATGGAAGAGACGTTAAATAGTTTTTCTTCCGATAAAGATAATTTATCAAAAGAGTTGTCTGAAACTGAATTAGAACTTTCAAAAAAAGAACCAGAACTTCAAGCCTTAGACGAAAGTTTTTCTAAACTTGAGGGGGCAATGTCTCCGGATTTCCTTGTAGAAAAGATCTTTCTTGACGTGTCAAATCTAACGGTTTCTTTGGAAGAGACTACAAGGGATTTCTCAACAAAAACAGAGAGCGATATCCAAGAAATTCATTCTTTTACTTTAGAAATTAAAAACAAGTTAGAAAAACTAAAGGAATCAATTAAACATCAATCTCAATATCAAGAAGAAAAGTTTAAGGCTCAAAAAACTGAACTTCTTTCTTTGAGCTCAGAAATTACGTCTTTCAAAGTAAAAATAGCTGAAATTAAGAGTAAATTATCTGCAATCGAAAGTTCCAAGCTGAATACTATTACTGCAAAAAACTCTCTTGAAGAAAAGTTATATGAGATTGAAGGCCCAATTCAGAAAATTGAAGCAGATATTAAGCCCTTATTAGACTCTAGGATAGACGTAGAGGGAAACCTGTCAAAACTAAGACAAGATTTTAATGACTTAAACGAAAGCATAAGAGCCAACGAGAGAAGAATTCACGAAACTGATCTCAGTCTTGAAGACTTTAATAAAGATATTCAAAAATATAAATTAGAAAGACAAGGATTTATTTCTGAATCAGCAATTTTTGAAGAACAACTTAAAAACGATAATTATGAAATTCAAGGATTGCTGGATGAAATTACTGAAAATATGACCGAAGAGTCATTGGTAGAAGAAATTTCAAAAATTGAAACTTCAATAGAAAGAATCGGCCCGATAAATTTAGCTGCAGCTGAAGAATACAAATTAGAAGAAGAAAGAAACTCTGAAATTGATACTCAAATGTCTGAATTGAATAGTGCGCTGGAAACCTTACAAGGAGCGATTAAGAAAATTGATTTGGAATCAAGAACAAAATTTAAAGATACATTGGATAAGCTAAATATTAAATTAGGTGAGCTTTTTCCAAAACTATTTGGCGGTGGTTTTGCAAAATTAGAATTAACTGAAAGAGATTTATTAGAATCTGGAGTGCTTTTCAAGGCTATGCCTCCAGGAAAAAAGAACGTAAATGTTTCTCAATTATCGGGTGGAGAAAAAGCTTTATCGTCCATAGCATTGGTATTTAGCTTTTTTTCTCTAAATCCAGCGCCTTTTTGTATTCTTGATGAGATAGATGCTCCATTGGATGACTTTAATACTTCAAGATTTATCAATATGGTTGAAGAAATGTCTGAAAAGGTTCAATTTATTTTCGTAACGCACAATAAAATCTCAATGGAAAAAAGTAAACACCTTATGGGTGTTACTATGCAGGAGCCAGGTGTATCAAGATTGGTTTCTGTGGATGTCGATGAAGCTCTAAAAATGGCTGCAAGTTAATGATGTTAAACGAAATCATAGTTTTAATCTTTGGAATAATAATTGCCGTAACAATATTGCTTATGCTAAGAAAAATTTTTTTTGGCAGTAGAACAAATTTAAAGATAAACAAAAAAGTAAATTCTCGCGAGCTTTTTGAGCCTTTGGAAAATGATCCAAATAGCCTAAGAGAGGAAATTTCATCATTTGACGATAATGAAGCTATAGAAGAACCTCAAGATCAATTAACTCCCAAAGCCCCCGATAATCTCTTTGTGATCAATTTAGAAGGAGAAGATAAGACAATAACCTATAAGCATTTGATCTCTCTTTTAGAGGAATATAGCTCTAATTATTCTAATGAGGGAGGATGGTTTAGAATTTTTTCAGATGATCATTTTTTTTCTTTGGTCAATGGGTTAAACCCAGGGAGATTTGATACTTCAAAAGAAGATGATGAAACAACGGCTTTAACACTAATTCTAAGTCCTGTATCAGGCACGAATACAATTAGTAACTTCAACCAAATGGTTACTTTTGCTGAGCTTTTAGCTTCTAAATTAGACCTTAATCTCTTTGATTCAGAAAGAAATCCTCTTACTCAACAAATGATAGACCATTACTCTCATCAAGCTGAAGACTTTGATTTGAGAAATTTTGCTTAGTCCTTATGGCTATAAGCCAAAAAGTTAAAAAGGAATATTTAGCTTTAGTTGCTGAACTAAATAAACATAACGATCTTTATCATAATCAGGATTCTCCAGAAATCTCCGACCAAGAATACGATCAGCTTTTTAAGAAATTACTTGTTTTAGAAAGTGAATTTCCAAATATAAAGGCAATTAATTCACCTAGCGAAAGAGTAGGTTCAGAGCCAGTATCCGGACTTAGGCCATTTAATCATCGAATTCCTATGCTTTCATTGGACAATGCCTTCGATGATCACGATATAGAAGATTTTGAAAAAAGATTTTTAAACAAACTAAAAAGAAAAGAAGCATTCAGTTATTCATGCGAGCCAAAAATCGATGGAATAGCAATTTGTTTGGTCTATCAAAATGGCATTCTCACACGAGCTGGAACTAGGGGAGATGGAAATATTGGAGAGGAAGTTACTCATAATGTAAAAACTATGAAAGAGATTCCGATGCAACTTAAGAAAAGTAAGAACTTTGCCTATCCAAAAGAAATTGAAATTAGAGGCGAAATATATGTAGAAAAAAAAGATTTTTCCAATTTGAATGATAAATTTAAAGAAGAAGGCCAAAAGGTTTTTGCTAATCCCAGAAATTTTGCTGCAGGAAGTATGCGCCAACTCAATCCAAAAGTTGCAAGTGCAAGACCCTTAAAAGTCTTTTGTCATAGTTTAGGCTACCTTGATGGGAATACTCTTTTTGATAGTCAATCTTCAGTTATCAGAGCCTTTCAGGAATGGGGTCTGCCAACTTGTTCTGAAATTTCATTAGCTTCTACTCTTGAAGAAACAAAAAAAGCTTTTTCAAAGATAGCAAAGCAAAGAGAACAACTAGCCTATGAAATTGATGGAGTCGTGATAAAAATTAATGAAATTGCTCTTCAACAAGAACTGGGCTTTTCGTCTAGAGCACCTAGGTGGGCCATTGCAAGAAAATTTGAAGCAGAACAGGCAGAAACTAAAATAAATTCAATATCTTTCCAAATGGGCAGAACAGGAGCTTTAACTCCAGTTGCTAATTTACAACCAGTAAAAGTTGGGGGAGTGACTATTTCCAACGCAACTTTGCATAATATGGATGAAGTAGAAAGGCTAGATGTCAGAGAGCAGGATTACGTTTTTATAAAAAGAGCAGGGGACGTCATTCCTAAAATAGTTTCCGTAATTAAAGAAAAAAGAAGCGGTTCAGAAATAAGAGTTAAATTACCTTCTTCTTGTTCTGTTTGTAAAAGAGAGGTTTCTTACTTTGAAGAAAATATTCCTTGCCTAGAGATTTCATTAGAATCCGAATTTTCGGAGGGCTGTTATGGCTATGATCAGTTCAAAGAATCTTTAAAGCATTTTGTTTCAAGAAATGCTATGGATATTGAAGGTCTTGGTTCAAAAACTATAGATGCTTTAATTGGTAATAAATTTATTAGTTCTATAACCGATCTTTACTCTTTAAATATGAATCAATTACTTTCCCTTGAGGGGTTTGCAGAAAAATCAGCTAAAAACCTTATCGACTCCATTTCAAAAAGCAAGGAAACCGAGCTTTATAGGTTTATTTATTCTCTGGGAATAAAAGAAATTGGATTGCAAACTTCAAAAAATATTGCCAAAGAATTAGGGACTCTAGAAAACATTATCAAAACCAGTTATGAAAAATTTATTCAAGTTGAGGATATCGGAGAAGTAGCTGCTTCAAACTTAGTTTCTTTTTTTGAAAATAAGAAATTCTTAAAGATCTTAGCAAATTTTCAAAAATTGAATTTTAATCTTTCAAATGAAATATCAAATAATCAGGAAAGTCATTTGCTAAATAAAAAGATTGTTATCACAGGGACATTGAGTAGTTATTCCAGAAATGAACTCAAAGAAACTTTAGAGAAAATGGGAGCAAAAGTTTCCTCAGCGGTTTCAAAAAATACCGACTATCTTATTTCAGGAATTGATCCAGGATCAAAAATCAAAAAAGCCTCTGAATTAAATATTCAAATAATTGATGAAGATGGATTATCTTCTTTTCTGGAAAATGGTTAATAAATTAATTCTTTGGTCTTTTTGCTTGATTATCTTGTCCTCTTGTATGGTTTCGCCGCCAAAAAAAACCACAAACATATGTGAAATTTTTTACGAAAAAAGAAGTTGGTATAAAGCAGCTGTGAAGACAGAAAAAAGATGGGGCAGTCCAGCATACGTAACTTTAGCATTTATAAAACAAGAATCTGACTTCCAGCAAGGAGCTAAACCAGAAAGAACCAAGCTTTTGGGTTTCATTCCTTGGAAAAGAAAAAGTTCTGCTTATGGTTATGCTCAAGCAATAGATGGGACTTGGGATATTTATAAAAAACAAGCTAAAAAACCATTAGCATCAAGAACGAGTTTTAAAGACTCCGTTGATTTCATAGGCTGGTATAACAAAAAAAGCAATAAGCTTTTGGGAATTCCTAAAGATAATGCAAGGCTACTCTATCTTGCTTATCATGAAGGGCGAGGAGGGTATAAAAAAGGAAGCTATAAATCTAAGCCTTGGTTGCTTTCGGTATCCTCAGACGTTCAAAAAATGTCTAATAGATACCGAAACCAATATGATAATTGTAAAAAGAAACTAAAAAGCCCTTTTTACTTCCTTTTTAACTAGTTCTTTGAACCAGTAGGTATTTCGTTAAATGGAACGTTTTTATCTACCCTAATATCTTGGGGCATTCCAAGGACTTGCTCAGCAATAATATTCTTAAGCACCTCATCAGTTCCACCAGCAATTCTTATAAGAGGCGCTCCAAGTAAGCTTCCTTGAAAAATTGCAGTTTCTTCATCTCTTGCAATTGAGGCATTATCCATTAGATCCATGCCATAGTTTGCAATATCTTGAAGTTTATTTGCACTAACTATCTTAGTTATAGAAGCTTCAGGACCAGGAGTGCTTCCTTGCGATAAAGCCGAGATGTTTCTCATTTTTGTGTACTTCAAACCGGATTGCTCACAATACCAATCAGCAAGTTTTTCTCTAACAGCACCATTTGAAATGGCAGTATCACCATTGAAATCTTGATCTTTAGCAAGTTCAAAAATTTCTTGGAAATCTACTCCAGATGCATCACCCACAGCAAGTCTCTCATTCATAAGAGTGGTTAAAGAAACCTTCCAGCCGTCTCCAATTTCACCTAGACGTTGTGAATCAGGAATTTTTACATCGGTAAAATAAACTTCATTAAAGTTTGCTCCACCTGTGATTTGTTTGATTGGTCTAACTTCAACTCCAGGAGACTTCATATCCAGAAAGAAGTAGGTAAGGCCTTTGTGTTTAGGAGCTGAGAAATCACTTCTAGTTACAATGATTCCATAATCACTGTAGTGGGCTCCTGAAGTCCATACTTTTTGACCATTAATAGTCCAGGTATCACCATCCAGTTCAGCTTTAGTTTTAATACCCGCTAAATCAGAACCAGCTCCAGGCTCACTAAACAATTGACACCAAATTTCTTCACCTTTTGCCATTGGAGGGAGATATCTTTTTTTCTGTTCTTCTGTTGCATATAGCATTAATACTGGACCTGCCATGCCTTGACCAATTTCAAAAAAACCACCTGGCACTTTAAATTTGGATTCTTCTTGTCCCCAAATTACTCTTTCCATTGGAGTTGCATCACGTCCACCGTAATCTTTAGGCCAGTGAAGACATGCCCAGCCAGCATCATATTTTTTTGCCTGCCAAGCTTTAGCATCTTTAAGTGCGCTTGATTCTCCAGATTCGCCCTCGCTACTCATTTCTGCAGGACGGTAAATGTCTTTAGCATGCTCTTTTTTATCTGCATTAGCAGATAGCCAAGAACTTACCTCATCTCTAAATTTTGCTTCGTCTTTAGTATCGTTAAAATCCATGTTTATCCTCCGATTAATATAATTTTAAGTTGGTGAGTTACTTTTTTCTAGTGATGTAATTAATTTATCTTTCCATATTCCTTGACTGCCTATGTTACTGGAAAGCAATCTTGCTCTTCTGTAGAAAAGATGACAATCAAATTCCCAAGTAGCACCCATTCCCCCGTGAGTTTGAATATTTTCTTTTGAGCATTCATAAAATGCTTTTGTTGCACTTACTCGAGCAGTAGCTGCGGCAGTGGGAAGCTCAGGGGCATCATTACTCAAAGCCCAGGCACCGTAATAACAGTTGGAACGAGCCAATTGAAGTGAAATATACATGTCAGCTACTTTGTGTTTGATAGCTTGAAAAGAAGCAATAGCTCTTCCGAAGGCATATCTACCCATAGCATAATCTTTAGCTTGATTCATTGCAGCTTCAGCACCACCTACTTGTTCAAAAGCAAATAAAACCGCAGATTGATCTAGAAGTTTTTCTATGTCTTCCCATGCATCTGGGCTTAGCTCTTGAGCAGGTGTACTTTTAAAAGATATATCAGCATGAGATCTAGAAGGATCAAAAGTCTCTAAAGAATCAATTTCCACCCCATCAGCAGATAAATCAACTAAATAAAGGCCAATTTTATTTTTACCTGAAGTTGCAGATACCAGAGCAAAATTTGCTATATCTCCATCAGGCACAGCAACTTTTTTTCCAGTGACTTTTCCAGATTTAGCAGCAACACTTATTCCAGACTCGCTAGGAAATGTTGTTTTTTCTGAATGCGCAAAAGTACCTATAATTTCGCCGCTAGCTAATCTTGGGAGAAATTCCTTTTTAATATCTTCATTTGAGGAATTTAGAATTGCTGTAGTAGCAAGATAAACACTCGAAGAGAAGGGAACTGGAGCTATTCCTCTACCAAGTTCTTCAGCAATGACACACAATTCTAAGAAGCCCATACCTATTCCACCGTATTCTTCAGGAATGGTAGTAGCCGTTAAGCCCATTTGAACTAGCTGGTTCCAAAGTTCTTTATCAAACTTTTCTTCTCCCTCTAAAACATTTCTATTTCTTTTTACAGAATTCTCTTTATCAAGAAGTTTTTTCACCTCTTCTTTCATCAACAATTGATCTTCAGAAAAATTAAAATTCATTTGTTCTCCTTTAAATAATAGCTTTCTATTCTAACCATGAATTAAAATAAACAAAATAACCAATCTAAAGTAAATGAAAAAAAATCCAATCTCAACTAGAAGAATATTTCCTTCCAGTCAGGTACCGCCAAGCTCGGTAATATCATATGGAGTCTTTCTTTTGGTTTTCATCATATTGATTTCCTTTATGTTATTCAGAACTTCATTTCAGCAAGAAAATCTCATAAACATGAATTCCAGATTGATTGATTTGGAACAACAGGTTCAAAAATCCGTTCAGTCATCAGAGGTTACTGTTGAAACTCTTTCAGATGACCTTAAGGAAGTAAATAGAGAGATAAGGAAGTTATGGGATTTGAGTAATAAAAGAAATAAAAAAAGAATTGCTACTCTTGAAGATCAGCTCAATTCAATTGAAAGCTCGATTAAAGAAATTTTCACTCAATCTCAAGAAATAAGATTGATTTCAAAAGAATTTTCAAAATCTATTTCCGATATAAAAACCAGAGTCGCTAAAATTGATACTTCCTCTTTGAGCTCTACTGATTATGAGCTGCGTATAAAAGATTTAGAGGAGGCGGTGAACTCTATGGATTCTTTTAGAAGGCAAACCAATCAATCTATCCTCAAATTAAAAGATGAACTTTCAAAATCTATTTCCAATCAGGAGAACTCAGAAAGTAATTCCTTGCCAATAGAAAACTAATCAATATACTTATTTTTCACGCGGATATGGTGGAACTGGTAGACACGCTAGATTTAGGTTCTAGTGCCGAAAGGTGTGGGGGTTCGACTCCCTCTATCCGCACCAAAAAATTAGCAACTATAGATGCTCAATCAGTAAAGTTGGAACATTCGAACAGTGAGATTTGATTGTTGCTACAAGAGTATTAGGTTTTCTACCATCTTTAATATCAGTAATATTTATACCCGCATCAAGCAATCTTTTGTGCGTTTTTTTTATATTTTTTGTTGTCCAGGCTAGGCCCCAAAGGGAATCTTCTGGCGATCCATCTTTTTTAATTCCAATAGCCTCAATAGTGGTGTGATTGGTCCTAAAAAAGAGCATTCGACCTCCCCATTTTTCTACAAATTGGTCTAAAGCGAGCCTGATTCCATATTTCTCCTTATAAAGATCGACCAAACCATCAGGATCGTTTGAATTAATAACTACATGATCCATTCTTGAAATAGATGATTCGTCAGATATTTCGTGTTTTGGAAGATTACCTTTTGTGTGTTGAATCAAAAGGGTAAATATTCCTCTTGAAAACTTCCTAGGGATAAAAATGTTCCTCCAATGTCTTTCCTCATTTGAAATATTATTTACACCTTTTCCATCTGATATTTCTAAATCTGTATTAAAACTTGCCGAAAGTTCTTTTTTTGCCATTTCAATATCATCTGTCTCCAAGGCTAAGCCAAAAACACTCTCTCCATTTTTTTCTAAATGTTCGTTAACAGTTTCTGCAAGGGGCCCGTCATCATTTACCGCAATCAATTCAAAATAGAGATTGTCTAGGGGAAATAGGGCGTTTTTCGTTCCCAGAGATGGATGACTTCCTTGCCAAGTAGGACCAAAGCCAAAAACAAGTGAATAGTTTTCTACAGCTTTATTCAAATCTTCTACTGCAACTAATATGTGATCGATGGATTTAATCATATGACGTGTATTATTTTGACATATAGGGTGTCAAATTTTTTAAAAACTTGTTAATATTTTTTTTCTTTAATCAAGAGGATATATATGGAATTTCAACACACGGATAAAGTAAAAGATTTATTAGAACGCGTAACAAAGTTCATGGACGATCACGTTTATGAAGGCGAAAAGGTGTACGCGGATCAAATGACAGAATTTAGAAATCAGGGAAACCCTTGGCAAGTTCCTCCAGTATTAGATGAGCTCAAAGCAAAAGCAAAAGCTGAAGGCTTGTGGAACTTATTTTTGCCTGACTCTCAGTGGGGACCAGGACTGACAAACTTAGAATATGCTCCTTTGTCAGAGCAAATGGGTAGATGTGGGATCGCATCGGAAGTATTCAATTGCTCAGCTCCAGACACTGGAAACATGGAGGTAATAGATAAGTATGGAAATCCTGAGCAACAAGAACAATGGCTAAAACCTTTGCTTGATGGCGAAATCAGATCAGCTTTTGGAATGACTGAACCGAATGTTGCTTCATCGGATGCAACAAACATAGGTAGCAGAATCGAGGATAAGGGGGATAGATATGTCATCAATGGTGAGAAATGGTGGACTTCTGGCGCTGGCGATCCTCGTTGCAAAATCATTATATTCATGGGAGTTACAAATCCAGATAACCCCAAACACCAAAGGCAGTCTCAGATTCTTGTCCCAATGGATACTCCCGGAGTCGAAGTTTTAAGAATGATGACTGTTTTTGGAAACGACGATGCTCCTCACGGACATGCTCATATGAAATTTACAGATGTTGAAGTACCTAAAGAAAATCTTCTTTTAGGTGAAGGCAGGGGTTTTGAAATAGCCCAAGGTCGTTTAGGCCCAGGAAGAATCCATCACTGTATGAGAACAATTGGAGCTGCTGAAAGAGCCTTAGACTTGTTATGTAAAAGATCTCTAAATAGAACTGCGTTTGGAAAAACGCTTTCCGAATTGGGTGGAAATTATGATGTCATTGCTGATTGCAGAATAGAAATTGATATGTGTAGGCTTCTTACTTTAAAAGCTGCGTACATGATGGATACAGTTGGCAACAAAATTGCTAAAAGTGAAATTGCACAAATCAAAGTTGCTGTTCCTAATATGGCACTTCGCGTTATTGATAAAGCGATTCAAATTCATGGTGGCGCAGGAGTTTCACAAGATACTCCTCTTGCAAGGCTTTACGCTGGGATGAGAACTCTTCGTTTAGCTGATGGGCCTGATGAAGTTCACAGAAGAACT
>CACBOY010000016.1 GCA_902540995.1 uncultured SAR86 cluster bacterium
TTGCGCTAAGGTCAATGCTGCAATGCCAATGTTGCGCCAATGTTCTGGATCGGTTTCGCTATAAATCAAAGTGCCGATTGCCGCCCAAATGTAAATCACGATAAACATGAGCAAGGCAATGAAAGCCACCCTTGGCATCGATTTAAAGAGCGATTCCACAATGTGACGAAATGCCGGCACCACAGTAATGATTCGAAGTACTCGAACAATTCTCAAAAGACGCGCGACAAAAGCGCTTTCGGCGCCATCGACTGGCACCAAACTGACCACCACAATAATGAAATCGAAAACGTTCCAACCGTTTTTGAAAAACCGTACAGGATGGTTGGCTTCAGCAAAAATACGAATCAAGATTTCGACCAAGAAGAAGACTGTAATGGCATAGTCAAAGTAATCCAAAATAATGGTGTATTGATTCGGAATGTCGTAAGAGCTAGCACCAGCGTAAATGGCAGACGCCACAATCACAGAAATCACCAGACCCGTAAAGAACTTACTGTCCCGGATACTCAAAAAGAAATCGATAAACTGTCTCATAATTTTAGCCGTCCATTATACATATCTAAAATGAAAAAACTGAACCCGACACAAGGCCGGGTCCAGAGAGCATAATTTTTTAAATGTAGTAACGAAATTGTCGCCTAAGTACCAAAAAGACAACGGCAAACGTTATTTAAAATATTAAGCTCCTTTAAATTCTCTACATAAAGTTCCTCTTTTCTACTCCGATAAAATAACGGTTCCAATCGCTTGCAAATAATTATCAGCATTTTGTTTGGAATAAATTAGCTCCGCGCCTGCTTCAACGTGCGAGGCAGTGCCGTAAAGACTGCCATGCATGAACTTCCAAGTACTCACGCCATTATCAACAGTAGCAGCACTATTTCCGCCATTAAAATTTGGATTTCCGTTAGTGCCGGATGCCTGCCAGGTAATGGTGCCCATAGCTCCTTGGCTAAAAGCATTAGTATTATTTCCTGCACCCGAACTACAAACATTTCCTGAGCTAGCGCCATTGTCACAATTGAATCTACCCAGATCGTGAACATTGATGGTTACGCCATAATTTCCTGAACCATCAAAGACCACAGAACCGTCTGCTCTAGAGCCTTCGGTCCAGTTGTAATTGGTCGTAACCCCGCCCACGGTTTGACTTTTCCACATGCTGAACATTGCCATTCCTGCAAGATTTGCGGTTCGACTGACTGGCCAATCGCTCGCATCCAATAAATCACCGGCATACCATGTTCCCATATGCACGGCGCTCGGTTGTTCGCCACTCATGTACTCAAGGCCATCGTTGGTGGCCATGGCCCAAATACCCCAAGTCATGTATTCCAAAGAAGGTTCGGGATCTGTGCAAGTTGCACTTTGAGATCCAGAACAAGTGCTTAGCCAGTCTTTGTCTTTTTCATCGATGGTATCCCAAGTGACCATTGCACCGGCATTATCAACATTTCGACTTTCAAAATTGGTAGTACCACCAGTGTAATGAATATTTTTTGATTCGTTTTTAAGTATGGCGCCGAAGACTTTTTTATTGATGTAAGCGGAATTCGCAAAAGTAGCGCTATCTTTTTGATTGTCATCATCACCAAATTGCAAAGTAGCTCCAGTATTTCCTTCCAAACGATACACAGACATACAGGAGGCGTTAGACCAAGAAACGGCTTCATAACCGCAACCGCCAGAATGATACCAAGTGTTGTCTCCAGAACTGGTACCCGTATTCCAATCGGGATCCGGATGAATGTTTATATTAGTAGCTACGACTTTGACTCGGTCGTTGGTTTCATCAAAGGTAGCCGTCAACGGTGCTCTAAAATAATGTGGCATGCTTCTTTGTCTAGCCATTGGGGCTGGATCCACATCGGTCATCCAATGCCCTGAGAATCTTCCAGTCCAAGTATTAGCTGCGGAATTGTTTCCAGTTCGCCAACTGTTGGAACCACTTAGATTAATTGAGTCGACATAATTAGAACCATCGTATTGTTTTTGCTTAACAATTCCTTGATAAAAGGTTTCGGTTTTGTATTTCTGATTGAAGATGCCGCTGGAAGTGTTTGCTTCCATCGAGTACATCACACCCAATTCCATGGTTTTCGTAGATGTGTTGATCCCCTGGTCGCATCCCATGCTCCCAAACCCATTTACGGATGAACCAGTTAGAGAGCTACAGGGATCGCTGGTGGTAATGATTGCTGTTGCAGGGGCTTTAGGGAATGATTCCGCAGCAGTTACAGATTGATTGTCCCCAAAAAAGCAGCCGTTATCTGGACCGGAAGCACAAGCAATGGGATTGATACCAAAAGTAATTTGCGAGGATTTTTCTGCACCAGCGTAGGCGCCATCGGTAGTGGTTGTTCTGCCATCTCTACGTTTGTAACTCCAAAAATGTTTTCCATCCACGATAGGGCCGTTGGCTTTTTGTTGATAACCTTGGTTATCAAAATGCGATTTATCCCCAGCATCAACAATCAAGACTGAGAACAAGCTCTGTTGAGAATTGTGAGGAGCCCCGGTTTTATTGGCCGTATGCTCACCACAAGGTTTCCCCGTTCCACAACTCCAATTGAGTTGCGCAAACAAACCCACTCCTTTGCCAGTAGGGTTGAATACTTGATACCAAAGCGACTGACCAACAGGCACGTAATCCACACTGTCGGCTAAGTTACCAAAACGCTCTGAAGCGACATGATCGTTTTGGTGTAGTGCTTTTTTAGAGTAGTTGTACATACCATCAATATGCGCTTCGGTTTTAGTTGAAGAAGAACCATCCAAAGTATTAAAACTATTACTTCCATCAGTGTTGTAGACGATGCAATTGAAATTGGTTTTGCAATAATCGTTATCGTTCAACTGATGAAAGTCAAAGTTTGCATCCGTACCGTTGTCCTTGCTTTCCATGTAATCCGGAGAAATGAATTGCGGCATAAGAGTGTGCACGCGACGAAAACGCACATCGCTTTCTCCAGCGTATTGTGGCAATTCGTACTTGTTGGTATGTAAAATCGGAATGGGTGCATAAGCGACCACTTTCTTCGTATTGTTCAGAAAATCTCTAAGCGCTGTTTCTTTGTAAACCTCTCCAGCAATGACGATTTCGTCTTGCGCAGTTGTGGAATTTATTACTTGCCCGGCTACAACCGTATCTGTACCTCCAATCCCGCTTCTATTGTTCGCACCTGAAATGAAATTACGCACACCTCCTGCTTGAGTGCCTGCAACGGTATTGTATCTCAGACTGACTGGCGCTTTGTCCAAATGCATCCACATGAATTCGGCCTGAAAGCCAGAACGGAAAGATTGTTTGACATCCGAAGGCAAAAGAACGTTTTTTGTAGATCCACCACCGCCTTGTGGGTCGAACTCAAAATGGGTACCTCCCTTAGCCTGGGTAAAGTTATAAGTGTTTGAACAACTTGTATCGCTCAAGTTCGTGGTGTTGTTAAAACAGTACTCCGTGCCATTGACCGTTTGATTGGCAGCAAAGTAAGAGTTGTACAAGTGGTTAATATAACGGGCGTTTGCTCCTTGTTTATTTTGAAAAGTGCTCACGTTACTACCACCAGTACTTGGAGATTCCCATCTATTAAAGTGGTTATCGTGAAAACGTAGTTGAATGTAATCTTTTCCTTCACACATGGAAATGTTGTTAGTGCTGGTTGCGCAAGAGACGTCTTTGGATACACCAACAAATGCGTTATTCTCAGTAGCACCAGGAAACTTACTTCCAAAATCTGCATGCACGATTCGAAAAGAGTCATCATTGAAATCAAGTTGGACCTCAAAGTTAGCCTCTCTGTTGTTGTTGGTGTTGTCATAACTTCTAATGTTGTACCAACCTATGGTCAGGATCTTTGTTGCAGAATTCCACAGTGAACGAATTGACCAATCAGTATTCTCTGAGTCAGTAATGTAGTCATTCCAAAGAGCAAAAATCGTATTATCCAAGTTGTCAGCATTGTCAGTTCCAGGCTTACCGTAGACGTCAGGAAAATGAAAACCATCTGGCTCACCGGAAGCGGCTCCACCGTGATATGCGTTAGTTTCAGCCAGATATTGTATGGGCCTACCACCACCCTTGCCGGGATGAACTTTCGGAAACTCTGAAAAAGTTTGAGGGTTTTCCTTAAAATTCACATCGTTCCAAGGATGACCAGCTTCTCCGCTAACATTACCAAAAGATAAAAATCCATTCTCATTTACATAAATATGAGAGAAAGATTGTCCGAAATAGTTAAAAGTTTCAGGTAAAGTTACAGTCTCAAATTCGGAATTTCTTTCACTCGATGTCCCATCGAAGCCAGAACCATATTGCCCCAAAAGAGTTTGGATTCCAGATCCATCTGCAACGCTTGAACCGTCTACATTGGAATTCAGAAGATTGTCTGTACTTCGACTAAAGTTCCTTTGAGTGACTTTATACCCCGTAAAACTGCTGCCTGAACCTTCTGTAGTTGCCGTCCAATTAGCATCGATGGTAAGTGCGGTGGTTCCACTTCCACAACCTTGACCTGAGTCTAAACACTTGTATTGTGCAATTTCATTATCGCTGGTTCGTTCCTGATCCCATTGGGCGTTGGCCGAAGACATGGGTGCGTATTGACGCCAGGTCGGATCGCTCGTACCGCCATTGTGCTTATCAATTGGGAAGGAATATTGAAAGTCCAAAACATCGGTGTTGTGATCGTTGTAGCCATTGTTATAAGTATTAGTTTTGACATTTGTCCCACCACTTCCGTGGTAACTAGCGAAGCCATTAGCTTCGGGTACTGTCACAAGTGAGTTTCCAATTCTATCGCTTAGAATTGTTTCGGTAACAACCCGGTTGCTTATACCGCCCGTGCCACTGGCATCTCGATGAGCTACAGCAGTAAAGGGATTGGCACCAGTAAAGTCATGCTGCACATTGTTATAACCTCCTGCAAATTTCATAACCAAGTTCTTATCTGGTTCAACATTTTTTGGCGCCAGCGTAATGGTTCTTTGAACCGTTGGTTCGTTCGGAATATTTATGCTGATGGTCGCTTGTTTCTGCCCACTCACAGCACCAGTAGTACTATTTACTTCAAAAACGTTAGGGAAAGGAGCAGTCACTCTTCCATCGGAAGAAACCAAAAAACCGCTGGAGGTGTTATTGCTGCTGCTATAAGTAGTTCCAGCTGGCAATCCTTGTCCTAAGTTAGCAATGATGAAATCGTCAAACTCACCTGATCCTGTTTCCGTGAAATGATAAGTAATGGAGCTATCATTACTAACGTCTCCATCGACTGACATAATTCGTTTCGAAGGCGATCCCGAGTCGGTCACAGTGTAAGTAAAATTGTCTATGTTTAAAGTAAAGTTCTGACTTTCTGTTTCGCCTCCGGCTGCAGCAGTCACGGTAAAAGTATGAGACGTTGCCGTTTCGTAATCTAAAGCATTGGCCAATGTCACTTGTCCTGTAGACGAATTAATGGAAAATTTATCATTACCGCCTGATAGCGAATAACTAGGATTGGAAAAATTTGATACCGTAGAGTTTAAAATTACTGTGCCAGTAGCTATGTTTTCTGCCTTACTGGCTGATGCCAAAGAACCGCTATAGCCCAAATCTACATCCGTTACGCTAAAAGAAGAGCTACGTTCTTTGGTAATGCCTTTGGAGTCGGTTGCAATGACTTTTAAGTTGTAAGAATTTGTTGTCTCATAATCCAAAGCGCTATTTAGAGTAACCTGACCGGTTGTTTGGTTGATGGCAAATTTATTACCAAAATTGTTTTCCAAAGAGTAAGTCAGATCATCGATATCGGTATCGGTTCTCGAGGCATTGATCACAACTGTTCCGGTAGCTGCAGATTCCGCTAAAGCACAAGAACTTTGACAAGCGGTAGTGAAATCAGGCGCTATATTTTCCAGAACGTCAATTTTTACCGGTACATCAACGGTTTCTGTTCCAGCAGTAACTTTTACCACTAAGTTGAATACTTTGCGGTCAGTGGAATCAAAAGATTTATCCAGTTTGATTTTCCCGTTTTTATTAATTCGGAAATACTCTTTACCTTCACCAGTGATTTCATAAGTTGGCGTCTCATCTGAGACAGGGTTAATGTCTGCAACGATCGTATTAACAGAAGTTGTTCCTTCGTGATAGTTTGTTGCTCTAACCGAAGACGTAGCAGTCAATTCAGAGACATCGGCAATATTGATCGTGAAAGGAACTCTTATGGTTTCCCCTTTTCTATTGGTAACTAAAAGTACCAAGTCGTATTTTTCATTGGTTTCGAAGTCTAGGAAATCTTTGGTTTTAATCTTCCCTCGGCGGTTTACCTTAAATACTCCAAAGTCGTCTTCCAAGGCATAAGTCATACCCTCGCCTTCTACTGCAGTCGTTGCAACCAAAGTGTTTTTTGGCGAACTCTCAATAAAAGAATCCGCTCGGACAGATACGTTAGCTGACATTTTCTCTTCGATGGCTTCTTGTTGAACAGTCTCAGCTGTGGTGTCTTGAACTTCTTCGGTGGTTTCTTCTGCTGGTTCCTCTTCTTCTTGTTCAACTTCAAATAAATCGCTCGCACCCAACTCACCACCGATATCATCTGAAGTAGTCAATTGATCAGGAGCAACATTTGAACTGTTATCGGAAATACCTGAATCGGTCAAAAGCGAATCTTCATCAATGACAATTTCCGGTTCTTCTTGCTCTGAAACTTCATTGAATTCATTATTTAAATCCACTTCACCACTGTCTTCTTGTCCGCCAACATCAGGTGTTCCAGAATCAGCTGCAGGACTATCATCACTGTTTTCAATTGGTGCACTGCTCTCATCGCTGGCAGCTCTATCTGAACTGACAGGTTGTTCAGTTTCACCTTCTTCATTTTCTAAAGCGGGTCCCTCTTCTGATTGATCTGCCCCAGAAGAGTCTTCTTGGGCACCGTCATCGGATGTTTGTTCATCAGACCCCGATTCTTCGGCGGGCGCTTGTTCTTCTTGTTCTTCTGATGATTCACTACCAGAATCACCTTCGCTAGATTCGCTGTCTCCAGAATCTTCACTTTGTTCTTCTGTGGATTCTTCTTCTGTGGATTCTTCTTCTGTGGATTCTTCTTCTGTGGATTCTTCTTCTGACTCTTCAGATTCTTCAGACTCTTCTTCAGATTCTTCTTCAGACTCTTCTTCTTCAGATTCTTCTTCTTCGGATTCTTCTTCAGACTCTTCTTCTTCAGACTCTTCTTCTTCGGATTCTTCTTCTTCAGACTCTTCTTCCTCTTCTTCAGATTCTTCTTCCGATTCGCTTTCCGATTCTTCTTCCTCTTCTTCCTCGCTACCTTCTAAACTTGCTGAATAACTCGCTAAAGCTTCAGCAGTTAAAAGTTCAGGAGTGTCGATATCGTCATATGGATCATTAACCTCAACAACAAAACCGTCTTCTGTTAGTACCGTTCGGCCTGCCTGATTTTCCAGAGGAATGACTTCCATTTCTTGTCCATAGACAAAAGCAGCTGAGGTTGTCTCTGCATCTGAGTCAACGATGACAATTCCACCTCGAATACCAACTGTCGCAACATTGGTGTTAATGGTTGCGGCATTTTTCTTGGTTACTTTTCCCCCAACAAGTCTTAATAGACCAGTCGCCTGCATTTCCAAAAAACCATCGTTGGTCTCAGGGTTGTAAACGAATTTGTCCAATATCACTTTGGAGTTCGGTCCAATGGTAAAAGCCGTTCCATCGACAAGAATCATTTGCGCCTTACCTTTCTCATCGGTTTCGATGGTTCGGTCTTGAATGATCTTGTAACCCTCTTCAATCAGGCGACGTTCAGCGAACATTCCTGATGGATCGTAAAAGTTATCAGTCGTAGTCGTATTTACAGCAGCTGCAACACCAATTTCCTCTTGGGCATAGGCAAGCAGTCCCGCCGAAAATCCCACCAAGGTGACAAAAAGTTTTAAATTGAATTTTTTGGTACTTTGATGAGATAAAAAATTATTTTTTATCATCATATGGTTTATATTAAAGCAAAAACTGTTAGAACTGTCATATTATCTGTACACTGTGTCAGAAATGAGTAAAACCAGAGAAAAGCTAATTGACGCAGCCATCACCTATCTCAATACCGAAGGAAAAGAAAAAATAAGCGTAAAAAAGCTCATCAAGATTGCAGATGTCGGCTATGGCACCTTTTATAATCATTTTGATAGTGTGGAAGCCATTCAATACGAGGCTCTGAATAAAACCGTGAGAAATACTTTGATTGACTTCAAGTTGGGAGTTAAAAACGAAAAAGACTACGTTTACATCATCTATTTGGCATTGCTCAGAGGCATCAACTTATTGGTCAATTCGCCTTCTATCCATTGGCTCTTAGAAGATGTGCAAATGGTTATTCAAGTTTTCAAAGAAACCTCTCAGCCCAATATGGAAAACAATTTTTTGAACGCAGTCAAAGCCAAGCAAATTCAAAATACCACTATCGAAGATTTGCTTGAGTTCAGAACTGCAAGACATTACATGCAATGGGCAGCAATGGGTGCAGTCCAACAAGTGGTTGATGGTGAATTAAATGAGCGCGAAGCTTTTGAAAAATTATCAAAAAACATAAACGTGATTGATATTCCAGAAGAACAGCGCGATGCTATCATCGCACGAATCTTAAGTGAGACCCATCATTGGGAAGTTAAGGATAACGACGATAAATAAAATCCGTCGAACCCAAAGAAGAATCAACAAAAGCAATTTCTCTTACCAGTTCACCGGTATCGTAATAAATTTTCTCTTGGTAGTTCTTGCCATTTAGAGTGCCAAAGATTTTTATTTCCTCTTCTGAGAAAAAAAGTTCAGCAGAGATATTTAAGTTGTCTGACTGACGCAAAAATTTTAAAGCTTTATTTGTTTCAGGTTTTGTTTCTATGGCGAGTGCCTCTTTCACATCGGTCAACACTTCTTCAAAAGTCTCTTCAAGCGTTTCTTTCAGCTCGGTTGAAAAATCTTTCATTTCCATTTGAATGTTGGGTTCTTCAATTTCTGCCTGAGCAACCAACCAAGTTCTCAAGTAATTTACCGATAAGGCAATTTCAGCACCACATTGTTCAATGCGATAAAGCTGACTGCGTTCTAGTACAAATGGATAAGCGTAAACTTCCAATAAACTTAAAAAACCAGAGTCTTGACCAAGTCCTTCGTGAAAAGCCTCATAGTTAGCGATCCGATCCAATTCCCAGAGACCTTGTAATTTGTTTTCGTTCACTGGAGTCTCGCAATCGCTAAAAACTGCTTTTGGAATTGGTGAAAAAGTGCCATAACGTGCGCCTAACACAATGAGCAAAGATGCAAGAAAAATAATAAGCCAGCGGGACATGATTTTTTGATTTTAGCGAGTTTGGTTTCCAAGCGCCAACTTTACTTTTTCTTGTTGCATCGGTTGGCGTTTGAGTTATTTGGCCTTAGAATATTTATTCGCCATTCAATAAAAGTAAGGAGAAACAAATGGATTTAAATTACGGTGCAGAATACGAAGATTTCCGTAAGGAGGTGCAAGCTTTTTGTAAGGAATATCAAGGAGTGTCTTTCAAAAGTGATAGCAACGTTGTTGCAGATGCTCTAAACAGTTCTTCAGCAACTAAAAAACCAAAAAAAGAGGTCACTCGTTCTGAATGGCAGCAAATTTTAATTGAAAAAGGCTATATCGCAAGAGCCATCCCCAAAGAATACGGTGGTTATGGTGGTGAAACCGATATCATCAAAAGTCGAATCATTGCGACTGAATTTTCCAAAGCCAAAGTGCCAGGCGGTATGGGCGGCCAAGGAATTGATATGTTGGTGCCAACCCTACTTGAATGGGGTAGCGAAGAGCAGAAACAAAAATACATCCGCCCTACTCTGCACGGCGAGATGATTTGGTGTCAGGGTTATTCAGAGCCCAATGCCGGAAGTGATTTAGCTAGCCTGCAAACCAAAGGCGAACTCATTGATGGTAATTGGGTCATCAACGGTCAAAAAATTTGGACCAGTACCGCGCAATACTCACAAATGATGTTTTGTTTGGTCAGAACCGAGCCGCAAGCACCTAAGCATTCTGGTATCAGTTTCATTTTAATTCCGATGGATACACCGGGTATTGAAATCAGACCTTTAGTAGATATGACCTTGAAGGCTGGCTTCAATGAAGTTTTCTTTGATGACGTCACCGTCCCAGAAGAGAATATTGTAGCCAAACGTGGTGAAGGTTGGTCAGTCGCCAATTCAGTCTTAGGTCACGAACGTGGTTCCTTGGCTGATCCAAATGCGACCATGAACAGATTGAACACTTTAATCAACATGATGAAAGAACAAACCATTGATGGGAGACGCTTAATAGACATTCCTTCTTATCGCGATCGCTTGATGCAAGTTCAAGGCAAAGTCATGGCCAGTCAAGCGCACTCCTTGAGATTGCTTTCTTCGAAAATCAATCCAGGGCAAAACGTCAAACTAGGCGGTATGATTCAAAAATTAGTCGGAACCGAGTTGCGTCATGAGCTTGAAGGTCTTGCTATCGATGTGCTTGGAGAAATCGGTACTTTGTACGAAGACAGTCCTTATCTAAAAGAAGACGGCTCTTTCCAATTCACTTACATGTATTTCCTCGGTCTGATTATCGGTGGAGGGACCAATCAAATCCAAAAAAACATCATTTCCGAACGTGGTTTGGGAATGCCAAAAGAACCCAAAGTCACAGAGGCCTCATAATGTTTTTTGGCTTATCGGAAGAACAAGAACAATTTCAAGATTACGTCAAAAAGTTTTTAGCTGACAACGTTACGGTCGATGAAATCAGAAAAATTGCCAACGGTGAAGACGAAGCTTTAGCAAAGGAAATCTACAGCGGTCTCATCAACTTAGGCATCAATGCACTTTTGGTTCCTGAGGAACATGGTGGTTTAGGAGCAGATTTATTATCTGCCGTAGCAGTGGCCCAAGGCTTAGGCGCAGGAGTTGGACCGATTCCCTTTGCAGGCGCGTATGTCATGGCGCCAATTGCCATCAACTTAGCAGGTTCAGATCAGCAAAAAGCTAAATATTTGCCACAAATCGTCTCCAATGAAACTAAATTCGGAGTGGGTTTAAGTGAATACGTGGCAGCTCGAGAAGATGCGGGAATAGATTTGTCTGGCGGTA
>CACBOY010000017.1 GCA_902540995.1 uncultured SAR86 cluster bacterium
AAGCGGTATTGACCAAATAACCAGAACCTTGGTCTAACATTTGTGGAATCAAATGTTTTGCTGCATGCGCATGAGCCATGAAATTAACGTCCCAAATGGTCTGCCAAGCTTCGGTTGAGACATCCAATAAACCGATTTCTCCTCCAATACCCGCATTGGAACAAAAAATATCAATGCCGCCCATTTTTTCATTTGCGAAACTTATCAAATCTTTAACTTCATCTTCCTTGCCAACATTTAAAACAAAACCAGAAAATCCCAATTCTTCTGCGACTTTTAAAACTTCCTCATTCAAATCAGCCAGAACAACGTCTTTGGCTTTTTCATTTTTAAATTCAACGGCAAGAGCTTTGCCAATGCCACTGGCAGCACCAGTAACCACAACTCTCTTGTCAACAATATCCAAAATTAGCCTCCTAGTTTTTCAATAGCTTCTTCACGCATTTGTTTTTTTGCAATTTTTCCTGAAGCAATTCGAGGCAGTTGCTCGGTCTGAAACCACATGAATTCTGGGATTTTGAATTTAGCTAATTTTTCAGCTAAAAAAGAAGATAGTTCGGTTTCATCAATATTTTGACCTTCTCTGTAAGAAACCATAGTCGCTAGTTTTTCTCCAAGTCTTTCGTCTGGCACACCGAATACCGAAGCTTCCAAGACAGCAGGGTGTTCAGTGATTGCCGCTTCCACCTCCAAGCAAGCAATATTTTCTCCACCACGTATAACAATATCTTTCTTTCGGTCTTTGATATAAAGGAAATCATCCTCATCCAGTAGCCCAATATCACCGGAACGAAACCATCCTTCTGAATCCAAAACTTCATCTGTAGCTTCTTGGTTTTTCCAATAACAACGAAAAGTACAAGCACCTCTTATACAAACCTCACCAATTTCTCCGCTAGGCAATTCATTACCATCATCGTCGACTATTTTTAAATCAATAAGTTTGGGAACAGCAAAACCAGTGCTATCAGGTTTTTGCAGATACACATCACCGGTATTGTTCGCAGCTAAAGCATTCGTTTCTGTGAGTCCATAGCCAATACCAGGATTGGTATCTTTCATATTAGCTTTCATCTCTTTGACTTGTTCAGGTGGTCTAGCAGCGCCCCCACCGGTTAAATCCTTAAGCGAGGAAATATCCCTGGGATTTTTCTTTTGTGCTTCAACCATTTCATAGGACATAGTTGGTACCCCAGTGAAAATAGATATTTTTTCACGTTCAATCAAATCCAGCGCTACATCCGGGTCCCATTTATACATCAAAACCGTTTTCCTACCGACAGGAATAGAGAGTAAGAAAATAGCATGACAACCGGTTACATGAAATAAGGGAACGCTCACAAGAGTTGCCATTTGATCTTGAGAAGCTTCAGGGGCAGCCTCACCGAGCGCTGCTTTGCCCATAGTTGTAAGAGTTATCCAATAATAGGGAGCAAAAATAATAGACCGATGAGTTAAAACAACCCCTTTAGGATAACCTGTGCTTCCTGAGGTATACATTATGGAAGCATCTTCGTCAGGTAAAATTTCTACAGGATTTTCAAGTTTATCGCTCGCGCCTTCAATCACTTTATAAAAATCAAATGCTTGATGATCTGGATTATTGGAACGCACAGATATTTTTGCTACATCAGAACAGCGATCGCCAAGACGATCCAAACGTTCTTCATCACCAATGAATAATTTTGATTCGCTGTTGGTAATTCCGTATTCAAGTTCATCGCCTTGCCACCAGGAATTAAGTGGAACAACAATTGCACCAATCGAAGTAATGGCCATGTAACAAAACATCCACTCAGGATAGTTACGCATGGAAAATGAAACCTTATCTCCTTTCTCAATACCGTAAGTGCTTTGCAAGACATTACCTAATTGATTGGCTCTTGCATAAGTTTCTGGATAAGTGATTCGATCTTCCTCATAAACGATATGTTCCCAATCGCCATGCAACAGACCAATTTCAAAAAATTCTCTGAGGTTATTAGGAGCTTCAGCAAAAACATGGTACTCATTACCCCTAACAGTTTCTTTCTTTAAGGACAGCATACCCTCCGCTGTCACTTGCTCTAAAACAGCAAGGCGATTAGCAGGATCAATAAAATCCATTGTATCTGTCATGACTACTTTCCTGTAAATTTAGCGGGGCGCTTCTCAATGAAATGTTTGACACCTTCCTTGAAATCTTCCGAACCAAAACTTTTTACCATCTCTTCCATGGAAGATTTAAGATTGGTTTTGATGTCTTCACCCAAGGCAGTATAGATTTGACGTTTCATAATCTGTACTGATCGTGGAGAGACATTCTGTGCGATATCTTCTGCATAAGTCATAACATCTTCCATAAAACTTTCTGCAGGAAAACAGCGATTAACCAAACCTATGCGTTCTGCTTCCTTGGCATCAAATTTTCTGGCAGTCATCATGATATCCATGGTGTGGGCAACTCCAATGATTCTTGGCAGTATCCAACCCACGCCCCATTCAGCAATGAGTCCTCTTTTGGAAAAAGCTGTTGAGAACACGGCATCTTCAGAGGCAACACGCATATCACAATACAAAGACATGATTAGACCAACACCTGCAGCTGGACCATTGATTGCCGCAATTATCGGCTTTGGTACAGAAGGAAAGTAACTGTAAGTGCCTTCCCATTCCGATAAACCATTGGTTTCATAGTTACGATCTTCAGGTTGATCTGGATTTTCTTCTTTATTATTGGCTGAAATGTCAGAGAGACTGTCCATATCAGCACCAGCACTAAAACCTCTACCCGAGCCAGTAAGTACGATCACTTTAACATCATCGTCTTTACAAGCATCATCGATTTTTTCTTTCAGTCTGGCAGTCAACTCTCCGGTGATTGCGTTAAGTCTATCCGGACGATTGAGTGAAATTAAAGCCACCCCCGAATCTTTTTTGTCATATAAAACTACTTCATTACTCATTAGACTACTGTGCCTCCATCTATTACTAAAGTGTGTCCATTTACAAAACTTCCCGCTTGGGAAGCTAAAAATACTGCAGCACCTCCGATTTCATCCGGTTCACCTATTCTTTTCATAGGACAAGTTGCAGTAGATTGTTTCAAAATTTCTGGGTTTTCCCAAAGTGCTTTTGCAAAATCCGTTCGGAAAAGTCCAGGTGCTATCGCGTTGGTACGAATATTATACTGACCAAATTCCAAAGCGTAATTTTTCACAAGCATGATATCTGCAGCTTTAGAAATGTTGTAAGCACCTATGACTGGGCTTGCATTTAAGCCTCCAATAGATGAAACAATGATAATACTTCCATCTTTGCGTTCCATCATTTCTGGAATAACCATCTGACATAAATTGTGATTTGCTTTGATGTTGTTATTCATGATTTTTTCAAAAGCATCATCGGGGATGTCTTTGATAGAACCAAAGAAAGGATTACTCGCTGCATTGCAAACCAAGATATCAATTTGTCCCAATTGCGACCTGGTCTCTTCAACCAGCATCTCCAAAGCAGTTTTATCTGATATGTTGCATGGGATGACAATGGCTTTTCCTGGAAAACCCATGGAGTTTATTTCTTCGGCCGTTGCTTCACAAACATCTGCCTTTCGACTTGAGATGACTACATTGGCCCCTTGTTGAGCCATCGCAGCGGCGATGGATTTTCCAATACCTTTGGAGGAGCCAGTAATGATGGCGTTCTTTCCGGTTAAATCAAACATTGTATTTTCTCCTTAAAATTATTTGCCTTTCCAATTTGGCAACCTTTTTTCAGCAAATGCCACAGGTCCTTCAATGAAGTCTTCGCTACCAAATAATGCTTTAACTGCAGAGTAATGTGCTTTCATTGATTTTTCTAAGTCCGGCTCATTGAAATTCTCATAGGCAACTTGTTTGGTTGCTCTAATAGACATAGGAGAACATTCTTCAATTTGTTTCGCCCAAGCTTTTGCAGCCGAAATGAGATTTTCTGGCTCGACCACTTCGTTTACAAAGCCAAGTCGCATACCTTCCTCAGCAGAGACGTGTCTACCGGTTAACATCATACCTAGAGCATTTTTCATTCCAATTTGTCTTGGGAGTCTTTGCATACCGCCAGCAAGAGCAGCAAGACCAACCTTAGGTTCTGGTAAAGCAAATTTTGCATTGGTGGAAGCCACAATCAAATCACAGGCGAGTGCAATTTCAAATCCACCACCCATGGAAACACCATTCACTGCCGCAATTAGAGGTTTGGTTAAATTGAATCTAGAAGTTAATCCAGCGAAACCTGAAGAGGCCATATTGATATCCATTTTTCCACCAGCTTCAGCTTGGAACTTAAGATCGTTTCCTGCCGAAAAAGCACGATCGCCTTCACCGGTGACAATACCAACCCAGAGATTTTCGTCTTTATCAAATTCATTCCAAACTTCATCAAATTCTGCGTGCGCAGGTGGATGCAAAGCATTCATTCTGTCCGGTCTATTTATGGTGACGGTTAAGATGTGACCGTCGACTTCGGTTTTTAAAAATTCGTAATCGGTTTTCATATTTTCTCCCTAAAAAGTGGACCTTAATCTTAATAAAGGTTAACGCTTGAGTCCATAGGAGATGGGTTACTTTATTTTTTCTTCAAAACTGCAATAATGCTAGTCACTTTTTTGAGGAGAGTTTATGAATATACAAGATAAAGTTGCCGTAATTACCGGTGGCGCATCCGGACTGGGTTTGGCTACTGCCAAGGCTTTAAAAGAAAAGGGCGCAAAATTAATGTTGTTGGATTTAAATGAAGATAATGCCAAAGCAGCGGTTGCAGAATTGAGCGATGATGCAGATTACTGCATTACCAATGTCATTGAAGAAGAAAATGTCAAAGCTGCAATGGATAAAACTGTAGAAAAATTTGGTGCCATTCACATTCTGATTAATTGTGCTGGAATAGGAAGTGCTTCCAAAACGGTTGGTAAAGACGGTCCTCATCCACTGGATTATTTTAAGTTGGTGATCGATATCAATCTTAATGGAACTTTTAATTGCTTGAGACTTGCCGCTGAAGTCATGGGAAAGAATGAACCGGAACAAGATAACGAATGCGGGGTAATTATCAACACAGCATCAGTTGCTGCTTTTGATGGTCAAATTGGTCAAGCTGCCTATAGCGCAAGCAAAGGTGGAGTTGTTGGTATGACTCTACCTATAGCAAGAGACCTAGCAAGAATGGGAATTAGGAACAACACCATTGCTCCAGGAATTTTTGACACACCTTTGATGGCCATGGCACCCGATGCAGTAAGAAACCCTCTTATTGAAATGACGCAATTTCCAAAACGTTTGGGTAACCCAGATGAATTTGCGATGTTGGCAACACAAATAATTGAAAATCCTTTCCTCAATGGTGAGACGATTCGTCTCGATGGTGGAATCAGGATGCAACCGAAATAATTATGAAACTAGTTACTTATTCCAATAGCGATATGCCAGCAATTGGGGCGTTGCTCGAAGACAGCATTTGTCCTTTTACCAACGATTCTTCTTTACCGAATGAAATGAAAGCATTTCTTGAGGGCGGGGAAGTGAACATGAATAAAGCGACAGACTTGCTTGAAAAGGCAGAAAATTTAATACCTGTAGATTCGGTTACTTTATTGTCGCCAATTTTAAATCCGCAAAAAATTCTGGCTATTGGTCTCAATTACGCTGACCACGTAAAAGAATCTGGGATGGAAACTCCTAAGATTCCAATGGTCTTCAATAAACAATCTTCTTCGGTAACCGGTCACAATGGCGTTATCCACTTGCCAAGGGCTTCAGAAGCTTTGGACTACGAGGCAGAAATGGCGTTTGTGATTGGTAAGCAATGCCGACATGTTTCTAAAGATGAAGCTGCATCTGTGATTGCAGGTATCACCATCTGCAACGACGTCAGCGTTAGAGATTGGCAATTGGCTGTCCCAACTTTTACTATGGGCAAAAGCTTTGATACGCATTGTCCTTTGGGACCTTGTTTAGTAACCATGGATGAAATTGGCGATCCACATGACTTGGATATCAAACTTTTCTTAAATGGCGAAGAAAAACAAAATTCCAATACCAAGGAACTCGTTTTTAACTGTTATGATTTGATCGAACATTTATCTACAGCCTTTACGCTTATGCCAGGGGACGTTGTACCTACTGGAACTCCAGGTGGTGTATTGGGCGTAGAAGTCATGGCAGGGAGAGCAAGTTGGCTCCAAGAGGGTGACGAAATCAAAATTGAATTGGAAAAAGTAGGAACACTTAGCAATAAAGTTGTTAAAGAACCTGACTCGACCAAATTCATTGCATAGTATTTGAAACTTTTCTTTTTAAGGCATGCTAAGTCCGATTGGGGTAATCCTTCATTGAAAGACTTTGACCGACCTCTCAATAAAAGAGGTTTGAGAGATGCTCCTCTGATGGGAAAGAAATTACATCATTATTTCCCAGAAAATCTAAAAGTAATTTCCAGTCCTGCTAAAAGAACCAAAGAAACTTTAGAATTATTTTTTACTGACTATGAAAGAAATTTTTCCATTGACTTTGATGACTCTCTTTATCATGGAGCTTCTTCTGATTATTTAAAAAAAATTATTTCTTTAAGCAAAGAGGATGCAGTAATTTTTATAGGTCACAATCCTGGAATTTCTCAAGCTGCGTCAATGTTTTCAAACAATGATATCGTTTTTCCTACCTGCGGCTGCATTGGCTTTTCTATTGAAAAGTCATCCATTGATTCTAATAATTTTCATGATGCGATAGAGATCTTTTACGAGTATCCAAAAAAAGCGTGAACTTTTTATAAGGTCTGTTACAAAATTGAAAATTTAACGAAAAATCAAACTATCCAAAAAAAAATAGTATTGAATTACGAATTTTAAAAGTCCTTAATTGCTCAATTGATGGAGCATAAAAAATTTAAATCTATTTGGTTGTCAGATATTCATTTAGGTACCAAAGGCTGCCAAGCAGAAAGACTTCTTGATTTTCTCTACAATCATTCATGCGAAGAATTATATTTGGTAGGAGATATTATTGACGGCTGGCGATTGGAACAATCCCTATTTTGGCCTCAAGCACATACTAATGTCCTAAGACGTTTTCTGTCTTATGCAAAAGATAATACAAATGTAAATTACATCACAGGAAATCACGATGAGTTTCTTAGATCATATTCACCTATATTATTAGGAAATGTAAAGGTTACTGATCGAGATACTTACACTTCTATTAGCGGCAAAAAATACTTAGTCATCCATGGCGACCAATTTGATTTGGTTACAAAATACAGTAAGTGGATCTCTAAGCTAGGCAGTTGGGCTTATGAACTTTTGATGACAATCAATAGGGTGATAAATTTTTTTAGAAAAAATTTTAATCTTGGGTACTGGTCTTTTTCGGCATACGTAAAACATAAAGTGAAATCCGCAGTAAACTTCATAAGCGAGTTCGAGAGTACTCTGGCCTTTGCATGCAAAAAGGAAGGATTTGACGGTGTAATTTGTGGCCATATTCACTCAGCTGCAAATGAAATGATAGGCGACATACATTACCTCAACTGTGGTGATTGGGTTGAGTCTTGTACTGCATTGGTAGAAGATTTTGAGGGCACTTTTCACATAATTGATTATTCCAAGCAAACATATAATCAAAATTCTTCAGAAAAAAAGGTTGCATGAAAATTCTTTTGGTTAGCGATGCTTGGAAACCTCAGGTTAACGGTGTAGTAACTACATTAGAAAATTTAGTGAAGGAATTATCATTAAACAATGAAGTAAAAATCATTGAACCAAACAGTTTTGTTTCTGTTCCTATACCTTTTTATAAGGAAATAAAACTTTCACTGAATGTTTTTAAAATAAAAAAAATAATAAGAGATTTCCGTCCAGATTTAATTCATATCGCGACTGAGGGCCCGCTTGGACTTTATGCAAGAAAAGTATGTTTGGGAAAAAAACTTAATTTTTCAACTTCCTACCATACAAATTTTCCTTTATACCTAAAAAAAATGTTGGGCATTCCAGTTCAATTTACACATAGATTTGAAAAATGGTTTCACAATGCAGCGAATGTGACTTTTGTGAATACGCCATCTCATAAAAAAGAACTAGAAGAGATTGGAATAAAGAAATTAGCTTTATGGTCAAGGGGGATCGATGAAAGCATTTTTTTCCCCACTCCAAATGAAAAAAATAATAGCTACTATCTTTATGTTGGCAGAGTGTCTAAAGAAAAAAATATAGAGTCTTTCTTAAATTTGGAACTGGATAAGAAGAAAGTTGTAGTAGGTGATGGGCCGAGTTTGAAAAGCCTCAAAAAAAAATATCCAGATGTAGCATTTCTTGGCTATAAATTTGGTAAAGAGCTTGCTGAAATTTACTCAAATGCTTGTGTAAAGGTTTTTCCTTCTCGTACTGATACCTTTGGAATTGTCATGATAGAAGCAAATGCCTGTGGAACACCTGTAGCAGGATATCCAGTTACTGGACCAATTGACGTTGTCAAAAATGGCGTAAATGGTTACTTAGATAACGATTTAAAACAAGCAATAGAGCAAGCACAAAAAGTCGATCCTAAATCTTGTATTGCGTATTCAAAAAAATATTCTTGGGATGATGTTGCCAGCAATTTTATTTCTACTATATCAACAGCAAATCCATGAATATTAATGTTATTGGTGCGGGATATGTGGGCTTGGTAACTGCCTCATGTTTTGCACACTCAGGACACAAAGTTAATTGTTATGACATAGATAAGGATAAGATTGATTTGCTTAAAAAAGGTAAAACTAATATTTATGAACCTCAGCTTGAATTTTTGATAAAAGAAAATTTAGAAAATAAACGATTAAATTTTTCAGACAATTTGCATGATGTTTGCACCTTTTCAAATATCTTTTTTATTTGTGTTGGCACACCACCTAGAGGCTCGGGTGAGGCTAATTTATTGGCTCTCTACAAATCTATTTTTTCTATTTCTGAAATCACTAAAAATGCCTTTTTCATAGTTAAATCTACTGTTCCTCCAGGGACATGTGAAGAATTGTCATCAATGATTGACTTGTCAAAAAATATCAGCATTTCAATGTGTCCAGAATTTTTAAGAGAAGGTTCTGCGGTAAAAGATTTCTTAAAACCTGACAGAATAGTTATTGGTAAAAATTCTGATATCTCAGAAGACCTTTTTCTTAATATTTTTTCTCCTTTTATAAGGGAAAACAAATGCATCATTTTTATGGATACACTTTCGGCAGAGTTGACTAAGTATGCTTCAAATTCTTTTCTGGCTACTAAAATCAGTTTTATGAACGAGCTTTCAATTTATGCTGACCTGAAGGGCGCTGATATTGAGAAAGTAAGAATGGGTATAGGACTTGATAAAAGAATAGGTTATGAATATCTTCATCCTGGATTGGGATTCGGCGGTTCCTGTTTTCCAAAAGATATTAGAGCATTGATTGATAATGCAAATGACGCAAATCTTGATTTGAAACTCTTAAAGTCTGTAATAGATATTAATGATCATCAGGTAGAAATTTTTACAAAAAAGATTACAGGATATTTTGAATCCGATGATTTATCTGGTCTTACACTTTCTTTTTGGGGCGTATCTTTCAAACCTAATACAGATGATATTCGTTTTGCTCCTTCAATTAAATTGATTAAAAATCTTCTAAACAAAGGAGCCTTAGTTAAAGCTTATGACCCAAAAGCTTTGGATAATTTAAAAGAAACAATTCAGCATAAAAATTTATCTTTTCATCATAATGCTTTTGATGCCGCTCAGGATTCAAACTCATTGATTATTGCTACAGAATGGGAGGAATTTTTTAATATAGACTTTGAAGATTTGAAAACTATTTTAAAAAATCCAGTTATCTTTGATGGAAGAAATATCTATGATCCTAATCTTCTATCCCAGAAAGGATTTGATTACATATGTATTGGTAGGCCCACTAAAATAAACAACACGCATGAGTTCTCTAATTCTTTGAATGTTGTAAAATAATCCAGTAATGAAAAAGATTTTAGTTATTG
>CACBOY010000018.1 GCA_902540995.1 uncultured SAR86 cluster bacterium
AGCTAGGGTATTGCCTTTTGAGATAGTAAAAGAGACATCGTCAAGGATCTTTTCGTTATCGCTATATGAAAAATTTACATTTTCAAAAGAAATGTCTCCTCTAACTACGGATAGTTCTTTAGTACCATTATCAATTTCAGGTTTTACATCCATTTGGTTGAAAATAACCTCTGCGGCTGCAAGACCTTTTTGAATCATTGAATTTGTCATTGAGAGCTGTCTGATAGGTCTTGGTAACATTGCTGCAGCACCAAAGAAAGCAATAAATGTTCCTGGAGACATTCTTTCAAAAAAAGAAGAATCCAAAGCAACCCAGGTAATAATTGCCAGAGCAATAGCTAAAAATATTTGAATAATTGGAGACTGAAGAGAATTTGTTGTTTCTAATTTTAAATTTTGAATTCTATTGTTTGAATTTACTGAGTTAAATTTATTAATTTCACTTTTTTGTTGACCAAATATTTTAACTTCTTTGTTTGCATTGATTGATTCTGAACTTACTTGAGTAACATCTCCCATAGAGTTTTGAATTCTTGTGCTTACTCTTTTCATTCTTTTGCCCGCGATGGAGACGACTAGAAGAATAAAAGGCGATGCAAGAAATAATAAAGCTGTAAGTTGCCAATTAAGATAAATTAAATAACCAAGTAATCCCAAAACAATAAGCCCTTCTCTTATTAAAATTGTTATTGCGGCTGTACCCGCTTCATTAATTTGTGCAACGTTAAAAGTAATTCTAGAAAGAAGATGCCCGCTATTATTGGAATCATAAAAACTAGATGGCAAATAAATTAAAGACTTAAATAAATCTTTTCTTAAATCAAAAACCAATCTGGTTGAGACCAGTGCCATAAAAAAATTTCCAACAAAATAACCAATACCTCTACCAAATGCCAAAACAAATAAAAGAATTGGCAAATAAAGATTTAAAGATGTATCTGGCTGAGAAATATAATCAACAATTTGTCTAAACCAGTCTGCAATTCCAACTTGAGATATGGCAAATAGGAAGTAACCCAGAGAACTTAAAAGAAAGAATCCTAAATTTGGAAGGACATAGGCTAGTATCCTTGAATAGGGGCTCATTTTCATTGAAGGCTTATTTTAAACGAAAACCCCTGAATCCATGGTAAGAATTTTATCGCTAAAATTTCTAAATTCAGGATCATGGGTAGCTACAATTATTGTAGATTTAAATTCGTCGGCTAATTGATTTAAATAGTTTATTACTTCTCTGGAGGTATCTTTATCTAAATTACCAGTTGGTTCATCTAAAAAGATAAGATCAGGTTTATTGATTAAGGCTCTTGCCATAGCAACTCGTTGCTTTTCTCCTCCAGATAGCTGACTTGGAAAATGATTCAATCTTTCAGCCAAACCAAATTTATTAAGAATATCAGAAGCTTTTTCCAAAGATCTTTTCTTATTCTCTCCTAAAATCATCGATCCCAATGCAACATTTTCAATAGAAGTAAATTCTTTAAGTAAGTGATGAAATTGATATACAAAACCCATACTCTCTTTCCTCAATTGAGTTAACCGTTTGTGCTGATTATCGTACTTATAATTTTTATATGAAATTTCACCATCAGAATAAACATCCAAACCGCTTAATAAATTTAGCAAGGTAGACTTTCCAGAACCTGATCTTCCATAAATTACTACTTTTTCATTTTCTTTTATGGAAAAATTTATATTGTTTACAGCTTTAATTTTTTCATTACCCTCTTTATAAAATTTAGATAAGTTTTTTGCTTCCAATAAATTACTCATTTCTTAAAATCTCAATTGGATGGAGCTTACTAGCTGTTCTAGCCGGGAAAATAACTGAAAGTATTGTAATAAGTAAACTTACCAGCATGATTATCAAAATAGTATCTAGACGGATATCGTACGGAAAGTAAGATATAAAATAGGTACCAAAGTATTCCATCAATGAACTAAGTTGAGCTTCAAAAATCGAAGACCCAATTAGAAAAGTAATAATTAATCCAAATATCAAACCTAAAAACGTTCCAATGCAGGCAATCAAAGCGCCCAAATATAAAAATATTTTAAATATTTCTTTACTACTCATACCCATGGTTTGAAGAATGGCAATTGCCCCTCTTTTTTCGTTAATCATAGTCATGAGCATGGAAACTATGTTGAATGCTGCGACAACAATTATTAATGTCAATAATAAAAAGACCAAACTCTTTTCCATCATGATTGCTTCAAACAAGGGACCGTATGTATAAGACCAATCTTCTGCATTAAGTAATACGTTAGAATTTTTTTCTGCAAATATTAATGACTGCCAAACAAGATAAGGAGCTTCAAATAAATCATCAAACTTCAATCGAAAACCATGTACTTGATTTTTTAAACCAGTAAGAATGGATGCATTTTCAAGAGAAATATAAGCTAGAGTTTCATCTATATCTTTAGAACCTATATTGAAAATACCGGAAATGTTAAAAACTTTTGACTTAGGAAAATATCCAGCAAATGAAGAGCTAGTATCAGGAAGCATTAAAGATATTTTGTCTCCCACATCAACATTTAATTTTCTGGCAAGCAATCTTCCTAAAACGATATTGTTACTTGTTTGAATTTTTTCAAAATTTCCAGTCTGCATAAATTCATGAATGACTGAAACGGATTTATCTTTAGAAGCAATAACACCATTAACCAAAACTCCGGCGACAGCTGATTTACTTTTTATTAGGGCCTCAGTTTCAATGTAAGGAGAAATACCTCTTAAATTAGTGTCGTCTCTTAAATTGATTTCTACACTCTTCCAATCGTCGATTGGATTTAAGCCATAAATTGAAGCGTGTGGAATAACATTTAGAACTCTATCTTTAAGTTCTTTTTCAAAGCCATTCATTACTGATGAAACAATAATTAATACTGCAACACCTAGTGATGTAGAAATAAATGCTAGAGCAGAGATGAAAGAGAGAAAGCCAGACTTTCTCCCTTTCAAATATCTCAAAGCTATATAAAAAGACGTATAGTTTTGAGACATTTTTTAAGTTTCAAAACTATTTTTTAATTTGATTCTTCATGGATTCAAACATTTTGCCTTTATAAGGAGGCATCATTTGGGCCATAAGATCTGCTGAAAATTGTTTATAAACTGCTTTGGCATGACTAAATTCTTTAAAGCCATCGTGACCATGATACGAACCTGTTCCGCTGGGGCCAACTCCTCCAAAAGGGAGTTCCTCTTGACCAATGTGCCAAATAACATCATTTAAAGTAACTCCACCAGAAGTAGTATTATCAAGAACTTTCTTTTCTTTATTTTTATCCCTACTAAAAAGGTAAAGTCCCAAAGGCCTGTCTTTGGAGTTAACATAATTAACAGTCTCGTCAAAGTCATCATATTCTTTAACAGGTAATACTGGGCCAAAAATTTCTTCTTGCATGATTTTCATTTCATCTGTCGGATTTAAAACCAATGTAGGAGGAATTTTATGCAGTTCCTGTTGTTCAAAATCTTCGTCTGCAGGATTTATTTGGATGACTTCAGCCCCTTTTTCTTTTGCATCTGAAACAAGTTCATTGATTCTTTCATAATGCCTTTCATTAATTACAGACGTATAGTCTTCGTTGTACTTAAGATCTGCGAACATCTCACTTATAGCTTCATTTGAAGCCTTTGCAAATTCTTCACTTTTACCTTTAGGTAACATTAAATAATCAGGAGCTAAACAAATTTGTCCAGCATTCATGGTTTTTCCTCGCATGACTTTTTTTGCAACATCTGATAAGTCTGCATTTTCATCTACAATAACAGGAGATTTACCCCCTAATTCTAAAGTTACTGGAACCAGATTATCTGAGGCAGCTTTCATAACTTTTTTACCTATTTGTGTCCCACCTGTGAAAAGTAAATGATCAAATGGAAGAGCACTAAATGCAGCACCAACCTCAGCATCTCCAGTAAATACAGCAGCTTCAGATTTATCAAAATAAGCTTCAAACATTCTTTTGGTTACCGCACTTGTTGCTGGAGTCAACTCAGAAGGTTTAATCATGGCTCTATTTCCTGCAGCAAAGATTCCTCCCAAAGGAGCTAAAATTAAATTAACTGGAAAGTTCCAAGGACTAATAACACCAACTGTCCCCAAGGGCTGATACTTAATATAAGATTTCGAACCTAAAAAACCCATCAACATTCTTATAAAAAAGGGCCTATCAACGTTTGAAGGCCTTTTTTCGTCTTTGGTCCATTTATCAACATTTTTTATTGCATGCTGTAAAACTCCAATTGTAGTAGCTATTTCCGTTAAAAAACTTGATTTTGGATCTCTGTTTCCAAAATCTTTTTGAAGAGCATCAATTATTTCATCGCTGTATTCTTTGATCATCTTAATGCAACGATTTAACCTATCTTTTCTAAGCTCTATGCTTGCAGGACCCTCCTCAATATGAAGCTTTTTTTGCAGCTTTAGAACACTTTCCATTTCTTGTAACGTTTCTGTACTCATAATATTTTCTCCATTTAATAATTAAACTGATCTTTGTTTTTTATCTTTCTCATTAGACTTCTTAATAGTATTTCTAATATTATCCCAATCCTCATCGGAAAGGCTATTCAGATTAGCAAAAGTTCCAGAGGAAGATAAATACTGCGCTCCATCAATTGCTATAGTCTGTCCAGTAAGGTATTCACAGCCATCGGCCATCAAAAAAGTAGCAAGATTACCAAGTTCTTCCATTTCTCCAGCTCTTTGAAGAGGAATATTCATATACTGCCCAGTAACTTTTTCATCTTTTTTACTATCTCCGGTTTGAGGCATTAACCTAGACCAAGCTCCCTCAGTAGGAAAAGGACCAGGAGCTATTGCATTCAATCTAATTCCATATTGACCCCATTCCACTGCTAAAGACTTTGTCATAGCGTTTATTCCCGATTTAGACATTGCTGATGGAATAACATAGGGAGATCCCGTCCAAACCCAAGTTGCTAAAATTGAAACAATACTTCCTTTTTGCTTATTTTCAATCCATCTTTTTCCAATTGCATTTGTGATATAGAAAGTTCCGTGAAACACAATACTTGCAATTGCATTGAATCCGTTCGGAGATAAATCTTTTGTTCTGCTGATAAAGTTACCAGCCGCATTATTAATTAGACCTGTTATAGGTTTCTCAGCAAATAGTTCTTCTACAGAAGATTCAATGGCTAGAGAGTCTCTAATATCTAAGGCAAAACAAGAAATCTTTCCCCCAGTTTCATCTGTTAATTCTTTTACTGTATCTTCTAAAACTGATTCCCTTCTTCCGCAAATTACTACTTCAGATCCATGTTTTAAAAAATGCCTAGACATTTCCTTACCTAATCCAGAACCTCCTCCAGTTACTAGAATTCTCTGTCCTTTCAATGCGTCTTTACTAAACATCTTCTCTCACCCCTGTTTTTATAAAATTAAAAAATAGTTTTTGATTATAGAACATATATAAGACTAGAAATAACCCCATAAACGAAATTAATAAATATGGATAACTAGGATTTAACATATATAGCGGCATTATTGAAAATGGAGTAAGTAAGTGACCCAAAGGAAATACAGTGCCCATAAGACCTGAAGCAGAACCCTGTTCATTTTTATTTATTGACAAGGAAAGAATAGAAACATTACCTGGTCTCGCAAGTCCTCCACCAAAACCATATATAGCCAGTAAAATATAAAAAGAAAATATCTGATTTACGTTAGACAGAAGATAAAAAACTAAAGACATTAGTAATAATCCAATGAACACTAAACTTTTTGGATTAAATGAGTATTTATCAACAATCAAAAGTTGAGTAAGTAGTCCCGATAAGGCAACAATTGCAAAACCTATTGAGACAAAAAAATATAGATCCTCAGTTGATTTTAAAATTACATCATTCACGAACAACGATGATGTCAAAACGATGCAAGCATTTGATATCCCTAAAAAAGCTGCAATTACCAGTGAAGGAAGGACTCTCTTATCAGTAAACTTTAGTGGTGAGACGTCCTCATTGTTTAAAAATGATGAATCATCCTTTTTAAGCAACTTAAAGTTTAAAAAACCTATGCAAAGGCCTAACAAACTCAAAAAAATAAAAGGCATCAATAAATTATTGTCAGACAATAACATAATCAACCCAACAGCAACTGGTCCTAAAACTACTCCAAATTGCCAGCCTGCATCTAATCTTGCAAATCCAGATGTCCTGTTTGTCGTATCGGTTATATCTGCAATCCGTCCTCCTGCAGAAGGTCTAACTGCACTTCCTAGAAGTCCATTTATAAGTCTTGCAGCAATAAGCAAAAAAAATAATAAGGAAAACGAAATAGGATAAAGCTGTGCAAATTTAATGATCGCCGCAAAAAGAAACAAAGATATAGCAAAGCCAAAAATGCCAAGCATAAAAACTTTACTTCTTCCGATGCGATCACTTAACCTGCCCCAAAATGGACTGAAAAAGATCCAAGCTAATGCTGAGATAGAAAAAATTAAACCAACTTGAAATTCATTGAATCCTAATGATCTGATTTCTTGAGGGACTAAGATAAATATTGTTGATTGTCCTGCTCCAATGCATGCCAATGCAGCAGACAAAACCCAAATAGAACTGGGAGTCTTCTTTCTTTCAGTCATATGCTAATAGAAGACAAAAAATATTATTAGATGAATAATTCAGTATAAGAAATTCATGGTACTCAGTTAAAGCATGACTCCACTCATGTTCAAATTTTTTTGGTTCGCTTGATAGTTCTTTACCTAAAATAAAGAAATCTGCGTTTTTCTTAGTCATTAATTCAATTTTTTCAAAAAAAGTATCTTTATGTTTCTCTGAAATTAAAGGCGTATCTTTTCTTTCTTTTAAAATAATTCTATGAATTGATTCAAAAAAATTATCTTCATCAATTTTTTTGAAATCTGAATTTTTTAATAGTTTACTTTTAAATGGTCCGTGAAATCCTTTCGCCCTATTGAACATAAAATCTGTTAACTGAAAATCAAGCATTCCTTTTTTTAGTATCTGATTTATAAGAAAAGAACTTTGAATAGAGCTTAGTTTTTCATCAAAAGACAAATGCACAAAAATTGCCTGGCCATGTTCATGCAAACGCATGGTATCGATTCCTGAAAGAGTAATGTTTAAATTATCTGGGAATGAAATAATATTTTTTTTGCTTGTCATAAGGATTTGATACCGACTAACGCTCTTATCTCTTTAAGATTTTTAGAAGCTATCTTTAAAGCTTTTGTCTCGCCTTCTTTTAAAAGCTTTTCTACTTTTTTTGGATCATTAACCAAATCAAAATATTTCTCTCTTGCTGGAGCTATTTCAAAATTAATCAATTCAAATAATTCTTTTTTAAGGTCTCCCCAACCCATTCCTTCGTTAAAATATTTATCAATTTGTTTAATTTTTTTTTCGTTGGCAAAACATTTAAAATATTTATAGAGAGTTGAATCTAGTGGTTTTTTTTCTCCTGGTTCCAGAGAGTCGGTTTTAATTTGATTTATTTGTTTTTGTAGTTTTTTTTCTTCTGAAAATAAATCAATATAATTTGAATAGCTTTTTGACATTTTATTACCATCTAGTCCAGGTAGATATGAAGTTGTTTCATCAATCAAAGGCTCTGGTAAATTAAAAAAAGATCCATAGGTTAAATTGAATTTATTAGCAATATCTCTTGTCATTTCAATATGCTGTTTTTGATCTCTGCCAACGGGAATTAACTCGGCGTTAAAAATTAAAATATCAGATGACATTAAGATGGGGTAGTTGAATAAACCCATTTGAACGTTTTTGTCTTTATCTTTTACGGTCGTTGAATCCTG
>CACBOY010000019.1 GCA_902540995.1 uncultured SAR86 cluster bacterium
GCTTTTAATACGTTGTATCAAGCCCAACTTTGAAAGAGCTAACGTCTATATTTCTGTAGTGAAAATACTCTTCTAGTTGAGGCATATACAAGGTTAAAAACTTTCTGTCGTGGTGAATTGTGTTTCCACAAAGTGGTGACTTATTTTTTCCCACATGTTCTTTTATAAAATTCAGCGTCCTCATCTCTGCGTCCTCTTGAGAAATCTCACTCTTTTTAACTTCGTCTAATAATCCCGATCTAGAATGATGATCTTGATTCCAATCATCCATGTTGTCTAAATATTCACTAGGTTGTGATATAACGATATTTGGTCCTTCGATTACTTCTGTTAAATCTTCATTAGTAATGGCGGTGAAAATCTCTATAATTCTTTCGGATTGCGGTTCTAGACCAGTCATTTCTAAGTCTAGCCAAATTAATTTGTTTTCCATATGAATAAACTACAATACTAACAGATTCCAAAGAAATGAGTAAAAACGAAAACAACGAAACCAACTTTGGTTATAAGAATGTAGATAAAACGGAAAAACCCGAAATGGTTAAGGGTGTTTTTGATTCTGTTGCTGAAAACTATGATCTTATGAACGACCTAATGTCTTTGGGGATTCATCGCTTGTGGAAGAGGGGCACAGTCGAGCTTTCTAATTTGAAACAAGGAGATTCCGTTTTAGATGTTGCCGGAGGAACGGGAGACCTATCTATTTTAATGTCAGATTTGGTTGGGGATTCAGGTGAAATCATCCTCAGTGATATCAATGAGAAAATGTTAAAGCTAGGCAAAGCAAGAAGCTTTGATAAAAATAAATTGAATATAAAAACTGCTGTTGCTGATGCCGAAAACCTCCCTTTTCCCGATAACAGATTCAATTGCATAACCATAGGTTTTGGAATAAGAAACGTAACGAATAAGCTGGAAGCCTTAAAAAATTTTTACAGATGTCTAAAACCTGGAGGTAGACTTTTGGTCTTGGAATTTTCAAAGCCTGAAGCTCCTTTGATATCTGACTTATACGATTTCTATTCATTTAAGATTTTGCCTAAACTTGGAAAATTTTTTGCTCAAGATGAGGAAAGTTATCAATATCTTGCAGAATCAATAAGGATGCATCCATCGCAAGAAGAATTTAAACAAATGCTTGAGTCTGTAAATTTTAAAAATGTTTCCTATGACATCATGACAGCAGGCATAGTAACTCTTCACATTGCGGAAAAGTAAAATGGCTATTTTCAGTCTGATTCGAATCTCTTATATTTTTTGTAAATACAGATTGGATGAACTACTTGATCCTTTGGCAAACAAAGTTCTTTTATCTCTTTTATTTTTTTTTCCAAAAATCTTCTTCAGAAAGCAAAAAGAAATAGAGTATCGTTTAAGCGATGCATTAGAGGAGATGGGTCCGCTCTTTATTAAATTTGGTCAGCTTTTATCAACCAGACCAGATCTTGTTGGAGAAAAACAGGCAAGCGTCTTAAAAAAATTTCAAAACGATTTAAAACCTTTTTCAACAAGAGAGGCTATCAAAATAGTAGAGCAAGATTTGGACAGTCCTTTAGATCAAATTTTCGAGTCATTTAGTGAAGAACCACTCGCTGCAGCTTCTATTGCTCAAGTGCACGAAGCAATTTTAAAAGACGGTGAGTCAGTGGTTGTAAAAATTGTTCGACCTGGTTTGGATAAAAGAATTTCTGCTGATGTTAACTCAATAAAATTTTTAGGCCATTTAGCTGAATTTATTCTCTCCGATGCTCGAAGATTAAAACTGATGGATTTGATAAGAGAATATGAATTGGTTATTACTGCTGAAACCGATCTAAAAAAAGAAGCAGCGAACGCCATCCAAACAAAAAACTTCTTCAAAGAAAATTCTCTTTTGTATATTCCAGAGGTTTATGAAAATTTCTCTTCAAAAAATGTCATGACCATGGAAAAAATTTCTGGAATACCGGTAACGGACATTGAGGTACTAAAAAAAGAAAACATAAATTTAAAAGCCCTAGCCGAAACAGGTGTAAAAATTTTCTTTAAACAACTTTTTGATGATAATTTTTTCAATGCCGATATGCATCCAGGAAATATTTTTGTAAACAATTCCAATCCTGAAAGTCCTACTTATGTTGCCGTTGATTATGCTATTTGCGGTTCCTTAACTGAGAAAGAACAACTCATCATCGGCAAGATGCTTTCAGAAATGTTCAATAAAAATTATTCTGGAGTTGCCAAGACCATGATAAATGCCGGTTGGGTTGGCGAAGACACAAAAGAAGTTGAACTAGAAGTTGTGATAAGAACGGTTTTGGATCCAATTTTCGAGAAACCCTTCGATGAAATTAAATTTGGAGAAATGTTGCTCTATTTATTCGACGCTACAAGAAAATTTGATTTATCCCTTCCGACTTCATTGTTACTACTCAACAAAACTTTGATTAACATTGAGGGGTTAGGCAGACAAATTTATCCAGAATTGGATTTGTGGACAACAGCCAAGCCATTTATTCAATCTTGGGTTGCAAAAAAATATAGCCCGAAGGCAATGTTTGAAAGATTTAAAAATGATTCTTTTGCTTTGGCAGAAAAAGCTTACGAACTTCCTGAAAAAATTGAAATCATATTAGATAACCTGTCTAGATTAGAAGAATACAACTCGGAAATAAAAAACTTAAAAAAAGAGATCAAGCAAACAAAAAACAATAAATTTATATACATAGGTGTTACTGCATTGCTTTTAGTTGCCATAATAGTTATTTAATGAAAAACATCGTAGAAAGATTGAGTGCTTTACTGAAGGAGCGTAAAAATGCCGATCCTTCTTCATCTTATGTAGCTAGTTTGTATGCAAAGGGAAACGAGAAGATTATTGAAAAAATAGCTGAAGAGACTGACGAACTAATTGCCGAAATAACTGAAGATCCAGAGAAAAATAAGGTTATTCATGAAGCTGCAGATTTATGGTTTCACGTCATGGTATTATTGACTAATAACGGAATCGATCCGACTGAGGTTTTAAAAGAACTTGAAAGCAGAGAGGGTCTTTCTGGAATAGAAGAAAAAAAAGGAAGGAAAGAATAAATGGGTTTTGGTGGAATAAGTATTTGGCAATTGCTGATCATTCTAGCAATTATTGTTTTGATCTTCGGTACCAAAAGAATTAGAAATCTTGGTGGAGATTTAGGTTCTTTTGTTAAAGGGTTTAAAAAAGCAGTCAAAGAAGAAGATAAAAGTTTAGACGACAAAAAAGAAGATTAAATGTTCGACATAGGATTCTTTGAAATCTTATTAATAGGAATCATTGCTTTACTTATTTTAGGCCCTAAAAGATTGCCGGGATTTCTCACTAAATTAGAAGAATATGTGAAGCTAATTCGCTCAAAAAGTTCTTCAATCTCGCAAGAGATAAAACAAGAGATATATTCGGAAGACTTCCAAAATAACAAAGAAAATAAAGATGACTGAAAAAAGTTATCTTGAACATTTAAACTCCCTACGAAATGTTCTTTTAAGAAGCCTTGGCGCAATTGCTCTAATTTTTTTTGTGTTGGTATTTTTTAGAAATGAAATTTTTCTTCTTTTTGCCAATCCCTTAACAGAAATCTTGCCTGCCAATTCTTCAATGATTGCAACTGGTGTGGTGTCACCCTTTTTGACTCCATTAAGGCTTACTTTTTATGTGGCATCATTTGTAGCAATTCCGTATTTACTTTTTGAGTTATGGAACTTCATTGCGCCAGGTTTGTATAAAGAAGAAAAAATAGGTTTTTTTGCGGTTTTGTTTTCCAGCATAGTTTTGTTCCTTGCAGGTATTTGTTTTGCTTTTTTTGTAATTTTTCCACTGATTTTCGCTTTTTTTGTTCAAGCTTCTCCCTCGGAAGTTTTGGTAATGACCGACATCAATGAATACATTGATTTTGTTGTTAGAATTCTTTTTGTCTTTGGATTTGCATTTGAAGTACCAATTGTTTTAATGCTGATGATTTGGTCTGGAGTCACAAATGCTCAACAACTCTCCAGTGCCAGACCTTACGTGATCATAGGATGTTTTGTTGTGGGAATGTTTCTTACACCTCCCGATATTTTTTCACAAACACTTTTGGCTCTTCCTGTCTGGCTGCTTTATGAAGTGGGACTTTTAGCCAGTAGATTTTTTATAAATAAATAAAAGACTAGCCTTCTAAGTTTTCTGACCACTCACCTTTTGCTGCCAACATATTCATTTTGGCTCTGTGGCTGAAGGCCTCTTGCGCGGCTTGCTCATTATCTTGTTTACCGCTCCAAGTTTTGAGAGCAGCCTGTTGCAAAGCACGGCCATAAGAAAAACTGAGCTTCCATGGATTGCCACCAATTTTATTCATAGCATCTAAATGAGCTGTGGCGTCAACATCAGATTGTCCCCCAGAAAGAAATGTGATTCCTGGCAGATTGCTAGGCACATTTTCCAATAGACAATTGAGTGTCATTTCAGCAACTTGTTGGATTCCAGCTTGCTCCGAACATTCATTTCCTGAGACCACCATATTGGGTTTTAAAATGGTTCCTTCTACCAAAACGCCTTTCTCTGCCAAAGATTCAAATAGAGTACTCAAACATCTTTTTGTTGCGTCTTCACAAGATTCTATAGAATGACTGCCATCCATCAAAACTTCAGGCTCGACAATTGGAACCATGTTATTTTCCTGAACTATTTTTGCGTAATCAGCAAGAGCATCCATGTTTGCTTTGATAGCCTCTTGAGAAGGCAGGCCGTCGGCAATTTTTATAACTGCACGCCACTTTGTAAATTTAGCACCAAGATCAAAATATTCTGCGCATCTCTCATTAAGTCCTTCTAAGCCACCAGTGATATTTTCTTCAGGAGAAGAATCAAGCGGGCTGATTCCCTTATCTACCTTGATACCTGGCAATGCACCTTGTTCGGAAATTATATCTTTCAAAGGAGTGCCGTCTTTTGCGTCTTGTCTCAAAGTCTCATCAAATAAAATAACTCCGCCAATATTATTTTTCATTCCATCAGCTCGAAAAAGCATCTCACGATAATCCCTTCTGGAGTCTTCCGTGGACTCAGCATTTATTGTTGCAAATCTTTTCCCTATTGTTGGGGTACTCTCATCAGCAGCTAATATGCCCTTTCCATTAGAAACAATATAAGTTGCAATTTCTTCCAGTGATTTCATATTTCTATCCTTTATTTTTAGTTATTATCTTATCTATGCAAGGCAAGGAATTATTTTCTATATATTCTAAGAAAGCTCCTCCCGCAGTGGAAGCATAATCTACAGAATCCATTAAATTAATATTTGCAAAAGAGGTAATCGTCTCCCCGCCTCCAATAATGCTATAGGCTTTAGATTCAGACATGATTTTTGCTACCTCAGAAGTCCCTTCTGAAAATCTTGGATCCTCAAACTTACCCAAAGGGCCATTCCAAAAAACAGTTTTAGCGGAATTAATATGTTTTTGAAAATACTTCAAAGATTTTTTACCTACATCGCAGATAGCTTCATGACTTGCTATATCATCAATATGCTTTTCAAATACAGAATCGTTAGATGTATCTAAAACAACGACATTTTCTGGCAATACAATCTTCTCATTACCAACTAATTTTTCTGCTACATCTATGTAATCTTCTTCAAACAATGATTTTCCAATGTTTTTTCCCATTGCCATATAGCAAGTATTTGCCAAAGCACCGCCTATGATTAATTTATCAACGTATGATGTGAGCGAATCAATCACATTAATTTTGGTTGAGATCTTTGAGCCGCCAATAATTCCAATTAGAGGTTTTTTTGGATTCACCAAAATTTTTTTCAAAGCCTCGAGTTCATCTTCAACCAAAAAGCCAACGCCTGCTTCAGCTACTGAATCAATTACGCCAAAAGTAGATGCTTGCTTACGATGTGCAGTACCGAAAGCATCCATGATGTAAACATCTCCATAATTACCCAGTGTTTTTGAAAGATTTGTAGAGTTTTCTTTTTCTCCTTGAAAAAATCTTATGTTTTCTAACATGATAATTTTTTTGTCTTGCTCTAAATCATCTAAATAAGCAGCTATTGGAACAGGAATATCTAATAATTGAGAGAGTCTTTTTGCTATTGGCTTAATCGAAAATTCAGGCTGAACTTCTCCCGATTCTTTAGGTCTACCACGATGCGTTATGATTCTGAGAGATTTTGCTTTTTCTAATAAGTGTCTTATGGTGGGTAAAGCTCTGACCATTCTTTCGTCGTTGAGAACTTCTTCGTCTCTGATTGGAATATTGAAATCTACTCTCAATAGAACTCTTTTTCCCTCGAAATCAAAAGAGGATAGTTTTGAATTTGTTAAATCCACTTAAATTGTTTTATTAATTTGTTCGATTATATTTTCAACTGTAAAACCAAAGTGGTTCATCAAATCATCTATTGGAGCTGATTCGCCAAATTTGTCGATACCGACTACTTGATCATCTCCTTCACAATATTTCTTCCAAAAATCACTCTGCCCTGCTTCTATGAAAATTTTTGGCAAGTCACCCAAAGTTTCTCTTTGATATTCTGGTGATTGTTCATCAAATATTTCGGTACATGGCATTGAGACAACTCTTGATGAAATTTTTTGCTCATTGAGCTGATCTCGAACCTTCATGGCTAAGCCCACTTCTGAACCCGAAGCAACCAATGTTATTTTGGGATTTTGGTCTGAAGCAAGTTCGTATCCGCCTAGAAAAATTGGGTCGTTCGTTTCTCTTTTCTGAGCATCCAATGATTGTCTGGATAATATCAATGCTGACGGTGAAGATTTTGACTCCAGCGCAAATTTCCACGCACAAGCAGTTTCAACCCCATCAC
>CACBOY010000020.1 GCA_902540995.1 uncultured SAR86 cluster bacterium
GGAACATTTATCATGGGTCCCGAAGTTTTAGATTTTGAGAGCATTTTAAAAAAATTTACGGGGGCTAAATATGCACTTTCATGCGCAAATGGTACAGATGCTCTTTCTCTAGTTCTTATGGCCTGGGATGTAGGGCCGGGAGATGCCATATTTGTTCCTTCATTTACATATGTATCAACTGCTGAAGCACCTGCTCAACTTGGCGCTACACCTTTTTTCGTGGATGTTTGTTCTGATACTTTTAATATTGATCCCAAAAGTTTCAAGCAGGCAGTTATAGATTCTCGTGATATGGGATTGAAGCCAAGAGTTGTTATACCTGTAGATTTATTCGGCCAACCTGCTGAAATTGATTCAATTACTGAAATTGCTGAGGAAGAAGATATAAAAGTTCTAATTGATGCTGCACAAAGTTTTGGTGGTATGTCTAAAGGAAGGCGCGTTGGCAGCATGGGAGATGCTACAACAACAAGCTTTTTTCCTGCAAAACCACTGGGTTGTTATGGAGACGGAGGGGCAATTTTTACCAATAATGATGAGGATGCAGAAATCATTAACTCTATTAGGCTACACGGCAAAGGATCTCAGAAATACGATAATATCCGTGTAGGGTTGAATTCGAGACTTGACACTATTCAGGCGGCAATATTAATTGAGAAAATGAAAATATTCCCAAAAGAGCTTAGTTTGCGATCAGATATAGCAAATAAGTACAGCAATCTTTTATCGTCAGTTTGTGAAGTTCCATCGTTAATACCCCATAATCAAAGTGCTTGGGCACAATACACTATAAAATCCGAGTATAGAGACGACTTACAAAAAAGTCTTAAAGTAAAAGGTATACCAACTATAGTTTACTATCCAATTCCACTATCTAAGCAAATTGGGTACCAACATCATCCTTCAGTAAGTTGTGGTCTAGAAAAATCTGAAATATTATCAAAGACTGTTCTTAGTCTTCCTATGCATCCATATCTCAATGAGAAGGAAATGTCACATATATGTTCTGAAATAGTTACGCATTTTTCTAAGTGAAAAAAAAAAGCTCAAGTACGACATTTGTTAAATCAATGAGTGCTCTCGTGAGCGGTACTGTTGTTGGCCAGTTAATAACCGCACTAACTTTACCCATTCTAACCAGAATTTATTCACCTGAGGATTTTGCGATGTTGGCTGCTTTTAATGCTATTACTTCTCTTGTAGCCATCGTAGCTTGCTTAAGGTATGACATCGCAATTCCCTTTGCCGAAAAGGAAAAGGAAGCTAGGATATTAGTGGCAACCTCATTTATTTTTGCGATGATGTGTGTGATTCTCGTGACTATAATTTTAAGTATTATTCCTTCTGAATGGATCATTTCTATCTTGGGAAATTTTTCTGGAAAAGCATATATTTGGCTTATACCTTTAGCAATATTAAGCTTGGCATCATTCAGTATTGTGCAAAATTGGTATACACGTTTAAAAAAATTTAAATTTATTGCGGGTATACGTGTTTTACAGGCTTCAAGCGCTAGTGGTGCACAACTTATTATGGGTTTATCAGGATTAGGACCTTTAGGGCTCATATTGGGTTATTTATTCAATAGCATAGTAGGCGCTTTTCTCATGGGTGTAACAATGTTAAGAAACAAAATAACCCATGGTATTAAGATAAGCGAATTTTCAGGAGTTGCAAAAAATAATAAAAAATTTCCAATGTATTCTACTTGGGAAGCTCTGTTTAATAGTGGAGCAATCCAATTACCTATTTTAATGATCGCTTCTTTTGGAATTGGCCCTGAAGCAGGTTACTTGGCAATTTCAATGTATATGTTGCAAGTACCTATGGTCCTAGTAGGAAATTCTGTTGGACAGATTTATTACTCTGAGGCACCAAAAGCACATCGTGAGGGATTGCTATCTGACTTTAATATTCTCATGCTTAAGAGACTTAGTACTCTTGGCACAGGACCTCTGATATTTGCTGGAATAATTTCTCCAAGTATATTTGTTTGGATATTTGGAGCTGAGTGGGAACGAGCAGGACAAATGGTTAGGTTTATGACACCTTGGTTCATACTGCAATTTATGACATCTCCACTATCACTAGCATTTACGACCATAGGAAGGCAAAAACTTGGATCACAACTTCAAGCATCAGGACTTCTTGTTAGAACAGGAGCTGTAACAGCAGCAGCATTTTTATTTCCTGAATTTATAGTTGAAGTTTTTGCTTTATCAGGAGCAATATTTTATGGTTATTATCTAATTGCGTTATTCAGAGTTGTAAAAACTCCATGGTTGTCTGTTTTAAAAGCATTTATAGGAAATTTTTGGGTTACATTTATATGGCTGATATTTGGTGTTGTGGTACTCTTAAGCTTTCCATTTTTTAAGGAGTTACTAATCTAATGAAATTAGCTAGCTTATTTTTGCCACGAAATGCATATTTGCTTTTAATTGCTGGAATCCTTTTTCTTTACGGAGCTCTTCCGGCTTTAATTGGGCTTTATATTTTTGAAGATGAGTACTTTATTCTTCTATCACAACTAACAGCCATTGCCGCTTTGGGTATCTTATTTGGACATAGAAAGTATAAATTAAGATCACGAAATTATTTTAAAAAAATACAAGGTGTTGGATTATTTAGAAAAAGCAATTACGATTTTGTAATCCTAAACTGTTTCATATTTATTTTTATTTTTTTTATATTCATAATTTCGGAGAATTCTATTCCCTTAATCGGAGCTTTTACAGGAGATGACGCATCCTCTTTGAGTGAACAGCGAGGCGCTTTTCTTAAACAACGCAGTGGCTTTATGAATATAGTTTCTTATGGTTTTTCTTTGTATGTCTCTTCAATAATGCCTTTTTGCATTGCGATTCTTTTTGAAATGAGACACAAATTAAGATATCTAGCTTTATCGTTCATGTTTTTTGTGAGCATAGCTTTTCTAGTTAAAGCAATGTTTCTCAACTTTTTTTTACCATTAATAGCTCTATACGTTTCCAGAAATAATATATCAAATAAAAGGATTATTGCTGTACTTGCGGCTGGAATGTTTGTCCTTTTATCAATGATTAGTTTAGCTGGATTCAATGAAGCAGAGAATGAGGCTTTTGATGCAGAGAGTTTTTTGACAGTTTCTTATGGATCGAGTTCTCCTATTAATTTTTTATTTTGGCGATCTCTTGTCATTCCAGTTTTAACGGCTAGAGATACCCTTTTTGTTCATGGCGAGCAACTTAACTCAGAGTTACTATTAGGTACTACTAGTGGCTTTATCGCAACAATAACTGGTCAGGAACAAACTAATATTGAACGTATGGTTTTTGCTCATCAATTTGGCGGTTGGAATGATATAGGTAATGCCAACTCAGTATTTATCACAGATGCTTATGTTAATTTTGGCACTATAGGAGTCTTTATTTTTGGATTCATAGTTGGAAGACTATTGCTTTTATTCTCAAAATATTCACCGCCCCCATTGAGTTACATGTCTCTTCTTTTTGCATTTTTTCTTGTAGGAGCTTCTCTAATAAGTTTGATGCTCAGCGGAGGATTCTTGATTTTAATTTTTTGGCGTTATTTACAGCGCTTAAATATAAAATCTCCAAAAACTTTGAGTATACAAAAAAATACTAGCTAACTTTAAGGATAATTTTGTGATTCACAAAACTCTGAGTAATTTTCCTAAAAATAGATTAGTTATAGTAGTCGGTAATCGCCCACAGTTTATAAAAATGGCTCCTGTTATAGAGGAGCTTAATAGAAAATCTTTAAAGTACATTATTATTCATACTGGACAGCATTATGACCATCAAATGAGCGATATCTTTTTTAAGGAACTGGATATCCCAAAGCCAGATATTCAAATAGAATTAAATTCTAGCCTACACGGAGCGATGACAGCTGAAATTTTAGAAAAGCTTGAGCTCATATTTTTGGAAATTGCGCCTAAAGGACTTCTATTGTTTGGAGATACAAATTCAACACTTGCAGCAGGATTGGCTGCAGTAAAGTTGCATATTCCTATTGCACATGTGGAGGCAGGACCAAGGCTAGGAAATTTCGATACTCCTGAAGAGTCAAATAGGTTAATCGTTGACCATCTTTCAAAGTTAAGGTTTTGTTGTGATTTACCATCTATTGAAAATCTAAAGCGTGAAGGAATAAGCACAGGAGTTATTAATTCTGGTGATGTTATGTTTGATGCATTTCTTAAATATTCTGGAAAAAAAGAAGTTACAGTCAATAAGAAAAAAAAGAATATTTACTTAACACTGCACCGTCCACAAAATGTAGACAGCCTTGAGGCGCATTATGAAATTTTAAGATTTTTAAATGATTGTGATTGTGAGGTATTTTTTCCTATACATGCAAGGACTAAATTAAGAATTGAAGAATTTGGGTTAACAAAAAAATATGAATCAATTGAAAATGTCACTTTGTTAGAGCCTTTAGGCTATATTGAATCCATTGCCTACATTAATGCATGTGATTTTGTGATAACAGACTCTGGAGGCATTCAAAAAGAAGCCTATTTTGCTGGAAAATCATGTATTTTAATGCTGCCAGTTGGACCTTGGCCAGATTTGATTAAAAGTGGATGGCTACTTTTGGGAGATTGGATAATTAGTAATAAAATGAGAGATACATTTCAACAGACTTATAAAGCTAGTTTGCCTAAAAAGAAACCAGAATTTTTTGGGAAAGGCGATGCTTCAATAATTGTTGTTGACGAACTTATTAAAAATGGCTTTATATGAAGGATAAACCCTTTAATCCATCGGTAGTTTTTGTAACACATGCGTTTCCACCTGGAGGCGGTTCAGGAGTTCAAAGAATTGTAAAGTTTGTAAAATATCTTCCCGAAACGGGTATTCGTCCAAGTGTTATTACCATCAAAAATATTTTAAAGAAGACAGCTGATGCAAGTCTGCTTGAAGAGATTATAAGTGTAGAAACTATTCGATCTTTTTCATTGGATCCTATGTTCATTGCAGACATCCTTAAATCAAATCATAAAACAGTAACTCCAAATAATAGAAATGAGTCAATAAAGTTAAATATTAAGAACTTTTTTTTTGAGCTGGCTTTAAAAATAAGAGACTACTGTAGACTTCCGGATCAATACATAGGATGGATCCCATTTGCATTCTTTTCTGGACTAAAGCATATAAAATCTCAACATAATCCTATAATCTTAGCTTCATTGCCAACATATACTAACGGTCTTTTAGGTTATTTTTTAAGTAAGGCTACCGGCGCGCCTTTAGTGTTAGACTTTAGAGATTCTTGGACTGATGATCCGTATCTAATTCTTCCTACAAAATTTCACAGATGGGTACATGAAAAGTTAGAAAAGATTGTTCTTGGACATGCAAAACATTTCATTGTTTATGCAGATTGGTTGAAAAAAGTATATGAAAAGCGTTATCCAGGAATTCCAGTTACTGTCATCTTAAATGGATATGACAGCTCAGATTTTCCCATAAAAAAAATTAG
>CACBOY010000021.1 GCA_902540995.1 uncultured SAR86 cluster bacterium
ACACGAAGCAACGGTTATTCTTATAGATTTATTATTGCTCATAGTTGAATTGGGATTAATTTATCAAGGGCCATGCATATAAACAATATTGTTAAAAAAACAATAGAGTAAAGAAATAAGGGCAAAGCTAATCTGTTGCTTTTATCAAAAATCAGTGCAACTGCTAGACCAATGAAGGCAGCATTTAAGACTGTTGCGCTTAAAAAATAAAATCCACCAAGATAGCCAGTCGCAAAAGGAAATATTGAAATCACAGCTAGCAAAACTGAGTAAAGTGCAATTTGTAATTTTGTATACTCGGTTCCTTTTATAACTGGCATCATTGGTATCTTTGCTGCAATGTAGTCTTCTTTTCTGTTAATAGACAGAGCCCAAAAATGAGGTGGCGTCCAAATAAAAATAATTAAGACCATTAATAGAGGAAGAGCGTCTATAGAATTGGTTATTGCCGTCCACCCAAGAAGTGGAGGCATTGCGCCAGCAATACCGCCAATAACAATATTTTGCGTACCGGCAAACTTAAGAATTTTCGTATAAAAGAAAGAATAAAAGGCCCAAGTAAGTAAAGTCAGCAAGAGAGTCAAAACATTGTTGAAAATTAATAAGAGTATCGTTCCAGAGGCTAACAAGATTCCTGAAAATACTTTTGCACTAGTAGCTGAAATTTCTCCTTTAACCAAAGGTCTGTTCTTGGTTCTTGCCATCTTGCCATCAATTTCAACGTCTAAAATTTGGTTGATGACTGCACTTGAGGAGGCAATTAAGGCTATACCAAAAAGACCAAAGATAACTTTAGATAAGTTTCCAGCAAAACCATCTGCCAAGAACATTGCAGTTGCTGCAGTCAAAACCAGCAAGTAAATTATGGAGGGTTTGGTAAGCTTTAAGTATCCAGAAATTGGAAACTTTTGAGATTGAGAAATTGCTTCAGTATTCACGAGACCTTAACCTAGCATACGATAATCCCAACAATAGGAAAAGAGCTCCAAGATTATGTGCAATCGCAACGTAAAGCGGAAGTCTATAAATAATGTTTGAGATACCTAAGGCAAGTTGTAGGAAAAGCAAGCCACCAATTAGACCAGAAACAAAATAATTTTTTTCTTTCGCGAATAAATATGCCAAAAATAAAAAATACAAAGTCACGATTAATGCACCAAATCTATGCACCAGATGAATTGCAACCCTTGATTGGTGATCCAGCTGCCCTCCTAAATAATCAGGGCCTATTCTTTGAGCAAAATTTAGGCCCTTAACATAGTCTGCATCAGGCAGAATTTGTCCTTTACAAAGAGGAAAGTCTGAACAAGCCAAAGCTGCATAATTAGAACTAAGCCAAACTCCAAGGATTATTTGAATAATCAAGATTGGGAAAGCTATGTTTATAATCCTAAGAGTATTCTTGGATACAGAAAAATAATTGATGTTGCCTAAATTTATTTCTTTTAATTTCAGATAAGTTAAAAAGAGCAAGGTGGTGGTCGCAAAGCCTCCAAGTAAATGTGCAGTAACAACCTGAGGCCATAATTTTAAACTTACTGTAAAATAGCCAAGTAATGATTGAAACAAAACGAGTGCTGTCATGGTTGAAGTTATTTTGACAATGAAGGAGTTTCTCGGTTTGGAAAAAACCGCATAAAGAAAAAGTCCAATAATCAAGAGACCCAAAGAACCGGCAAAATATCTATGCACCACTTCCGGAACTGCTTTTTCAATTTCAAATTTTCTTTCTGGATAAAGTTCGTTGGCTAAAGATATTTCCGTTTCTGACATAGGCCAAATGGCAAAACCATAACAGCCAGGCCAGTCTGGGCAACCTAAACCTGCATCAACTAGTCTTGTCCAAGCACCAAGCCCCACTACAGTGAAGGCCAGAAAAATGCCAAGCAAAGCGATTAATTGTATTCTTTTTAAATTAGCCAATTTTTGATGCTCTCAATAATTTTTTAATATCCGATAAGATTTTTTTTGGATCTATGTCTCCTTGATAAAACAAAATAATATTTCCCAGAGGATCTGCCAGGAAAAAACCAGGTTGAATGAATGGATTTATTCCAGCTTCAATCATTTTTTGTCTTAAGAGATCTAAATTCTTTGCAGATATGGGAGTCAAGTTGGTTTCGTCTTGAAAAAGTTTTTTTATCGTTTCATTTGTATTTGATGAGGCGACATAAAAGCGCTTTACCCTATCTTTTTCTCTGCCGATTGCAGTATTAATTTGTCTGGAAAAATAAAAGGCTTCCAAGCAGGCTTCATTGCAACGCTCATCTATGAAGTGGATGATCATCCACTTTCTTTCCATCGAATCTATATTTAGCGGTTGATAATCCAGTTCAAGTTCCAAGCTGCCGAGGTCAACCGGCGGATTTATCATGGTTCCATAATTAACCGTTGCTTTGGGTCCAAGGCCTGCGTAATACCAAAAGGTAGACAAAGAGATAACCAAAAACGGTGTTCCAAAAATTATCATTGCTATAAGAAAGCCTTTGTTTTTCATGTCACCTGCTTTTTTCTAAATAAATAATAACCACCGAATAAAACTACTAGAGCTAGGGCGAACCACTGGATGGCGTAACCAAAATGCCTAGTTGATTTCAATGAGGTTGGTCGCCAAATAGGCTCCAAACTTAAATTCGATAAGGCAGAGAGTTCAAATACATAAGGTAAAAACTTATAGCCACTTAAATCTTCCATCAATTCTTTATCCAATCCTTGAATAATAAAGTTGTTTGCAATTTGTTTTGCCTGATCTTCTAATACAAAGTCTTTTGAAAAAGGTCTTATCATTCCATCTAGTTTTAAATTTGTTTGAGGCAAAGAAAGCTCTGGTAAAGAATCTCTTTGATCAGATTCTATCCAGCCTCTAGAAACGAGTATTTTTTTACTGTCAGCTAAAGTAAATGGAGAAAAAACCACATATCCAGCTTTGCCGTTAAGTGTTTTATTATCCACAAAAAAATTTTTTTTACCGAAAATCCCAGAAATTTGTATATTCCTATAATATAAATTTTGATTGAGCTCGCCTGGATTCGTTTCGACTGGCAAGGATTGTCTCTGAGAAAAAGTATTTTCTAATGCCTTTTTGTCATAGCCTCTGTCTATTTGCCAAATACCAAGAGATAATGACCCTATAAAGACGATAACAAAAATCAATAAAATCAAGTATTCAGAAACTTTCATAACCAATGCTTAAATTCATAATCGCAGTCCTCGCCCTTGCCATGCTGGTAAGCCTTTTTTCAAGCGCGTTTTTTCTTTTGAAAGACAAAGGCAATACCTCTAGGGCGATTTATACTTTAAGAGTAAGAGTTACTATAGCGATGCTGCTTTTATTGACTATTGGATACGGTCTATACACAGGTCAACTTGGTCTTAATTCCCCTTGGGGTTAAAACACATAAACTACTAATACCAATAAGATCCAAACAACATCCACAAAATGCCAATACCAAGATCCGGCGGCTAAGCCAAAGTGATCGTGTTCAGAAAAAGCGCCGCCAAAACCACGTATGGTCATAATTGTTAAGATGATTGCTCCTAAGCAAACATGAAAGCCGTGAAACCCAGTAAGCAAAAAGAAGGTCGTACCGTAAATACCGGCACCTAAGGTTAAACCCATGTGTGCATAGGCTTCGTAATACTCCAAGCCTTGTAAGAAGACAAAAATAAAACCTAAGGAAATGGTTACCACCATCCAGCTTTTAAAGGCCGCTCGTTTGCCTTTCTTAAGTGCTGCCTCAGCTAAGGCAATGGTTCCGCTTGAAGTCACCAAACACAAAGTATTCCAGAAAGGCAACCAAGTATGCAGTTTGGTTATCCCTGGCATGTTCATGTTTTTTTCAGCTCCAGGAAAAGTTTCGTTGTCAGGAGTTACCATGACCGGCCAAGTTGCTTCGAAGGCTGGCCACAAAATATTCGTTATCGCTTTTTCGCCTTCCCCACCGAGCCACGGCACAGAAAACATTCTGACATAGCCAAGTGCTAGGAAAAATGCAAAGAAAAACATAACTTCAGAAAAAATAAACCAAGCCATGCCCCAAACAAAAGATTGGTTGAGCTGATCGCTATACATTCCTTTATTGTTTTCATTGATTACATTGCTGAACCAAACAAACATTACTCCCCAAATAACAGCAAAAGAAATCATAAGAAGGATATAAGAATTCGAACTTTCTTTACCCAAATCATTAATCGTACTGCCCGCGCCCAATACGAAAAGAAGCAAACCAAAAGCCATGAAAATTGGCAGCTTGCTGCTTTCAGGTACGTAATAAGAAGAATCTGAACTCATATTAGTTGCTCGCTTGCTTCGTCATTTGATCTTTTGTAATGTCAAACAAAGTATACCCCAAAGCCAAAGAAGAAATATCTGCCGGCAAATCGGGATCGATGACAAATTTCAAAGGGATCGAAATGCTCTCACCGGGTTCAAGATATTGTTGCT
>CACBOY010000022.1 GCA_902540995.1 uncultured SAR86 cluster bacterium
CCTTGAAGATGGTTGCCCAGAAGATAAAAAAATCGATGCACGCGAAGAATTGATTGGTCTTTTAAAAAAAGGGAACGTATTTACCAAACCTTTATTTGTAAGAGTCAATGATGCCATGAATGAAAACGGCAGACAGGATATTGATGCTTTATCGGATTTTGAAGATCAAATCGAGGCTATCATTCTTCCCAAAACACAAAGTTTTGATTTCTTAGCAACGCTTGCACCAATGATTGCATTCGAAAACAAATTAGTTCCTTTGATTGAGACGCCTAGAGCAGTCGATACCGTTACACAAATAGCAGCATTTAAAGGAGTCATCGGTTTGTTTTTTGGAGCCGCTGATTTTTCTGCAGGTATGGGTTCTAAATTAGCATGGGAACCGCTTTTGTATGCTCGCCACAAAGTAGCCTTAGCCGCAGCTATGTACAATCTATTTACCATAGATGCGCCATTTTTCTATATTGATAATGAAGAAGGTCTTATAGAAGAGGCTGAAAAAGTGAAGAACCTTGGTTTTACAGGAAAAGCAGCGATTCATCCTTCGCAAATCGATTTTATTAATGATGCGTTTGAACCTACCAAAGAAGAAAAAGAGGAAGCCAAAAAAGTCCTTGAGGAATACCAAAAGATGGATGGCGGAGCTGTTAAAATTGATGGCAAAATGGTTGACGAGCCTATTGCAGAAGCGATGCGTTTAAAATTATCTTTAGGAGATAAAGAACAGGAGGACTAGCATGTCAAAGTCCAGCAAAGATTTAGGTAACAATAGATTTAGAGAATCCTTTGGTCGTTACTTTGAAGAATTTGAAGTAGGCCACATATACGAACACCGTCCTGGTAGAACCATTACCGAGTCGGACAACACCTGGTTTACGCTTTTAACCATGAATACTCATCCGCTTCATTTTGATAAGGAGTATGGCAAGGCAACAGAATTCGGGAGAAATTTAGTAAACAGTACGTTCACCGTATCTGTGATGGTTGGTATGAGTGTGAGTGATATTAGTCAAAAAGCCATAGCCAATCTTGGTTGGACCGACATTGTACTTCCACATGCAAAAAATAAAAAATGAAAATTAAAGCAGTAACTTTTGATCTTGATGACACGCTATGGCCGCTGCGTGAAGTCATCATCCACGCGCACAAAGAATCCAACAACTGGATAATCGATAAATTTCCAAACATGTCCAAAGTTTTGTTCACAGAGCAGGAGCAAAAGATGTGGCAAAAGCTCATTGCAAAAGATAATTCTCTAAGACATCGCTTGTCTGAGCTACGCATGAAAGTTATTGAGACATTATTAACAGAAAATGGTGTTTCCGATGAAGATGCAAAAGCAACGTCAAAAGACGCTTTTGATATTTTTTTAAAATTACGTCACGATATTACTTATTTCGAGGGTACCCTTGAGGTTCTCAAATCTTTGAAAGAAAAATACACTCTTGGCGTTTTAACCAACGGGAATGCCAGCATTGAAACCTTGAAAATCGATCACTTGTTTGATTTTTATTTGAACGCTGAAATGGTAAATGACAGCAAGCCTGGAGCAAAAATGTTTGAAGAAGCTTTGAAAATAACTCAATTAAGCCCTGAAGAAGTATGTCACGTGGGCGATCACCCAGAAAATGATGTTGAAGCAGCTGTGAAACTAGGCATGAAAGCAATTTGGCTTAACTTGCTGGATGCCGACTGGCCCGAGGAAAAGCAATTTAAGCCCAACGAAATAGTTTCTTGGTATGACTTAGAAAAGGGAATTGCGGACTTAGAGAGCGTCTAACATATACTGCACAGAAGCTTCCAATTCAGTGTCAGTACAATCCATACACAGACCCATTGCAGGCATAGCATTTAAACCATTTTTAACGTTCATGGTTAGAGTTGCCAGGCCTTTATTAGGTCGATCTCCCCAACTCGATGCATCAGCAAATTTTGGTGCGCCGGCCATTCCAGCAGCATGACAAGTTGTGCAAGCAGCTTCATAAACTGTTTTTCCATCTCGACCGCTGGCATCAGTAACTTGCACTGGAGCAGCAAACATCGAGGTAGAAACTTTCCAACCTGGACCAGAAGTCTTCAAACCGCAGTCTGCAGAAGTACAGACGGAACCAAGGTGTTGAATTCTTTTTAAAATTGCATCTTCACGCATGTCTGCAGCGAAGAGAAAAGTCATTGTGGATACAACAGCAATTAAGAAGATTTTTTTCATGTCGCGATTATAGACCTCTAAGGAATTAAATCTATCTCTGGTACGGAGAAAAGTTTAAGCTTATTTAAAAATATTTTAAGTATTGAGCCAGTAGTTCAGTGGATTAGAACGTTTGTTTCCGGAGCAAAAGGTCGCAGGTTCAAGTCCTGCCTGGCTCACCAACTTCTAACGATTGTTGATTCTCATCATGCAAAATTTTCAATTGCGATGAATTTAGGTAATCGGTGAGTAAATCATTTCCGATATTTAATTTCAGATGCCACTCGTTATCCTTTATAACCTCATCGCGAACACATCCTTCTTCATAAAGCCTAGCTCTGGCAGCTGACGCTTGATGGGAAATCGATACCCAACCTTTAAAGAGCCCATTACTGATTCTCTCTATTATTTTTTCCTTTAAAGGCTCAATACCGATATTCTTTTCTGCGGAAATAAAAAGTTCTTCAGGATTTTGAAATTCCAACTCTTGTTGCTTTTTTTCAGAAAGATAATCAATTTTATTATTCACTAAAAGTTGTGGAATGTTATCAACATTCAGATCTTTCAAAATTCTTGAAACTTCTTTTTGTTTCAAATCTTTTTCTGGATCATTGATGTCTACCAAATGGATTAATAAATCTGCCGATCTAAGATCATCTAAAGTGGTTTTGAATGATTCAATCAACTCCGTTGGAATTTCAGAAATAAAACCTACAGTGTCAGTAAATAAAATTGCCCTGCTTCCAGGACTTAAATTCTTTCTGGTAACCGAATCTAAAGTTGCAAACAACTGATCCGCTTGATATTCGTCTCCACCGGTTAAAGCATTAAATAATGTTGTTTTACCTGCATTGGTATAACCGACCAAAGCGACTATTTTATTTTTTCCTTTTTTTCTGGCGTAACGATTTAAGGATTTTTGGTTATGACTTTTAGTCAGTTTCTTTTTGAGTGCCTTGATTCTATTACCAATCAATCTTCGATCTGTTTCAAGTTGAGTTTCCCCAGGACCTCTAAGACCAATTCCTCCTTTTTGTCTTTCCAAATGGCTCCAGCCTCTAACTAATCTAGTAGACAGATGTGACAATTGGGCGAGTTCAACTTGAAGTTTTCCAATGTGACTAAAAGCGCGTCTTGCAAAAATATCTAAAATCAAACCAGTTCTATCTAATACTCTGGCCTTTAAATAGCGTTCGATATTTCTCTCCTGCGATGGAGAAAGTGCGTGGTTGAATATCACCAAACCTATTTTATTTTTATGAACGGCTTGCTTTATCTCTTCCAGCTTACCTTTTTGAATAAAATATCTAGGCGATGCGAGTTCCTGCTTGCCTTTAATTTCTTCTAAAATATTGGCTCCAGCCGATCTGGCAAGGTCTCTAAACTCTTCAAAAGAATTTTCAAAATTTAAGATCCGCCTAACCTTCGTGGTCTCAACTTGAACCAATAAAGCTTTTTCAAGAAAAGTATTTTCCTTGGGCATTAAGCTTGTTTGACCTCAAAAACCATATTCGTTCCAGTTCTTGCTGATTCTCTAACATGATTAAAACCAGCAGAATTTAAGACCTCTGTTAATCTTTTTGGTCCAGCTTGAGCCCCTAAACATAGACCTACGTCTTGGGCTCTGGAAGTAGGAACACAAACTATTGTTGAAAATCCATAGGCCAGTCCGCCAAAAGTATTGAGGTTATCTTCTAAATTATCTGCAGCAGCAGGTTCAACCAACATAAAGGTTCCTTCATCGGAAAGTACATTTTTAATATGATTGGCAACGCCTACTGGATCGCCCATGTCATGCAGAGCATCAAAGATACAAGCAAAGTCATAACCATTATCTGGGATATCTCTAGCATCTGATACATGAAACTCAATATTAGTTAATCCCAGTTCCTTTGCTCTAGCGCTAGCCTCTTCAATAGATGGGCCATGAAAATCATATCCATGAATTGTTGAATTCGGATAAGTCTGAGCCATGATAATTGTCGTTGAACCTAATCCACAACCAATGTCGGCCACTTTAGCGCCAGCTTTAAGTTGATCTTCAACTCCAGATAAAGATGGAATCCAATTGCTAACTAAATTCCCAACATACCCAGGCCTAAAAAATCTATCGGTGCCACAAAAACAACACAGATGATGTTCTCCCCATGGTCTGCCTTTTCCTGA
>CACBOY010000023.1 GCA_902540995.1 uncultured SAR86 cluster bacterium
TATTTGTATTCTTTTGCCGTCTTTAATGACGCCAACTTCACCATATCTTTTGTGTTCTTTGGTTAAAGCATTTTTTAGATCTTTCAAATATTCATCAATATTGTTGTAAGCAATGAAGAGATTATCTTGCGCTTTAGACATGTAGCCCAATTCACTCATTCTCAGACAAGTCGCATATTCTAAAAATAAATCTTCTTTATTTAATTCTTGGAGGAAATTTTTTCTATCTGTGATAAAAGTTTTCGGCACTACTGGGCTCGATCCAAACAGATATAAAATCATCCAGGCATTACGTCTAAAATTTCTTATTAAACTCAAATAAGATTTATTTTTGAAAGTCTGTAAATCTTCTTCGCCTCTTAAATTTTCAAAGAAGGCATCACTGAAGGAAAAATTATAATGAATGCCAGATACCGTTTGCATCATCGAGCCGTATCTATAGCTCAATCCCGATCTGTACAAAGTTTTTAGAAGCCCAGAATTTGAGGTTCCATAATCAGCTAGTCTGATGGAATCTTCGTTCTCTATCTTGCATGGGATACTGCTTGGCCAAATGGTTTCAGGAGTTTCTTCAACAACAAACTTACAGATTTCGTCTAGATTTTTAAGGACATCTTCTACCGAGGAATGAGTAGGTGTTATTAATTCCAATAAGGCCTCAGAAAAATCAGTCGTAATGTATTTGTTTGTGAGAGCCGAACCCAATGAGGAAGGGTGATCAGCACTTGAAATGGTTTTATCTTTTGAAACCCTAAGAGATTCTTTTTCAATTCCTCGAGAAATTGAACTTTCTAGGTTTATATCACCCTTATCGGCCAGAAGCGATAAGGCCTCTCCCAAAGACCTTGTCATAAATTTTTTTTAGATAATTGGCCCAGCCTGTCTGATTGCGTCTGAGATATCGAATTTATCTATATTTTCCTTAAATTTTGCTGCCAATATTTTAGCAGCTTTGTCATAATCATCCTTACTAGACCATGTTTCAGCTGGATTTAAAAGCTTCGTATCGACACCATTAAGCTTTGTGGGTACTTTTACATTCATTATTTCTAGTTTTTCAGTTTCAGCATCATTAATAGAGCCATCTTGTATGGCTTTAATAACGGCTCTAGTTACAGGAATATCAAAGCGCTTGCCAACTCCATAAGGACCACCAGTCCAGCCAGAATTAACAATAAAAACCTTGCTACCAAATTCTTCTATTCTTTTTATAAGTAACTCTGCATAAACTTTAGCGGGCCTTGGAAAAAAAGGGGCGCCGTAACAGTTTGAAAAAGTAGAGTCGATATCAGATGATGAACCCAACTCTGTCGAACCTACTTTAGCAGTATAACCACTAAGGAAATGATAAGCAGCAGCCTCTTTAGATAGAATCGAAACGGGCGGCATGACGCCTGTTAAATCGCAAGTAAGAAAAATTATGTTTTGAGGTTCACCGCCATAATTTTTTTCTAGGTGTTGCTCAACATGACTTAAAGGGTAAACCGCTCGAGTATTTTCAGTGAGAGTTTGATCGGTGTAGTCAATTTCCAAAGTAGAAGGATTGAAGATGACATTTTCAACCACTGAACCGTGTTTTATAGCATTCCATATGACAGGTTCATTTTTTTGGGATAAATCAACCGTCTTAGCATAGCAGCCGCCTTCAATATTAAAGACAATTCCATTTCCCCAGCCATGTTCGTCATCTCCGATGAGCCATCTTTCTGGATCAGCAGAAAGAGTAGTTTTACCTGTGCCTGATAAACCAAAAAACAGAGATACATCTCCATCTGCTCCAGCATTGGCTGCACAATGCATAGGCAACACATCTGCATCTGGCAAGATAAAATTCATAACCCCGAACATGGACTTTTTCATTTCTCCGGCATATGCGATTCCAAGAATCAGAACTTTCTTCTCACTGAAATTGACCATGATAGCGCCATCAGAGTTTGTGCCATGTAGCTCTGGCTTACACTCAAAGTTTGGTAGAGATCTCAAAGTCCATACATCTTTTTCAGCAGGATTAAATGAGTTTGGTTTAATGAATAAGCTCTGACAAAAAACATTATGCCAAGCCAATTCATTTTCAACGTGAACCGGCTGGTAATGCTCATCACTCGCACCAACATGCATGTCGGCTGTAAAAATATTTTTATCTTTAATGTAATCTTCAGATTCTTGCCAAAGTTTAGAAAACTTTTCAGGCTCTATTGGTTGGCTGTCAGCGTTCCAATTTACCGAATCATGGGTGATTTCGTCATCGACTATGAACTTATCTGCTGGACTTCTACCTGTCCTTTTGCCTGTGGTAACTACAAGCGCACCATTACTCGCAATGATGCCTTCTTCGTTATCAACTGCAATTTTTATAAGGTCGTCAATTGGTAGGTTTGAGTTCAAGTTTATTCCAGGTATAAAAATTAGTTAAAAAAGGTAGATTATTATGCCAAACTTCTTAAACACTTCTCAAGGGAGATGGGAATTGTTCTTATTTTATAATGAATGAAACTATAGAGTTAAAAAGCGGTCAGCAAGGATATTTAGAATACAAATCGTCTAATCCTTTTGAGTTCTATCATATTTTAAATGAGCTAGATAAGGCTCCCCAAATAGACGCACAAGGCTGGTTGATATTTCCCGAAAAGGGCAACGGTCCATTTCCAGTTATATTTTGTGTGCACGGTAGCGATAACTGGGCAGGGCATCATCATGAGCACATATTAAATTTTTTAGAAGCTGGATTTGCGATTTTCAGGGTACATAGCTTTGACTCGCGAGGCGTTGCATCAACTGTTGAAGATCAGATGTCTGTCACCGCAGCTATGATGATGGTAGATACTTTTGAGGCCCTTAAAATTGTATCCAGACACCCGGATATTGACTCTTCAAGAATTGGTATTACCGGTTGGAGCCTGGGCGGAACAGTGAGTTTTTATTCATTTTGGGAGCCCCTAGCTGAAAAATTAGCTCCCAATGGCGAAAGATTTAAATGTTGTTTGCCGTTTTATCCAGCAACGTATATCAAACCTGAGGAAAACAGGTGGAATTCGGGACCAATCTTAAACCTTGTTGGCGAGAGCGATAATTACACTCCAGCAGCCTTGGTGCACCAAATGTCAGATATCGTAAACGCATCTGGTGGTAACAGCTCAGTGATATCTTACCCTGGAGGCGAGCACAGCTTTGATTCCATAAATCCAGTTACGCATTGGCCTGATGCTATTGCGATATCTGAAAAATTTTGTTCTGTTGCTAAGGATGGCAACATGACCTACGAAACTGACTCCGGAGAAAAGCTCGTAATGAATCAGCCGGAAGACAGACTGAAAATTTTTGAATCGGGAGAAATCCATTTTGGCGCTAGCACAGGAGGCGACTGGTCGATAAGACGCCAATGCCAGAAAGATGCTCTGGATTTTTTTAAAAAGAACCTTTAAGTTTTTTAAAAAATAAAATCTCTTTTCGTATAACGCCAGTAAGCAATTACAAAAACAATAAATTCATTTGCAAAAGCAATTGCGGTACCTGTGCCAAAACTATTATCTAGAAAAAAACTTAAAGTTCTACCAAT
>CACBOY010000024.1 GCA_902540995.1 uncultured SAR86 cluster bacterium
ATGCTGCGTTTTCAAATAATGATTTGGTTGGCGCTTGGGACGTTTTATTTTTAGGTTTCGCATCGTGTCCTGATATGTGCCCCATGACAATGAAAAAAATGGCAATGGCCAATAACAATCTATCAGAAGAAGTATCTTCAAAAGTAAATTTTAGAATGATTTCTGTTGATCCAGATCGCGATACACCAGAAAAAATGCAGGACTATGCAAAGGCATTTAATCCTTCCTTTACTGGAATCACGGGAAACATAGAAGTTATTTACAAGCTGGCTACTGATTTGACCTTGCCTTTTGTCCCTGTAGTGGGTTCTGATAATTTAAACTATGACATGGACCACAGTATGAATCTCGCAGTTATAGATCCAAATGGTAATTACTTTGGATTCTTTAAGTCCCCTCATGCTCCAGAAAAAATGGCGGAAGTTTTAGAAAGTATAGTTTCTTTCAATTAAACCTATTTATTCCAAAAGTTAAAAAAATTATATATAGTCTTAATTGAGAATAATTCTCAGATAAATTTCATTGGGAGGAAATTATGACCGCAGAACAAATTATGTTCAATTTCCAAAGCGGTAGATTGGTAGACGCTTTGGCTTTTATAGGGACAATTATTGCTATTTGGTTAGCTTTAAGAGTCGCAAATATGACAGGAGAAAATCCTGCCTCAAATCTTATTACCAAACTTGTATCAACTGGCTTTTGTGCCTGTGTAATAGCTGGAAGCTGGCAGGCTTACACTTTCGCGGCTAATACTTTTATTTTTGCAGCTAGAAGAATTCAAGAGAATATAGAAAATGCTCCAAATCCTGAAGCAGCACAAAACTTCATTGATTATGTTGGGACGACTCAAACAGCAACGACCCCTACTCCTTTAGGAATAGCATTTTTAGCAATTGTAACCATCATGCTTCTTTCTTTGATTTGGTTACCAAGAAATAACTAATAGGAGAAAAAAATATGGATCAGTTTCAAGTAGGAATGCTCTATAACGGGCTATTTACGTCAAATGCTATTTTCACAGGCGTCTTCATATTTCTTTTATGGATGATGTTTAGAGGCGCAAACCAATCACACGAAAGAGGGGCCAACCTAATTCAAAAAATTCTAGGTTCGGTAGTCTCGCTTTGTGTAATTGCTTTTAATTTAAATATGTTTAGCCAAGTGTTTGCAAATATAAACAACTATGCATACAGCTTGTCTCAATTAGATGAAATTAGCGAGGCTGCGCAAGCATTTGTAAATGCAACCGGTGCTACCGAAGTTGTTACCCCTTCAATTATACCTGGCGATCCAATCAGTATAGTTTTCTGGGCTTTGATAACTTTTACTTTGTTAGCAACGATTTGGACGGCCCCGGAGCCAAAATCATAAAAATTTAAAAAGGGAGGTTTAACCTCCCTTTTTTTATTTCATTTTAAAAATTTAAGGAGGAAAAAAATGGAAGAAACACAAGTATGGAGCCTTTTTGCAATGCAGAACGTAGGCATCTCAATATATTTTGTTGGCATGATGTTTTTAGTATGGGTAGCATTTAGAGTTTCAAAAGGAATAAGTGAAGGCACAAACAACATTCTTACAAAAGTCGTAGGTTCGGTTTTTGGTTTAGGAGTAGTATTTTTTGGTCTTCAAGTAAATGCAATCGGAGACTATGTTGGTGGATCTACTGCATACTCACTTTCGCAACTTAAATCTTCAGGTATAGAAGTATCGCCAATGGCAGAAAATTTTATTGCTATGAACGGAGCAGGATCTGCCCCTGAATTTTCTATATATCCTGGTGTAATTGGAGTGATTTGGTGGCTGAGTGTTTTAATTATTATTCTTTTCCCAATCTGGGGACCTAAGTCTTCAAATTAAATTTGAATAATTAATTTAGAAAAAGGGAGGGAAACCTCCCTTTTTTTATATTTCTATAACAACTTTTCCAGTAGCAGTTCTATCTTCTAAAGATTTTATTGCCTCAACTGCCTGATCTAAAGAATAGCTTTTTGTAATTTCAGGTTTCAGCTTGCCGTTACTATGCAAGGCAAACAATTCTTCAAAATTTTTAGCATTCTCTTCGGGCTCCCTTCCAGTAAAGCTCCCCCAGAAGACACCGACTATTGAACAACCTTTTAAAAGTGCTAAGTTTGTTGGAACTTTAGGAATTCCTGCAGGGAAACCAATGACCAAAACTCTTCCTTTCCAGTTTACACATCTCATGCATTGCAAAAAGATGTCTCCACCGACAGCATCATAGATAACGTCTGCTCCTAAGCCATCAGTTAATTCTTTAACTTTTTCCTTAAGCTCGCCATCACCGTAGTTCACTACCTCGTCAGCGCCCAATCTTTTAGCAATATCTAATTTTTCTTGGTTACTAGCAGCAGCTATAACTCTGGCACCCATTGCTTTACCAATTTCTATAGCGGTTGTACCAACTCCGCCTCCTGCACCGGTTACCAAGAGCGTCTCACCTTTTTTTAGTTCTCCTCTTTGTTTTAAAGCATAGTATGTCGTTCCATAATTTAGAGGAAAAGCTGCGCCATCTTTAAAACCCATTGATTCAGGCAAGGGCATTAAAGTAGCTGCATAAGCAGATGTTTTTTCTGCTATCCCGCCATTACCGACCATTGCTATCACTCTGTCTCCTTCTTTCCAATCAGTAACGCCTTCACCTACCTCAGAAATAACTCCAGCAATCTCACCTCCTGGAGAGAAGGGAAAGGGTGGTTGAAACTGATATTTTCCCTGCACAATTAAGACATCCGGAAAACTCACACCAGCAGCTTTTACATCAACCACAACCATTCCTGGTTCTGCTCTGGGATCTTCTATTTCTTCAACTTTATGTGAATCTACTGGACCAAATTCTCTGCAGACGTAAGCTTTCATAATTCTCCTATTGCCAAATTAATTAATTTTAAACAGAAATAAACCTTATATATCGTTCACGAATTTATCAAGATAAACCTCAAACTCTTCTTCTTGATGTTTCTCTAATTTTTTGAATTTTTCCAAGGAGCTTTTAGCTTCTTTCGAAAGATAATTTAAGTCGGTTTCTAGGCTCTTTAATGAGTTTGCATGTTTTTTTGCTAACTCTAAATTTAGTTCTTCCCAAGTTTTATTGCCATTTTTTAATTCTTCAATGATAAGCCCTGAGGGTGTAAGAGAAGCATCATTTAATTTTTCCTCTTGCTTGTCCAAAGATTTCAGTACCTTTTTTACATAGTCACTCATTTCAGCGGGCATCTGCTCAAAAATGTCTCTTAAAGAATCAACCACTTTCATTCCTGAATCTTTGACAGTTATTTTTTCTTTATTTTTTAAGAGTTTTAAATCTGGATTTCTTCCTTCTTTTACGACATTTTCCCAATTCACTAGGAGTTCTTTAATTTCATCTTGAGTGGATTTTCTATCTTCTCCAAAAAAACAACCA
>CACBOY010000025.1 GCA_902540995.1 uncultured SAR86 cluster bacterium
TCTCCAGAAATAATTGCAGATGCATCCTTCAGAGACGAAATAACTCTTCAAGAAAATCAAAATGAGCAAATTTTTAAAGGAGCCTTATCAAAAAAAATAAAAGTAGATAAAAATGACACTTTAATAAAGATATTAAGCTCTAATGAAGTAGAAAGTAAGTACATAAAAGCCTTAATAAAAACCAAAGGTTCTGAGAAGCTTGCCAATATAAAAACCGGCGATATTGTAGAAATTTCATTCAGTAAAAACAAAATACCTAAAGAAATATTTGTAACCAGAAATGGTTTGAAGGGAGTCTTAGCAGAATTCAAAGACAATACTTACTCCATCGAAAATCACGAAAGAATTCCTGAAATTATTGAAAGATTTGCATCTGTGACCATTGATGAATCTTTATATCAATCTGCTTTGAAAGAAGGAATATCAGATAGCGTAATTATGGATTTAGTTTTTATATTCGGCTGGGACATAGATTTTGTTTTTGATATTAGATCAGGAGATAGTTTTGAAATTCTTTATGAAGAATATTTTTATAAAGGAGAAAAAATCAAAAATGGAGACATTAAAGCTGCAAGATTTAAAAGAGGAAAAAAAGTTTTTTCAGCGATTAGATTCTTTTCCAACGTGTCAGGAACAAAAGAGTATTTTTCAACTAGAGGAGAAAATGTTAAAAAAGCTTTTTTAAGAACGCCTGTCGAATTTTCTTACATAAGTTCTCGTTACAACCTCAAAAGAAAGCATCCGGTACTGAATAAAATTAGAGCTCATACAGGAGTAGATTATGCAGCGCCCACTGGAACTCCAGTAAGATCAACAAGTTCAGGAACAGTATCTTTCATTGGGAACAAAGGTGGATATGGGAAGCTAATCGAGGTAAAGCATTCCGAAGACTACTCAACTCGCTATGCACACTTATCAAAATTCAATCCGAGACTGAGCAATGGTTCAAAGGTTGAGCAAGGCGAGACTATTGGATACGTTGGCCAAACGGGATTGGCAACCGGACCACATTTACACTATGAATTTAGAGTTGGAGGTAATCACACTAATCCCTTGACCGTGAAGCTACCGGATGCGAAACCAATATCGGAAGTTGAAAAAAAAGAATTTTTTGATCATGCCATTAAAATGATCAATCGGCTTGATGAGCTATTCCTCAAATTTTATGCCGAAGTCTGATTTATATATTGGAGTTCTCTCTGGAACTTCAGCAGATTCCATAGATGCTTTATTAGTGGATTTTTCAAACTCGATTGAAGTTATTGATCGTTTTTCAAAAAAAATACCTAAAGCAGTTAAAAATAAAATATTTGAACTTGTCCTAAATAAAAAAATTACTAAATACGCTAAGCGACAAACGGAGTTAGATGACATTCTAGGTGAACTTATAGGTAAATCTGTTAACCAACTTATTAAAAGAACCAAGATAGATAAGCAAATGGTTAAAGCCATTGGAAGTCATGGGCAAACCATAAAACACAGCTCATCGAGAAAAAATCCTTTTAGTTTACAAATTGGAAATCCAGAGTTAGTTAGAAAGCTTACAGGCATCAAAGTAGTTTATGGGTTCCGACAAAGCGATATAGCAAACGGGGGAATGGGTGCTCCCCTGACGCCAGCTTTTCATAATGAGTATATGTCTCAAGCAAAAGTTAATCGAGCAATTGTCAATATTGGCGGAATAACGAATGTAACTTTGCTGCCTGCAAAAGGAAAAGTTCTTGGATGGGACATTGGACCTGGAAATTGCCTCATAGATCAAGCTATGAAAAATATTACTAATGGAAAAAAGCAATTTGATAACAAGGGATTCCTGGCAAAAAAAGGAAATCCTCATGTATTGAAAAATACTATCAAGAAATTTCTCAATGAGAGTTACTTTAAAAGACCTATTCCTAAAAGTCAGACAGTTGAAAACTATGATTTAAGAAAATTTAAATTTGATCCATTAGAAATAAAGAAGCTTAAAGACGAAGACTTAATTTCAGGCTTAACCGAGATTACATTTCAATCAATTTTGAGAGACCTAAAGAAATACTGTAATAAAAAATATGAGATTTATTTTTGTGGTGGTGGAACAAAAAATAATTATTTAATGGATAGATTTAATGAACTGAATATAGAAAATCTGCAATTCTTTAAAACTTCAGATTTAGGCATTGACCCGCTTGATGTGGAAGCTATGACTTTTGCCTGGTTGGCAAAGAAAAGACTAGAAAAACAAAAAATTAAGCTAACAAGCGTTACCGGATCTAAACCTTGTTTGATGGGCGAAGTAATAAACTAAATTGAAAAAGAAGCTCCACAACCGCAGGTTGTAGTCGCATTTGGATTTTCAATGATGAATTTAGATCCTTCTAAATTTTCTACATAATCCAAAGTTGATCCAAAAAGGTATTGAATACTTAGAGAATCAATCAATACCGATACTTCGTCTTCTTTCAAGACCGTATCATCGTCTTCAGCATTATCATCTAACTTAAAACCATATTGAAAACCTGAACAGCCTCCTCCGGTAACAAAAACCCTGAGGTGAAGATTTTTTTTGTTTTCTTCGGCTATTAGTTTTTTAACCTTTAAAACAGCATTTTCAGTAATGTTAAGTTCTTTTGGAACAAATTTTTCAACCATATCAGCTACTCATTATATCCAAACATTGTATAGCTTGGCTTGCGGCACCCTTTAAAAGGTTATCAATTGCCGAATTAACAATAATTGTATTACTTTGAAAAGCATATGAAACGGATATATCACAATAGAATGTATTAATTACCTCTTTGATTTCAGCAATTTCTCCCTTTTCTTTGACCCTCACTAATTTATGCCTCTCATAATAACTTTCATACAATTCATTTAGGTCTAAATCATTTTGGCTGACTTCACAATAAAGCGTCACGTATTCTCCTCTAAAAAGCGGTAAAAGATGTGGGATGAAAATGATCTCATGATCAAGATTGAATTCTGTTTTTAAGAAGTCTTTTATTTCCGGTTGGTGTCTATGAAAACCAACATTATAAGATTTAAAATTTTCTTTGATATCCTCTTCAAGACCATTTTCTACGGAAGATTTGCCAGCCCCACTTATTCCAGATTTAGCATCCAAAATAATTTTTGAATTTTGTTGTAAGTATGGAATGACTGGAAGTAATCCAAGTATGGAAGCAGTTGGATAACATCCAGGTACTGCGACTAAATTTGCTGCTTTAATTTTTTCTGCAGAATGTTCAGGTAAGCCATATATAGCTTGAGGCAGAAGATCATCTGCCCTATGTTTGCTGTCATAAGTTTCTTGCCAAAGTTT
>CACBOY010000026.1 GCA_902540995.1 uncultured SAR86 cluster bacterium
TCCATGATGATTCTTTCTTCCGGAAATAAAGGAGTGAGGTTTTCAAAAGCAACTTTATTTTTTGTTTTGTCGGAAGGTTCAAAATTTATTTGATCTATCTTGAGCAAGGCGAAATATCTTTCACCATCTTTTGGAGGTCTAATGTTTCCAGAAACAGAATCTCCTGTTTTTAAACCAAATCTTCTAATTTGACTTGGTGAGACATATATATCATCGGGACCGGCAAGATAAGAGGACGAGGGTGATCTTAAGAATCCAAACCCATCGTTTAAAATTTCTAGAACTCCTTCACCTTCAATATCTTCTCCACCATTGGAATGAGTTTTTAAAATATTAAAAATGACGTCTTGTTTTTTTTGACGAGACAAGTTTTCAATACCCATACCCTCAGCGATCGTGAGTAATTCTTCGACTGGTTTTGCTTTAAGTTCCCCTAAATGCATTTTATTTAGATGTTTTTATAAATTAAAGATTATGAGTGTTTCTACTGGAAGTAGGATTGCAATGTACCACTATAGAAATTATGAGTCTAGTTTTTTTGAGTATTAAATATGTTCGTTAATGAATTCTTGAAGTTGATTTTTCGTTAAAGCTCCAATTCTTTGATCAATTGGCTGTCCATCTTTAAATAAAATAAGAGTAGGGATACTCATCACATTCTGTTTGGCTGCTGAGTCCCGATTGGAATCAACATCAACCTTGCCGATCGTTAATTTGCCATCAAGTTCCGCTGCGAGCTCTTCTAAGACCGGAGCAACCATTTTACATGGTCCACACCATTCAGCCCAATAGTCAACTAGCACTGGTACTGAAGAACTAGAAAGAGTTTCTTCTAAATTTTCATCTGTTAATTCGATGGGTCTAGACATACTTTAATTATGAGGGCGTATTCAAATAAAACAAGCTTTTTTAATCTGTAACCGCTCCTTCAGAAGCCGATTGAACTGTCTTGGCATATTTTGCCAAAACACCCTTTTTTGGCACTGGTTTCGGATTTTTCCAATTTTTCTTTCTTTCTTCGATTTCTTTTAGTGATAAATCTGCATCAATTGTTCCTTTTGAGGCATCTATAGTAATTTTATCACCATCTTCTAAAAGACCTATCAGCCCTCCTTTAGCAGCTTCAGGCGTTACGTGACCGACTACAAAACCATGAGAGCCTCCAGAAAATCTTCCATCGGTAATAAAAGCTACCTTATCGCCAAGACCTTGACCCATAATGGCTGAGGTTGGTTTGAGCATTTCTCTCATGCCTGGCCCGCCAACAGGCCCTTCATATCTAACAACAATTACATCGCCTTCTTGAATCTTTGAACCATAAATAGCATCTAAGGTTTCTTCTTCAGAATTAAAAACTCGAGCTGAGCCTGAAAAACTATGTCCTTCTTTCCCAGTGATTTTCGCAACAGCTCCCTCACTAGCAAGGTTTCCTTTTAAGATTTTCAAGTGACTGTCTTTCTTTATGGGCTTATCCAAAGGCATTATAATTTTTTGCTTTTCTGGGTAAGGTTTAACATCGCTTAAATTTTCAGCCATGGTTTTACCTGTTACTGTCAATGTATCGCCGTGCAGAAGATTGGCATCTAAAAGAGTTTTCATCAAAGGTTGTATACCGCCAATCTCATTCAACTCAGACATAAGAAAATGTCCTGAAGGTCTTAAGTCAGCTAATAATGGACTGGTTTTGCCAATTTTTTCAAAATCATCAATATTCAAAGGAATATCTACGCTTTTTGCCATTGCTAACAAATGAAGTACTGCATTGGTTGATCCACCCAAAGCGATTACAACACGAATAGCATTTTCAAAAGCCTCTTTAGTCATGATGTCTGTGGGCTTGATATCTTTTTCAAGAAGATTGTTGATCGCATTACCAATTTTCTTGCAATCTTCTTGTTTATCTGTCGAAACTGCGTCTTGTGAACTGCTTCCAGGTAAGCTCATACCTAAAGCTTCAATAGCGGAAGCCATAGTGTTAGCGGTATACATGCCTCCGCAAGAGCCAGGTCCGGGTAGAGCTGTTTTTTCTATCGCAATTAATTCCTCTTCGGAAATTTTATTGCTTGAAAAACTTCCGACTCCTTCCATCACTGTGACCAAATCTGTATGGTTTGCTCCAGGCCTGATTGAGCCACCATAAACAAAAATAGATGGTCGATTTAATCGCGCTAAGCCAATTAAACAACCTGGCATGTTTTTGTCACAGCCCCCAATTGCAACGACACCATCAAAGGACTGACAACCGACTACTGTCTCTATTGAGTCAGCGATGACTTCTCTTGAAACTAATGAATATCTCATGCCTAAAGTTCCCATTGAGATTCCATCAGAAATTGTGATGGTATTAAATAAAACTGCCTTCAAGTCTTCTTGATCAATTGAATCGCAAACCAATGATGCAAGATCGTTGATGTGCATATTGCACGGCGTTACGTTAGACCACGTAGAAGCAACCCCAACTTGAGGTCTTCTAAAATCATCATCTTCAAAACCAGCAGCCCTCAGCATTGATCTTGATGGAGCTTGCTCAGGACCATCAACCAGTGGAGCTGAATGTTTTCGTTTATTTATTTTTGTCATATAAAATCTAGTTGTAAGCTGCGTGGATTAAC
>CACBOY010000027.1 GCA_902540995.1 uncultured SAR86 cluster bacterium
TATTATTGCTGAAATTAAAAAGGCATCGCCCAGCAAAGGCCTTATAAGGCAAGACTTTGAGCCGAAAAAGATTGCAGAAGATTATGAAATAAATGGCGCAACTTCTTTAAGTATCCTCACAGACGAACCATTTTTTCAAGGAAAATTGGAGTACCTGGACATGGTAAGGAACACCTGTGCATTACCAATTTTAAGAAAAGATTTCATGATTGATCCTTATCAAATATATGAGACAAAGGCTTCAGGAGGAGACTGTATACTTTTGATAGTTGCTGCTCTTGATTTAGTACAATTGAAGGACTTTTCTCAGTTAGCAGAAGAGTTAAATCTGGATGTTTTGATCGAAGTTCACTCAGAAGATGAATTGAATATAGCTTTGTCTGTCGGTCCAAGATTATTAGGTATTAATAATAGAGATCTCACAACCTTTGAGGTCGATAAAAATTTAGCGATAGAATTAGCTAAGCAAATATCTAAAGATGTGATTGTGGTTTCTGAAAGCGGTATTAGTTCAAGAGAAGATATTTTATCTTCTAAGGAGCAAGGCATTCATTCCTTCCTCATTGGCGAAAGTTTCATGCGAAAGCCAAGTCCAGGCAAAGCACTTCGAGAAATACTTGTTTAAAATTTACTGATTTCTTTTTCCAATATCTTTTCTATAAAAAGCGCCACTCCAACTAATTTCAGAAGTAGCTTCATAAGCTTTTTCAAAAGCAGTATCTAAATCATTTCCTAATCCAGTAACACAAAGAACCCGACCGCCATTTGAAAGAATCTCTTCTCCTTCTTTCTTTGTTCCACAATGAAATACCTTTGTAGTCTCATTCTCTTCTCTTATACCCAAGATTGGAAAACCAGTTTCATATTTTCCAGGATAGCCTTTTGAAGCCATTACAACACCTAATGCAAATCTTTCATCCCACTCGATTTGTTCTCCCCTTAATTCTTGTTTTGCAGCCTTTAAACATAAGCTGAGAAAATCGCTCTTCATTCTCATTAATATCGGTTGAGTTTCTGGATCCCCAAACCTACAGTTGTATTCCAAGACTTTAATTTCTTGGTCATCGATCATCAAACCAGCATACAAAAAACCCTTATATTCTATGTTTCTTCGTTTTAATTCAGCCAGGGTTGGATAAATTATTTCTTGCATAATCTCTTCATTCAGTTCGTTAGTAATTAAGGGAGTAGGGGAATATGCTCCCATCCCACCTGTATTAGGCCCTTTGTCACCATCATCTCTTTGTTTATGATCTTGAGAACTTGCCAAAGGAATTACATTTTCTCCATCACACAAAACTATGAAACTAGCTTCTTCGCCTTTAAGGAATTCTTCAATAACTAGATTATCTCCTGCGGAACCAAGTTTTTGATCTACCATTAGAGAGTTCAAAGCTTCTAAGGCCTCTTCTCTAGTAAAAGCAACAATTACACCTTTCCCTCCTGCAAGGCCGTCTGCTTTAAGGACAATTGGGATATCGCATGTTTCTAAATATTCTCTAGCAGGTTCAGGATCTGAAAATACTTCATAAGTTGCAGTAGGAATATTTCCTTTCCTTAAAACATCTTTCATGAAAATCTTTGAGCCTTCCATTTGCGCAGCAAGTTTATTGGGACCTAAACAAAGCAAATTATTTTTTTCAAATAAATCAATCAGACCCAAGACTAAAGGAGCCTCAGGACCGACAATAGTTAAATCAATTTCTTTGTTTTTTGCAAAATCCAATAGTCCGTCTAAATCTTCGGCACTTAAGTCAACGTTTTCTGTTTTTGGCTCATCAACAGTACCGGCATTACCAGGAGCAACAAAAACTTTTTCACACAAATTGCTTTGAGCAAGTTTCCAAACAAGCGCGTGTTCTCTTCCGCCAGAACCTATTACCAAAACTTTCATATCAATGTCTGAAGTGACGCATGCTGGTGAAAAACATGATCATATTAGCTTCATTAGCTGCAGCAATAACTTCTTTATCTCTTATCGATCCACCAGGTTGAATCACACATTGGATTCCATTCTTTGCAGCTTCATCAATGCTATCTCTAAATGGAAAAAACGCATCCGACGCCATAGTTGCTCCTTTGAGATTAAAACCTGCTTTTTTGGCTTTACTGACGGCAATTTCAGCACTATCGATTCTACTCATTTGACCCGCTCCTATACCAAGAGTCATATTATTTTTCGCATAAACAATTGCATTGGATTTAACATATTTTCCTACACGCCAAGCAAATAAAGCATCATTGACTTGTTTGGAAGTTGGTTTTTTCTTAGTTACTACTTTGAGATCTTTTTTTGATACCGCACCGTCATCAACATTTTGGACCAGAATACCTTGGTTCATAGTTAGGGTTTTAAATCCGGTTGGTTTTTGAAATAAATCTTTTACTAATAAAAGACGTACATTTTTCTTTCTAGCTATTATTTTTTTTGCAGCAGGATTAATGGCTGGTGCAGCTATAACTTCAACAAATTGATTATCGATAATTTTTTTCGCAGTAAATTTATCAAGTGCTTTATTGAGAGCAATAATGCCGCCAAATGCAGAGGTTTCATCACAAGAAAAAGCTTTCT
>CACBOY010000028.1 GCA_902540995.1 uncultured SAR86 cluster bacterium
CGATTCTATTACCTCAGCACGAGAATTTTTTTCTAAACCTTCTCTTGTAAATACTTGAACATCGATAACAGTTCCATCTTGTCCAGCTTTGACTCTCAAAGAGGTATCTTTAACATCAGATGCTTTTTCTCCAAAAATTGCTCTTAAAAGTTTTTCTTCTGGAGAAAGTTGTGTTTCGCCTTTTGGAGTGACTTTGCCAACAAGAATATCCCCTGCATTTACTTCCGCTCCAATGTGAACTATTCCGCATTCATCAAGTTTTGATAAAGCAGACTCACCAACGTTAGGAATATCTGCTGTTATTTCATCTGGTCCAAGCTTTGTATCTCTTGCAGTGCAAGTCTCCTCAATAATATGAACACTTGTAAGCTTGTCTTCTTTAACTAATTTATCTGAAATTAAGATTGAATCTTCAAAGTTGTAGCCATGCCATGCCATAAAGGCAACTTTGATATTTTGTCCAAGCGCTAACTCGCCTAAGTCAATTGAAGAACCGTCTGCCAATATATCTCCAGCAGAAATCTTATCTCCTTCACTAACTATGGGTCTTTGATTGATACAAGTATTTTGATTTGATCTTGTGTATTTGATTAGATTATAAATATCAACAGCTGAGTCAGTTGCACTTATCTCTTTAAGATTTTTTCTTACGACTATTTTTCCCGAATCAACTTTTTCAACCGTTCCAGAATTTTTAGCAATAATACAATCTCCCGAGTATTGTGCTACCAGTCTTTCCATGCCGGTACCAACTAAAGGAGCTTCTGTTGATAAAGTTGGTACTGCTTGACGTTGCATGTTTGATCCCATCAGTGCCCTGTTAGCATCATCATGTTCCAGAAAAGGGATTAGCGCTGCAGCAATTGAGACTACTTGTTGAGGGGAAACATCCATAAGATCAACTCTATCTACAGTCATTAACTCAAATTCATTTCGATATCTAACTGGAACGAGCTCTTCAACAAATTTATTATTTTTGTCTAATTTTACTGAGGCTTGTGCTATGACAAATTCACCTTCTTCGATTGCGGATACATATTGAATTTCATCTGTTACCTTGCCGTTTTCGACTTTTCTGTAAGGAGTCTCAAGAAAACCGAAATCATTAACTTTTGCATATACTGACAAAGAGTTTATTAAACCAATGTTTGGTCCCTCAGGAGTTTCAATTGGACAAACTCTACCGTAATGAGAAGGATGAACATCTCTCACTTCAAAACCAGCTCTTTCACGAGTAAGTCCTCCAGGGCCCAATGCTGAAACCCGTCTTTTATGAGTTACCTCGGATAGAGGATTATTTTGATCCATGAATTGAGATAACTGACTTGAACCAAAAAACTCATTGATTGCTGCGGTTATTGGTTTTGCATTAATTAAATCTGCGGGTCCTAATTCTTCTGCCTCCGCAATGTTTAACCTTTCTCTTACAGCTCTTTCCACTCTCAATAAACCAACTCTAACTTGGTTAGCGACCATTTCCCCAACTGACCTAATTCTTCGATTTCCAAGATGATCTATATCATCACAGGTTTGTTTTCCATTTCGGATATCTACCAAAGTTTTTATAACTTCAAGGATATCGTCATTATCTAGAGTACCTTTTCCTATTAATTCTTCCCTGCCAAGCCTTTTATTGAATTTCATCCTTCCTACATCAGAAAGATCATATTTATCTGCATTAAAAAATAGATTCTCAAACAAGAGAGTTGCAGCTTCTTTGGTAGGTGGTTCCCCAGGTCTCATCATTCGATAGATTTCAGCAAGGGCTTCAAGTGAGTTTGAAGTAGTATCTGATCTTAAGGTATCTGAAATATAGGGACCTGATTCAAGCTCATTAATATAAAGGACGTTAATTTCTTTTAGTTTTAGCTCACTCAATTTAAGAAGAACTTCTTCATCGATCAAAGTGTTGCATGATATTGCGATTTCTCCGGTTGAAGGATCAATAATATCTTCAGCAATTGTTTGATTGAAGAGACTTTCTTTTGGAATCTCTAAAGTTTTAATCTTGCTAGACTCAATCAGTCTTATGTGTCTAGCAGTAATTCTTTTACCTGCTTCAATTATTACTCCTTGAGTACCTTTAATATCTGACGGAGCAATCTTTCCAACCATTCTTCTGGGAACGACTTTCAAAGAATAACTATTTGAACCAATCAGATAAGTTTCTTTTTCGTAGAACTTCTCTAATATCTCTTGGGAAGTAAAACCTATTGCCCTTAGCAAGATAGTCGCATAAAGTTTTCTTCTTCTATCAATGCGAATGTAAACAAGATCTTTGTGATCAAATTCAAAGTCTAACCAAGAACCTCTATAAGGAATGACTCTAGAAGAGTACAAGAGTTTCCCTGATGAATGAGTTTTGCCCCTGTCGTGATCAAATATCAAACCCGGTGATCTATGCAGCTGCGAAACAACTACCCTTTCAGTACCATTGATAACAAAAGTTCCATGCTCTGTCATCAAAGGAACAGTTCCCATGTAAACTTCTTCTTCTCTAGCGCTCT